>CAZWNV010000083.1:0-12362 GCA_964635265.1 uncultured Desulfobacteraceae bacterium
TCAAAGTGTTCTATTGACAAAAAAGGATAAGTCTTATACATATCTTCATTCATTTTGTAAAGAAACAGTGATGCGGAGAGATGACCGAGCGGCTGAAGGTGCACGCCTGGAAAGCGTGTGTGCCCTAACGGGCACCGAGGGTTCGAATCCCTCTCTCTCCGCCACTTTTGATGTTTCATACCTTCCACCGCGATCGGTTTTGCCACATTCCACTGCTTCGGCCGTTAATGGCCCCTGGAAGGTTAATCCGTGCAAGCGCCTGCCCTTATTCCGGCAGCAAATACACAGGCATTCGAGGATGATTCATGTCATACCTGGTGCTGGCTCGAAAATACCGGCCACAGCGCTTTGATGAAGTAGTCGGTCAGCAGCACATTACCCGGACGCTGTTAAACGCCGTTTCATCCGGCCGCCTGGCCCACGCGATACTGTTCGCGGGCCCGCGGGGGACCGGCAAAACCACAGTGGCAAGGATCCTGGCCAAATGCGTCAATTGCGAATCCGGCCCCACCACCGAGCCCTGCAATAAGTGCCGCTCCTGCCGGGAAATCACAGGCAGTTATGCAACGGACGTGTTTGAAATTGACGGCGCTTCCAACAACAAGGTCGAACATGTCCGGGAGCTTCGGGAAAATGCCAGATATCTGCCCGCCCACAGCCCGTATAAGATCTATATTGTCGATGAAGTGCACATGCTAAGTGATGCCGCCTTCAACGCACTTCTCAAGGTTCTGGAGGAGCCGCCCGGCCATGTGATGTTTTTCTTTGCGACCACCGAGCCCAACAAAATCCCCATCACCATTATTTCGCGCTGCCAGCGCCATGACTTCCGGCGTATCGGGATTGATGCCATAGTTGACCATATGAAAACCATCTGTGAGAGTGAAGGCCTCACCATAAGCACCGAGGGGCTGTCTTTAATCGCCCGGGAAGCAGACGGCAGCGTCCGCGATGCGTTAAGCCTGCTCGACCACATCATGGCATGTGCAGCGGATAGCGTGGACACACAGGAAATTCTGGACGTCCTGGGCGGCATTGACCGCAGGGATCTTTTCGCCATGTCGGAAGCGGTGTTTGCGGCAGATCCGGCCGCCGTACTGGAGATTATTGACCGCTGCTACCTGCGGGGCCAGCATATGATGAAGCTCTTTACAGAGGTAGTCGCCCATTTCCGGAACCTGCTGGTGGTCAAGATGGGCGGCGGCCCGGAGACACTGGCTGATGTGCCGGCCCATGAAATCGAAGAGATGGCCCGCCAGGCCGAACAGGTCCCTGTGACTCATCTAAACCAGGTCCTGGACATCCTTTTCAAGGAGGAGGCCACCGTCAAGCATTCCAGCCAGCCCAAACTGGCGCTGGAAATGGCCTTTCTGCGGATTCTGCAGATAAAGCCGGCCCTCCCCCTGGATACCCTGATTGAAAAGCTGGATCACCTGCGAAGCGAGGCAGGTGAGAGTCCCCCGGACCCGGGCCCGGAGCAAGTTCTGCAGGAGCCGCAAGGCACACAGGGGACAGTCCCCGAAGCCGGAGAAATGCAAAAGCCGGAGCTACGATCGGAGGCCGGGACCGCAACGGCTGCTGATCCGGCCCCGAAAACACCGGAAACCGATCACGAGCACTGGCAGGCCGTCCTGGAGCGGCTCGCCGAGCAGCAGCCCTCCCTTGCCGCCTGTCTTGCCCAAAGCCGTCTTGCCGCGGTCGATGACAGCCAAATCCGTATTGAACTGCCTGCCGGGCAGTTTCATATGAACTGGGTCAGGCGGGAGAAGAACCAATCTGTGCTCCAGCAGATGTGTTCCGAGCAGTTCGGCCGGGAGATGCATCTCTGTCTTCTGGAGCCGCAAAACGCAGGGACGGATTGTGCCGGAACAGAGAAAAAGGAGGCTGACCGCCTGAAGCGGGAGGCCCTGCACCACCCGATGGTGGAAGAGGCCATGAGGCTGTTTCAGGGTCAGATCATCGATGTCAAAATCTTGTAGGAGGAACAAGGCTTTATGAAAAACATGGGAAAAATGATGAAGCAGGCACAGCAGCTTCAGAATAAAATGGAAAAGCTTCAGGAGGAAATGGCTGACAAGACTGTCGAGGCCTCCGCAGGGGGCGGCATGGTAAAGGCAGTAGCCAACGGGCGCCAGCAGATTGTCTCCATTTCCATCGAAAAAGAGGTGGTCGACCCGGAAGACGTCGAAATGCTCCAGGACCTGATTGTCGCGGCGGTCAACGACGCTCTTTCCCGCTCCCAGCAGATGGTCACCGAGGAGATGAACAAACTTACCGGCGGGATGAACATTCCTGGAATGATGTAGAAAGCGGAAATTCAGAAAGGATCTGGCAGTTCCGAACCCATGATTCAATATCCGGCATCCATTACCCGCCTGATCCGCAATCTGGCAAAACTACCCGGAATCGGCGAAAAATCAGCTGAACGACTGGCCATGCACCTGCTGCAGACAGACAGCGGAGAGGTCTTTGAACTTGCCGCGAGTCTGCGCGATTTAAAACAAAAAATCCGTCTCTGCAGCCGCTGCTTCGGGCTAAGCGATGACGAAGTCTGCAGTATCTGCAGGGATCCGGCAAGGGAGGAATCCCAGCTCTGCGTGGTGGAGCACCCGGTGGACATGGCAGCCATTGAAAAAACCGCTTCCTTTACCGGCCGCTACCATGTGCTGCAGGGGCTGATATCTCCCATGGACGGCATCGGCCCCGAGGACATCCGGATCAGGGAACTGATTGCCCGCGTGGCGGAGGGCCGTGTGCAAGAGATCATTGTCGCCACCGGTACAAGTGTGGAAGGCGAGACGACAGCCGCCTACATCCGCGAGCAGCTCGCCGGTCGGGGGGTAAAAATCAGCCGTATTGCCTCCGGCGTTCCCATGGGCGGGGAGCTCAAGTACGTGGACCAGGTAACCCTCAAAAAAGCCCTGGAGGGCCGCCATGCCGTATAATCTCCGCTGCCCCGATGATTTCTTCCGGTGCCGCCAGTGCGGGGAGTGCTGCATCGGTTTCGGCGGCACCAGACTGTCGCACACCGATATCGCAAACATTGCCGCATACCTGCAGATATCGCCGGAAAAACTGGTAAACACCTACTGCCGCCGGGATAAGGCCGGATCCCTGCAGCTTGGGCAAAAAGCGGACGGCTATTGCGTATTCTGGAACGGCCTCTGCACGATCCATCCGGTAAAGCCCCGTATGTGCAAGGCCTGGCCTTTTATTGAAAGCGTGCTGATCGATCCGGAGAACTGGCGAATCATGTCGGGCATGTGCGCGGGCATTAACCCGGACGTGCCGCTGGACCAGTTACAGGCCTGCGTCCGCCGGCAGCTGGCCGCACTGGACGGCAAGCCGGCAATGGAGATTTGCGAGAATCAGGGTGATGCTGACCAATGATCGGCATTTTCGACTCGGGCATAGGCGGGCTTACTGTTGTGCGGGCGGTGATGGATCAACTGCCGGGCTATGACATTGTCTACTTCGGCGATACCGCGCGCACCCCTTACGGAAACAAAAGCAGCCGTACCGTAATCGATTATTCCATGGAAAACACGCGGTTTCTCATGGATCAGGGAGCCAGGTTAATCGTTATGGCCTGCAACACGGCCTCCAGTGTGGCCACGGAAACGGTAACATCCAGTTTTTCCCTGCCCATCTACGAGGTCATCACCCCGGCAGTCCACCTGGCGCTGGAAAAATCACAAAAACAGGCCATCGGCGTAATCGGGACGCGCGGCACCATCGCCTCGGGAATCTATGAGACAAAAATCCGGGAAAAAGCCCCGCAGGCCAGGGTTCATTCCAACCCCTGCCCCCTTCTGGTACCGCTTGTCGAGGAGGGCTGGCTGGATAAACCCGAGACCCGGATGATTGTGAAAAAATACCTCCATCCCCTCCGGACACGCCAGATTGATACCCTGATCCTGGGCTGCACCCACTATCCGCTGTTAAAACCGGTCATTGCGGGCAAACTCGGGAAAAAGGTCGCGATTATCGACTCTTCCGTGGCCCTTGCCACCGAGATCAAGCACTTTCTGCAGCAAAACCCCGGCATCGACCGGAGCCTACAGAAAAACGGCAGGACGGACTTCTACGTATCAGACGTCACCGCCCAGTTTGAAAAAACCGCCGCCAAAGTGATCCGGCAGAACATCCGGCTCAAACATATAGACCTGTAAAAACGCTGCAGCCCCTTTCCTTACCCCATGGCCGCGCGGTAATTGGGCCCCACAAGCAGAAGATTGTTCGGCAGAACGGACTGAATCTTCTCCAGGGTGGAGCCAAAGAACATCTCTTTTACCAGTCCGTGGCCATAGGCCCCTGCAACCACAAGGGAATCATGCGGCACGTCATAGAGGTTTTCAATAAAATCGCCTGACTCATAATAGAGCCAGTTCCGGACATATTTCCGGATCTCCGACTCCAGGTTTTCCTTCTCGATCACAGCCTGGTATCCGCTCTTATACCGCTTTTCCTCCTGGGTGAACATATCCACCGGCATACCGGTCAGCCTGGCCAGACGAAACCCCAGCCGCAGGGCTTTCACCGCGTTGGCCGAACCGCCGAAAAAGACCGTAATGCTCTGCCAGGGCTTGTATACGGAGCAGCCGATCAGGACGGGAAAGCGTGCGGATTGAACGATCCGGCGCACGCGCGGGCCGATATAGCCCAGCCCGATCTTGGTGGACAGATCGCTCACCGTACGCGGACAGCACATAAAATCGAAATTTACGGGCACATCCGGAAGCGTGGAGGCGGTAAAGTTCTTGATCTCCAGAAACTTGGGATCCGGCAGCCCCTGCTGGCGGACAATTTCCACCGCATGGTCCCGCGCGCTTTGCGGAGCCCGGAGATAGGAGCCGTCGAGATCGACCTGGACCACGTCGTTTTCAAAATACATCAGGAACTTCATGAACCGGGGAATGTAGAGGACCGGCAAGACCCCCACGCAACGGCAGAAATACGCGGACTGCAGCAAAAGCTCCCGGCCCAGGGGGGTGTTGCGAAAAATGTGCAGCAGTTGTAAGTCCATGACAACTGTCTCCTTGGCTTTTGCAATTCCATTGGCAATTCAAGAGGAAGGCCCCGTGTTATCGGGCCATAATCAATAATAGGACTGCACCATGAGCTCGCTTCGGTACTTATCCAGAAGAGTGGCCTTCGAGATCATGCCGATAAAACGATTGTTCACAACCACCGGCATGCTGAACAGGTTCTTGTTGTCCATGCACTCCAGGACCTCGGTGAGGTCATCGTCAAGATCCACTGTTTCCACATCCGTGTCCATGATCTGCTCCAGGAACACGGTTTCATAGAGAAGAGGGTCAAACAGGTATTCGCGGATGTCGTCAAGATGGATCATGCCCGCAAAATCCCCGGTTTCTTCATCTTCCACCGGAAAAAAGTTGCGGTGGGATTTCTGAACGATCCTGGCAAAATCGCCCAGTTTCATGTTCTTGTATACAACGATGCAGTCCTTTTCCACGAGTTCGCGAACCGTCAGATCGGCGAGTACCCGCTCATCGGTTCGGGGGCGCAGGTAATGGCCCTTTTCCACGAGCTCCTTTAAATAAAAGGAGGCGGGTTCGAAGGCGTGGGTTACGGTTGCCGAAACCGCCGAAACCAGGATCAGCGGCAGTATCACCCCGTAACCGCCCGTTATTTCAACAATCAGAAAAATCCCCGTAAGCGGGGCCTGAAGGATTCCGCTAACCAGCCCGGCCATTCCCAAAAGGGCAAAGCAGCCTTCGTCCACCAGGCTCAAGCCCGGCCCGACAAAGTCTATCAGGCGATGATAGACCAGCCCGGTAAAACTGCCAAGAACCAGGCAGGGGGCGAAAATTCCCCCGGAACCGCCGGAGCCCAGGGTAAGGGATGTTGCGGCGATCTTGGCCAAAACCAGTATCAGTGCCAGCAAAAGCCCCTGTGCAAAATTGCCCGAGACCATCTCGCGAATATAGTGGTAGCCTTCTCCGAGAACCTCCGGCAAAGCCAGGCCGATCAGGCCGACGGCAAAGCCGCCGAGAAGGGGGCGCACCCAGAAAGGCACCCTGCCCTTGCGGGCCAGTGCCGTAGAGAACCGGTTGCACCAACGGATCCCGCGCGTCAGCAGTACGGAAGAGGCTGCGGTAAACACCGCCAGACCGAGACAGGCAAGGTTGTCTACAAGATCCACCTGGAAGGCTATGCTCTCCATCCCGAACGGATTGCCCGTCAGCAGTCGGCAGACCTCGGCACCGGCGACAGAGGCAATGGCAATGGGGACGATGTTGACCGCCGACCACTCCCCGACAATCACCTCTATGGTAAAGACCAGCCCGGCAATGGGGGCATTGAAGATGGCCGCAAGGGCTCCCGCAGAGCCGCACCCGACAATAGCCACGCGCTGCCTGTCATTTAGCGAAAAAAACTGGGCGATGTTGGAGCCGATCGCGGCCCCGCTCATGACCACCGGCGCTTCCGGCCCTGCGGATCCCCCGCTGCCGATGGTGAGACAGCCCGAAATCAGGCGGGAAAAGCTGGAGCGGAACCGCATGAGCCCGCCGTAGCGAGAGACACTGTAGACCACCTCCGGAACGCCGTGGCCCGCTCCCTCCCGCAGCAGTTTCTCCAGGAATATGGCTGCTGCGGCAGCGCCGAAACCCGGCATCAGAAAGGCCCACCAGTGACCCCGGTAATGACTCATCCAGTGAAACATGGCCACGAGGCCCTTATACATGGCCACCGCAGCCAGTCCACTGCATACCCCGACAAGGGCCCCGATAATAATAAGAAGCAGTCGGTCATCCAGGCGGAACAGAATCCACTGGGAGGGATAGCGCCAGAAATTAAAGTTTGATAGTCGCCTCAAAATATTTCCTGCCTGCAAATGATCCGGCCAAAACATCCCGGCTTATCCGGAAGATTCCATGGATTCCGCCAACTCCCCGATTCTGGCATACAAGGTCTCCGCATCCGGCCGCCGTGCAAGCAGTTCGACAAACTCCTCGTCCCGGAGGCAGTAGGAAAGCTGCGCCAGCAGGTGCAGATGGAGCTTGGCAGTCGGGCTTATCAGCAAAAACAGAACGAATACGGGATTTTTGTCAATCGCCTGGTAATCGATCGGGGCCTTGAGAAAACAGGTGGTGATAAAGGCGGGACAGCCGCTGTCGCTCATCGGCGTTCGCGGGTGCGGGATGGCCACCCCCTTGCCGATGCCGGTGGACATCATCTCCTCGCGGGCCTTCAGGCTGTTAAAAAGCTTCTCTTTTTTCTCCGGCGTATCAAAATAGGGCACCCGCTCCACGGCCTCCCCGAGCACTGCATCCATGCTGTCGCCTTCAATGTCATAATAGACCCCGCCCCGGCGCATCACCGAGAGCAGGCTGTCCGCATTATTTTCCGATTCCTCCTCATCCTGCGCCTCTGTTCGCGTCCCCGGCGGATGGAAGTGCAGGTGGTTGGCTTCGGCCCATTTCTCGATAATCGGCTGATTGAATTCGCAGACATTGCCTTTTCTCCGGACGGGGATACGCCCCTGCCGGATCCAGCGCTCGATTGTGCTGGCTGGTATATCCAGGCATCGGGCAAATTCGTCCATACTTAGTTCCATGATAGTTTCTGCTCCTTGTCAGAAGCCGGCCACGACTCTGCCACGATTCTGGCGGACACCGGTTATTCGTAATATAACCAATAATTTTAGCACGACCGGGAAAATTTGATCAAGCCATTTTTCGCGCTCCCCACGTTTTTCCGAAAAACAAGGCAGCCCGGATCCGGATGCCCGCTTTCTCATTCCCTGTAGCCGTCGCGCCACCAGCTGTCCCATTCGGTCTGCAGAATTGCCTCTGCCAGCTGTTTTCCAAGATCGGTTTTCAAGCGCCGAACCACCACGGGCAGCCATTTCTCCGGGGTTTTGACCCCGATATCGGCGACCGCCTTTAAATCCAGAATAAAAGCCAGTTGATCGGCGTCATGGGCAAGCAGGGCCTCCCGGCTCGCCTGCTGTTGAAACTCGCGGATCAAGCCGGCCAGATCCTCTCCAAAGCAAAGATTGCGACAGAGATCTGCAACGGCCTGCTCCTCGTCGGCCTGCACATACTGCTTGTTCACATAGTTGAGATCCCCGATGCGGGCTTCCGGCAGATCATGGACCAGGCACATGGCAATAAGTCTTTGTGTATCGGCGGCTTCATCCATCCTGGACATGGCATAGCCGATAAAGGCCGCGGCAAAAGAATGGGCGGCAATGGATTCGCTGCCCGCCCCAAGAAACGCAAACCCCGCCCGGGGAATATCCTTGAGCATTTTGGCTTCAAAAAACAGGTCCGCAACCGCTTTCATTGCTCCTCCTCTCTTTGCAGCGTCGATATCCTACCCCCCGGCTGTCCATGCCAGAAAGATCAAGGCAAAAACCAGTGCCAGCGAGACGGCATGCAGCGTTTTGGCGGGCCCAGCCCGATAAAACAGGCCGCAGCCCGCACCGATGGCGATACCTGCAGCGAATCCGAACAAGTGGGCCATAATGTCCACATTCGGCCCCGAACCCATAAACCCCAGAAGGGCCAGGCCTCCGGCAAGGGGGGCCAGCACGGCCAGGCGCCGTCCTTTTTGCCGGAAAAACCGCCGGATCATCTGCAGGCCCACCAGCATTCCGACAGCACCGAATACCGCGGTTGAAGCGCCTATGGAAAGATGCCCCCCTGCATGCAGGCCGGCATTCAACAGATTGCCGCATATGCCGGAGGCCAGTATCAGCAGCCATCCGAGCCCCCATCCGATCTCTGCGGTTACCGCAGCCCCGAAAACCGCTATGCCCAGCATGTTCCCCGCAAGATGGACGGCATCGGCATGAATCATGAGAGCCGTGACAGCCCGGTAAAACTCGCCCTGCCATATGGCTTCCGCCGAAGCACCGAATCTCCGGACTATCGCATCATGAACACCGGTATATTGGAAGGATATATGGAAAGCCATCAAAAAGACAGCGGCAAAAAGGGATTCAACAAAACGACCCTGCTGGAAAGACCGTTTCTTCTCGGGCATTTCCCAATCCAGTTCATTGCGGTTTTCCCGGAAATAAGCAGCCATGGCCTGATAGGCTTCCTCATAGCGCTCCTGCTGCACCCAAACGGCCCATCCGTGCGGATCTCTCCGGATTCTGCAGGCAATTCCGGCAGAAGCCAGCACCAGGCTGCAAATGTTGGCCTGCTCGGCTGAAAGATTGGCAAATAATTGCAGCATAAGAAATCCATCCGATTCCGGCAGCAACCTGTAGCATTGATCCGGATAAAAAAAAAGCCCTGTCCTGTCCTGCTGCCCCTGCAAGGGTTGACAAATTCAGAATCGTTGCCAATTTAATGGCAAACCAAGAGTTTTCCCGCCTGCTGCTGCAGCAACGTTTTTATAACAATCTGGAAGGAGTTGCGTATGGCACCGAACAAAGAGACTTATGAATTCAAAACCGAAGTCAAACAGTTTATGAACATTATCATCAATTCCCTTTACTCCAACAAGGAGATTTTTTTGCGGGAATTGATTTCCAATGCCTCAGACGCTCTTGACCGGCTGAGCTTCCGGACCCAGACGGAGCCCGACATCCTGGGAGATGATACCGAATTTCAGATCAAGATCATCCCCGACAAGGAAAACAAGACCCTTACCGTCTCTGATAACGGTATTGGCATGAGCTATGAGGAAGTGGTGGAAAACCTTGGCACCATCGCCAGAAGCGGAACCGCCGCCTTCATGGAAGCCCTGGAGAAATCCAGGAACGAGCAGACCCTGGCCCCGGAGCTGATCGGCCAGTTCGGCGTGGGCTTTTACAGCTCCTTTATCGTGGCAGACACGGTAACCGTGGTTACCCGCACGCCGGATGCCGAGGAAGCCGTCAAATGGGAATCCTCCGGGGACGGCTCCTACACGATTGAAACCACGACAAAACCGGGACGCGGCACGGACGTGATCCTCTCACTCAAAGAACTGGACGCCGATGACCCGGATTTTACCAATGAATGGACCATCCGCCAGACTGTGAAACGCCACTCGGATTTTGTGCGCTATCCCATTGTCATGGATGTTGAGCGCGAAGTGGAAGCGGAAAAATCCGGTGAGGAACAAGACCAGCAGGAGCAGGAGCAGGCGGAGAAAAAAACGGAGATCCGGGAGGAAACCCTAAACTCCATGAAGGCCATCTGGGCCAAAGACAAAAAGGATGTCACGGAAGAGGAGTACAAGGATTTCTACTCCCATATCAGCCATGACTGGAACCCGCCGCTTACCTGGCTGCATCTGAAAATGGAGGGGTTTACCGAGTACAGTGCCCTCCTCTACATCCCCTCGCAGGCGCCGTTTGATCTTTTCCAGCCCGAACGCAGCCACGGGGTGCAGCTATACTGCCGCAGGGTTTTCATCATGGACGACTGCAAGGAAATCCTGCCCGAGTACCTGCGTTTTATCAAGGGCGTGGTGGATGCGCCGGACCTGAACCTCAACATCAGCCGCGAAATTCTGCAGCAGGATGCACTGGTGCGCAATATCCGCAAGAACCTGATCAAAAAAATCCTGGAAAAGCTGGCAGGCATGGAGGCGGAAGAGTTCGAGAAATTCTACGAGGAATTCGGCGCTGTAATCAAGGAGGGCATCCACACGGATTTTGAAAACCGGGACAAGATCATTGAGCTGGCCCGGTTCAAGACCTCCAAATCCGAGGGCAAATGGGTCTCCCTCAAGGATTACGTGGCCAACATGAAGCCGGACCAGGAATACATATACTACTTGACCGGAGACAACCTTACGGCCATGTTAAACAGCCCTCACCTGGAAGCCCTGAAGGAAAAGGACTATGAAGTGCTGCTGATGACGGACCCGGTGGATGAATTCGTGATCCAGGCAATGCCGGAGTATGACGGAAAACAGCTCAAGAGTGCCGAGAAAGGCGACCTGGGGATCGACGAGGTCAACGAGGAGAAGAAAAGCCAGTATGAATCGCTTTTCGAGACGATTAAGTCCCACCTGGAAGACCAGGTAAAGGACGTTAAGCCCTCCTCGCACCTGAAGGACTCCGTGGCCTGCCTCTCCGGCGACACCTACGACCTGAGCGCTTATATGGAAAAACTCCTGAAGGCCTCCGGTCAGCCGCTGCCGGAAAACAAGCGGATCCTGGAGCTGAACCTGAATCACCCCCTGCTCGAAAAAATCCAGAACCTCCATGAAAGCAATACGGATGAGCAGACCCTCAAGGACTACAGCCAGCTTTTGCTTGACCTGGCCGTTGTCTCCGAGGGCGGAAAAATCGAGAACCCCACCCGCTTCAGCAAAATGGTGGGCGAGCTGATGGCCAAAGGAATTGCAGCCTGAGAAAAACGGGGGCCCCGCGGCCCCCTGCAGCCCGCCTCCCAAGCCCTTTGCCTTCGCGGATCCTTCGCGTGCTATGCGGTATATTGCAGCAATTTGCATGGCTGGCAGGGCCGGATTGCGGAATGCAACGCGTACAACCGGGAATACAGGACAGCCATGGGCAGGCCGAAAAAAAAACTCAAGGAACACCGGGTGGAGCGGCAGTGGTGCAAGGGCTGCGGCATATGCGTGCATTTCTGCCCCAAAAACGTGCTTGCCCTGGATGCTGAACAGAAGGCCCAGGCCGTGCGTCCCGGGGACTGTATCTGCTGCAGGCTCTGCCAGGACCGCTGCCCGGACCTGGCCATCGAAGTCATCTGTGAGGAGTGAGCCGGTCTTATGAATTCCCGAATCCAATTCGTCCAGGGAAACATCGCCTGCGCGGAGGCAGCTTTGTATGCCGGGCTGGAGTTCTTTGCCGGCTATCCCATCACGCCTTCATCCGAAATTGCCGAATTCATGGCCCGGCGCCTGCCGCAGACAGGAGGCAGGTTTTTGCAGATGGAGGATGAAATCGCTTCCCTCTGCGCCATTATCGGCGCCTCCATTACCGGCCGCAAGGTGATGACGGCAACCAGCGGCCCCGGCTTTTCCCTGATGCAGGAGGCCCTGGGATACGCCGTGATGACGGAAATTCCATGCGTTATCGTGAATGTCCAGCGCGGAGGCCCTTCCACGGGGCTTCCCACGCATGTAAGCCAGGGAGACGTAAACCAGACACGCTACGGCACCCACGGCGAACATGCCATTGTGGCGCTTACAGCGTCGACGCATCCGGACATTTTCCGCCTTACCGTGGAGGCCTTCAATTTTGCGGAAACCTACCGGACCCCGGTAATCATGCTGCTCGACGAGGTCACCGGACATATGCGCGAGCGCCTCGATATTCCGCAGGAGGGGGAAATTCCCCGGGTAGGCAGGCTCAAAACCACCGTCGAGGAAGGTGTGGACTACCATCCCTACCTGCCCCGCGAGGACGGCCGGCTTCCCAT
>CAZWNV010000084.1:0-12359 GCA_964635265.1 uncultured Desulfobacteraceae bacterium
CGTGCGCATCGCCCTGCACAGCGGCGACACCGAGCAGATCATCGACGCCATCCTCGACTACCGCCTGGAGCTGGGCATCGTGGGCGCCGAGACCGAGCACCGCCGCATCGCCCAGACCACCCTCATCCGCGATGAAATGCGGCTTATCGTGCCGGGCGGGCACCCTTTGGCGCAAAATGACGAACTCGAGCCCGAAGCGCTTTTTGAGGCGCCCTTCATCCTGCGGGAATCCGGCTCCGGCACCCGCAAATCCCTGCAGAAAAGCCTGGCCGCCATCGGCAGATCCCCGCGCGCACTCTCTGTGGTGGCGGAATTCGGGAGCACGGCCGCCGTGATCCAGGGAATCAAAAACCACGTGGGCGTCTCCATCCTCTCGCCCATCGCCGTGGCAGGCGAACTGCAAACCGGGGAGCTCAAGGCCCTGACAGTCAAGGACCTGGATCTCTCCCGCCGATTCTACCTCACGCTTCACAAAAACCGCAGCCCCTCGCCTTTGTGCGAGACCTTCACCCGGTTTCTCAAAAACTGGTACGGGCTTGATTAAAAAGGGCTTCAGTGGCAGAAGCGCTCCGGGTCAAGCGCCATATCCCCCAGGTTGATCGCGGCAACACGGCTTTTCTGCGCCCGCTCCAGGGGAGTGAACACCGAGACGCGCCTCTCGGACCGGCTCCAGGAAAGGACAATGCCCAGGCTGAGAACAAAGCCTTCCCGGTCCTCCAGGGCCAGCAGGCGGTTTCTATAAAAACTGGGATCCGGAAACACCGCGCACTGCGGCCAGAAAAACTCCCGGCGAACGGCATGGCGGAAATGGCTGCGGAAGGCATTCTGCCGGTACGCCTCCCGCTCGGGGGCTTCGCGCCGGCAGGCCCGCCCGGGGCGCGGCAGATCAATCACGCGCGTTTTGCCGCTGATCCGTACAGGCTGCAGCCAGGATTCCAGCTCGCCCGCCTCCTGGAGGACAAGCAGCACCGCGGGCCGGAGCAGCTCGATCTTGGAGAGCTTGAGCCGCGCCCCGCCCTTTCGGGGATCAACCAGGCCGGAGGTATCCATCAGGATGGTCTCCGCGCCCAGCTCCCGGGCCTTCTCCACCAGCCGCCCGCAGGCGGATAGCACCTGCAGCATATGGCCGGAGGGGCTGACCGATCCGACAAAGCGCCGGTATTGGTGCGCAAATTCCAGCGTGAACGTGGTCGGCGGGCCCAGCCGGCTCTGGCCCGGATCGGCGTCAAGCACGGCAGGGCCGGGCCGGCTGCAGGGCAGATGGGCAGCCAGCCAGCGCACGAGCGTTGATTTTCCCGAATCCGGAGCGCCCACCACCATGACAAGGCCCGTCAAACCCGAGGCTGCAAGATCCTGCCACTGCCCCGGCGCTTCCGGTTTTTCGCCGGCCGGCCCTGAGCCGGGATTTTCGCCCGCCATGGCCCTTTCCTCCCCTCTTTCGCAATGGCGCGGGCCGCAAAAATTGTTTGAGGTCTGCGCCAAACTGGATTATTATAATGGATTATACTTAAAATCTGCAGTTCCCGAAAAGGAGCTTTTCCGTATGACCGATCAACAGCAGCAGCCCGGCGGTCCGCAGAGACAGCAGCAGGGGCCGCAGCCTCCCGGGCCCCAGCAGAATCCGCAGGAAAGCTGGGTGCGCCTTCTCTGGTTCGGCGTCCTGCTGATGGCCGTCCTGTTTGTCAGTCAGACCCTGCTTGCGCCCCAGACCTCCACCATAGCCTACAGCCAGTTCAAACACAAGGTGCGCCAGGACCAGGTGGCCGAGGTCACCCTGCAGGGCCGCCACGTATCTGGCAAATTCAAAGACCGCGCCGGCCGCGCCTCCGATGACGGCTCGGCTGCGGGGGCTGCGAACAAGTTTGAAACCGTGGTGCCGGACGTATCCGACCCGGAGCTGATGAGCCTGCTGGAAAAACATGACGTGACCATCAACGTCAAATCCACCAAGCAGTCCTGGTTTGTCAATCTTCTGATCGCCATTCTGCCCTGGGTCATTATCATCGGCGCGTTTTTCTACTTCTCCAAGAAATTCCAGGACCGCATGGGCGGCCCCGGCGGCGGGGGCGGCGTCTTCGGCTTCGGCAAATCCAAGGCCAAACAGTTTGAGAAATCGGTGAGCGACATCCAGTTCGATGACGTGGCCGGCCTGGACAACACCAAAAAGGAGCTCCAGGAGATCATCGGCTTTTTAAAGGACCCGGACAAGTACCGCTCCCTGGGCGGGAAACTGCCCAAGGGCGTTTTGCTGGTAGGCCCGCCGGGCACGGGCAATACCCTGATGGCCCGCGCTGTTGCAGGCGAGGCGGATGCGCCCTTTTTCTCCATCAGCGGCTCGGAATTCATCGAGATGTTCGTGGGCGTGGGCGCCTCCCGGGTGCGGGACATGTTTGACAAGGCCAAAAAGGATTCGCCGGCCATTATCTTCATCGACGAGATCGACTCCATCGGCCGCGTGCGCGGAACCGGCGTGGGCGGCGGCCACGACGAGCGCGAACAGACGCTCAACCAGATCCTAAACGAAATGGACGGCTTCTCCCCCCAGGAATCGGTGGTGGTCATGGCCGCCACCAACCGGCCGGACGTGCTCGACCCGGCCCTTACCCGGCCCGGCCGCTTCGACCGCCAGGTATCGCTGGAGCTTCCCCAGAAAAACGCCCGCATGGCCATCCTCAAGGTCCACACCCGCAACGTGGCTGCAGGCGATGACGTGGACCTGGAGACGGTGGCCAACCGCACCGTGGGATTTTCCGGCGCGGATCTCGAAAACCTGGTCAACGAGGCCGCGCTCCTGGCCGCGCGCCAGGGAAAGGACAAGGTGGAGGCGGAAGACTTTGACAAGGCCCGGGACAAGATCCTCATGGGCATCGAGCGCGAGGAGATGATCAACGAGGAGGAAAAAGAGGTCATCGCCTATCACGAGTCCGGCCACGCCCTTATGGCAAAGCTTTTGCCCGGGGCGGACCCGCTGGAGAAGGTCACCATCATTCCGCGCGGCCGGGCGCTCGGGGCAACAGAGCAGATCCCCGAGGAAGACCGCTTCAACCTGACCCGCCGCTACCTGCTCGACCGGATTACCGTCATGCTGGGCGGCCGCGGAGCGGAGCAGATCCAGTTTGCAGACACGAGCACGGGCGCGGGCGATGACCTGCAGAAGGCCACCCAGATTGCCCGGCGCATGGTCACCCAGTGGGGCATGAGCGAGAAGGTGGGCCCGGTGGCCTTCCAGTACGGCAGCAACCACCCCTTCCTCGGAAGAGAGCTGAGTTCCCAGAAAGACTTCAGCGAGGAGACCGCGAAAATCATTGACGACGAGGTCCGCCGGATCATCAGCGAGTGCGAGCAGAAGACCCTGGATACCTTGAGCAGCCGCAAGGCGGCGCTGGACGCACTGGCCCGGGCGCTTCTCGAGCACGAGACCCTGAGCAGAACCGAGGTAGAGGAAATCATCGAGGAAAACGCGAACAAAAACACGGAAACCTGATGGAAACCCCTTCTCAAGCAGCCACGCCCGCCATGGACAAGGAGACCCGCCAGATCCAGCGGGTGGTGCTCTACGCCTTTCTGCTCAACCTGGCCCTTGCCGGGCTCAAGGCGGGCCTGGCCGAGGTATCCGGGAGCCTTGCCGTAACCGCCGGCGCGATCGATTCGCTGACCGACGCCTTTGCATCCATGGCCGTCTACCTGGGGGTCAAGCTCTCCACCAAGCAGTTCAAGAACTTTCCCCTGGGCCTGTACAAGATTGAAAACGTCATTTCCATCGGCATCGCCTTTTTCATCCTGTTTGCCGGCTATGAAATCGCGCGCCGGATTTTTACCGGGGAGAACCCCGTGCCGCCGGACATATCGCCTTGGATCGTGGCCCTTCTGGCCGTGGCCACCCTTGCCACCTTTTTGTTCGGCCAGTATGCACTGCACCTGGGCCGCAGGACCGAATCGCCCACGCTGATCGCCGAAGGCCACCACCGGCAGACCGACGTGTTGTCCTCGCTGGTGGTGTTTCTCTCCGTTCTGCTCAACTACCTCAACATTTCTTTCCACGTCTTCGGCATGGGCATCGACCGCATCGCGGCCGCGGTCGTGCTGGTGTTTATCGCGATTGCCGGCTGGCGGCTGCTCTCAGACGGCATGCGGGTGCTGCTCGACGCCTCCGTGGACGCCGAAACCCTGGAGACGGTGCGCGAGGTGATCTCCGCCGAGCCCTCGGTAATTGCCGTCAAAAGCCTGGTCGGCCGCAGCTCGGGGCGGTTCCGCTTCATCCAGGCCTCCATCGTGCTGCGCACCGAGGATTTGAAAAAAGCCCACAGTGTGAGCAACCGCATCGAACAGGCCATCCACGAGCGGGTTCCCCACGTGGGGCGGATCATGATCCACTACGAGCCGGAAACCTCCCGCTACCGGCGCATCGCCGTGCCCATGGCGGACCGGGAGAACACCATCAGCGCCCATTTCGGAGAGGCCCCGTATTTTGCCGTCTTCACCATTGACCGCAAAAACCAGCAGGTCCGGGAAATGGGCTTTGAAACCAATCCCTACATGGACCAGGCCCACGGCAAGGGCATCCAGGTGGCGGAGTGGCTGGTCAGCGAGCACCACATTGACGAGCTGATCGTCAACCACGACATCAAGCACAAGGGGCCGGGCTACGTGTTCGCCAATGCAGGCGTGGGCACCCGGGTGGTTGAGACGGAGGAACTGGACCGGGCGGCTGCGAAAGCCCTGCACGCCTACCGCTGGCAGAAGCCGGCCCAGCAAAGCAGCGAAGCCGACAGTGAGGGCAATGACGGCGAAAATCACCCTTGACAACATCACGATCGTCCTGCACAAGCCCCGCTATCCGGAAAACATCGGCTCCGCCGCCCGGGCCATGCGCAACATGGGCATCCGCCGGCTGGTGGTGACCGCGCCGGAAAACTATTGCATGGACCGGATCCTGACTTTGGCGACGCATGCGGCACAAGACGTGGTCCTGGCAGCGGATGTCCGCGAAAGCCTTGCCGGGGCGCTCTCCGGATTTCACTACGTGGTCGGCACAAGCGCCCGCCTGGGAGGACAACGCCCCTCGGCCCGGCGGCCGGAGGAGCTCGCCCGGGCGCTCATCCCGCTTTCGGCAGACAACAGCATCGCCGTCGTTTTCGGCCCCGAGGACCGCGGGCTTACCAACGAGGAGCTCCGGCTCTGCCACAGCCTGGTCACCATTCCCACGGCGGATTTTTCCTCGATCAACCTGGCCCAGTCCGTAATGCTGATCTGCCATGAGCTCTTTAAAGCCGCCCTTCCAAAACAGCAGCCCTTTGTTCCCCGGCTTGCCACGCGCGGCGAACTCGACGGCATGTATGCCCAGCTTAGGGACCTGTTGCTGCGGATCGACTATATCAAGGCCGACAACCCGGACTACTGGATGGGCCGGCTCCGGCAGTTCTTCTCCCGCCTGCCGCTGCGGGCCAAAGAGGTGGCCATCGTGCGCGGCATATACCGCCAGATCAACTGGTATGCCAGAAAGTGCTACGAGGACGGAAAAGCCGGGCGCCCCATGGATCCCGCCCTGGAGCGCAAAAAACGGAATTCTGATTGAAATCAATCGTTTTTTCCGCTATGACATCCCATGGCGGCGGGCGGGCAGCCGCGCAGTTGTGGTGCACCGCCCGCCCGGATCTGTGAACCCGATTGTTTGGAGGCGGTATGGCAACAGAAATGGAGCGGCCCCAGTGGAGAACAAACTTCGGTTTCCTGTTTGCAGCCATCGGCTCGGCCGTCGGCCTGGGAAACATCTGGCGCTTTCCTTACATGGCCTATGAAAACGGCGGCGGCGCCTTTTTATTTCCCTATATCATCGCCCTTCTCACAGCCGGCATCCCGATTCTGATGCTGGAATTCGCGCTCGGGCACAAAAAAAACGCCTCCTCGCCCAAGGCCTTTGCCAAAATCGACACCAAGTGGGAGTGGCTGGGCTGGTGGTCGGTCACCTTCGTGATGTTCGGCATCGTGATCTACTACGTGGTGGTGATCGGCTGGTGCCTGAACTTTTTCTGCTTCTCCTTTACCCAGGCCTGGGGGGCGGACCCGAACGACTTCTTCTTCAACACCTTTCTCCAGAAATCCGGCGGCGTATGGGACTTAAACGGGGTGAACCTGCCCATCGCCCTGGCTGTGGCCTTTATCTGGCTGATCAACTGGGCCATCACCTTCCAGAAGGTGGAAAAGGGCATTGAACGGGCGGTCAAATTCATGATGCCGGTGCTGTTTCTGATCACCTTCATCATCATCGTCTGGTCGCTTTTCCTCAAAGGGGCCGGAGAAGGCATATCCCTGTACCTGACCCCTAATTTCTCGCGGATCATGAGCCTTGATGTCTGGATTGCCGCCTACGGGCAGATTTTCTTTTCCCTCTCGCTTGGCTTCGGCATCATGATCGCCTATGCCTCCTACCTGCCCAAGGACGCCAATATCTTCAAAAACAGCATTATCGTGGCCTTCTCCAACAGCTTCTATGAAATGTTTGCCGGCCTGGGGGTTTTCGGCATCCTGGGATACATGGCGGCCAAGCAGGGCATCCCCATCACGGAAGCCGTCACCAGCGGAATCGGGCTGGCCTTTGTGGCCTATCCCAAGGCCATCTCGCTGCTGCCCTTCGGCGAGATCTTCGGCCTGCTGTTTTTCTTTCTGCTGACCATCGCCGGCATCTCCTCCTCGATCTCCATTATCGAGGCCTTCTCCTCGGCCATTATCGACAAGTTCGCCATCGCCAGAAAAAAAGTGGTGTCCACCATATGCCTGATCGGCTTTGCGGGCTCCATCATGTTCTCCTCCCACGCCGGCCTCTACTGGCTGGACATCGTGGACCACTTCTTAAACCACTACGGGCTGGTAACGGTGGGGATTGTCGAGGCCTTCATCGTGGGCTGGATTTACCGGACCGAGCAGCTCAAGATGCACATCGTCTCGCAGCTCGGCCTGTCCGGCACCCGGCACCGCATCTTCAAATACGTGGTGCTCCAGCTCTGGAAATACTGCATCAAGTTCATCACGCCGGTGGTTCTCGGCATCGCGCTGATCAACAGCCTGATGCAGGAGTTTGCAAGCCCCTATGCAGGCTATCACCTCTCCGGCATCCTGGTGCTGGGCGTGGGCTGGCTCTTGATCACCCACATCTTCGCCTTCGGCATCTCGGGGCTGCCCTGGGCGGAAGAAGCCCGGATGACAGACTGAGACTGATCCCGGCGGGAGCGCTTACCTGCGAAAGATCCAGAGGATGACAGAGAGCACAATGCTTACCAGGATCATGGTGGTGACGGGGATATAGACCTTAAAGCCCGGCTTGTCGATGATGATATCGCCGGGCAGGCGGCCCAGGGGCAGCTTTGCCAGAAAAGGCCACAGCAGGGCGGCGGCGATCAGCAAAAGGCCCGTGATCAGCAAAAACTTCTGCATGGCTGGCAGCGCTCCCTCCAAAACCGGACAAACCGCCCCGCCTCCGCCGGGCAGCAGCGGCTAGGGGATTTTGTAATAGCTCTTGTACCAGGCAACAAAGTTTTTGATGCCGTCTTCAATGCGGGTGGTGGGCATAAAGCCCACCGCGTGGCAGAGGTCGTCGATATCGGCGCAGGTGGCCGGCACATCCCCCGGCTGCAGCTCGCGGTACTGCTTTTCCGCCGTGATGCCCAGCTCCTGCTCCAGGGCCTCGATAAAGCGGGTGAGCGCTTCCGGATGGTTGTTGCCGATATTGTAGAGCCGGTAGCGGGCATAGGAAGTGCCCGGATCCGGGGCGGCGCCCGACCAGTCGGGGTCTGGCTCGGGGAGCTTTTTCATGACCCGCACCACCCCCTCGATAATATCGTCGATATAGGTGAAATCCCGCTGCATGTTGCCGTGGTTAAACACCTGGATGGGCCTGCCGGAGAGGATGGCCTCGGTGAAGAGAAACAGCGCCATGTCCGGCCGGCCCCAGGGCCCGTAGACCGTGAAAAAGCGCAGGCCGGTGGCGGCCAGATCGTATAAATGGCTGTAGGTATGGGCAAGCAGCTCGTTGGCCTTCTTGGTGGCTGCATACAGCGACACCGGGTGATCCACGTTGTCGTGCACGGAAAAGGGCATCTTGGTGTTGGCGCCGTAGACGGAGCTCGAGGAGGCGAACACCAGGTGCTTGACCCCGTGGTGGCGGCAGCACTCCAGGAGGTTGACAAAGCCGTCCAGGTTGGCATCCACGTAGGCATGGGGATTTTCCAGGGAATAGCGCACCCCTGCCTGGGCCGCGAGATTGACCACCACATCCACGGGGCGCTCGGCAAACAGCCCGGCAAGGCTGCTGAGCTCGCTTAAATCCACCCGGAAAAAGGCAAAATTGGAAAAGCCCTCAAGCTGGCGCAGCCGGTCTTTTTTCAGGTTCACGTCATAATAGGGGGTCAGGTTGTCGATGCCGGTAACCGCGTAGCCCTCCTCCGCCAGCCGCCTGGACAGATGAAAGCCGATAAACCCGGCAGCTCCCGTGACCAGCACATGGTGAAAATCCAGTTCCATTTCCGTCTCCTGCAGCTCCCGCGCTTCTAGAGTTTTTCCATGGCCTCGATCAGGAGTCTGACCCCGAAGCCGGTCCCGCCCGCACCGCAGTAGTCCGACCCCTTTTTCGCGTACGCCGGGCCGGCGATATCGATATGGGCCCAGCGGGTATCTGCGACAAATTCCGAGAGAAACAGCGCTGCCGCAATGGCGCCGCCCCAGCGGGAACTCCCGATATTGCGGATATCGGCAAAATCGCTTTTTAAGAGTTCGCGGTAGTCCTCCGGCATGGGCATCGGCCAGCAGCGCTCATAAACAGACTCCCCGGCGGAAACCACGGCATCGCTTAGTTTCTGATCATTTGCAAACACCCCGGCAATCTTTTCACCAAGGGCCATGATGCAGGCCCCGGTCAGGGTGGCGATATCCATCATGACATCCGGGGCAAACATCTTTTCCGCATAGGCCAGGGCATCGATCAGGATCAGGCGGCCCTCGGCATCCGTGTTGCCGATTTCCACCGTTTTCCCGGCAAAGCTGCGGATGATGTCGCCGGGACGGGCCGCATCACCGGAAGGCATATTCTCCACCACCGGGATAACGCCCACGACCCGGAAATCCGGCTTCAAGCGGGAGGCTGCGATCAGGGCGGCGGCAACACAGGCCCCGCCCGCCATGTCCATCTTCATATCCTCCAGGGTGGGCCCGGTCTTGATGTTGATGCCGCCGGAGTCAAAGGTGACGCCTTTGCCGATCAGGGCACAGGTCTTTTTGGCCTTCTTCGGGCTGTAGTCCAGGATCACCATGCGCGAGCGGCTCCTGCTGCCGGCTCCCGCAGCGACAATGCCGCCCATCTTGTTTTTCTTGAGCGCCTGCTCATCGAGAACAGTCACCGTAAGGGCCTCCTTGTCCGCGGCCTTGGTAATGGAGCGGACAAAGCGGTCCGGCCGCTTGTCGTTTGGCGGTATGTTGACCCATTCCCGTGCCAGCAGGGTGCCCTTGCAGACAGCCTGCACCCGGGACGGGATCCGGCTGCAGGCCTCTGCGGTTTCCGCGTCTGCTGCCAGTACCACCTTCTGCACCGGCTGCTTGTCTTTTTTCTCCTTGTAATGATCGAATACATGGTTGCCCAGAAAGGCACCCTCCAAAAGGGCGGAAACCGCTGTCTCCGCGTCAAAAGGCAGCTTGTCCGCGTCCGGGGCGGCCATGACGAGCTCTTTTAACCCCAGGTGCACGGCCTTTTTGACCGCCTTTCCGGCCGCCTTGCGAAGATCCTCCGGCGTTATCTCCGCGGCTTTTCCGAGGCCCGCAAACATGACCCGCACCGCCCCGGCCGCAGCCGGGCGGTGGAGAACGAGTTCATCGCCGCTTTTGCCTGTTAGTTCGCTATAGGGTTGCGCGGCGGCAATCAGGCCGCGAGCGGCCGGGTCTTCGTAGAGCGGGCCGTCTTCGGCCGCAGCAATCAGCAGCAGATCCGCGGCCAGGCTTCTTATCTCCGTGCTTGTGATTTCCAGCAACAATCCTCCTTTATAATCCCCGTTCCCTGGCGATTGCCTCGTATGCCTCCTGGATCTCCCGGAACTTTTCGTGGGCAAAATTCACGAATTCCTCGGGCAGCCCCTTGCCGGCGATGGCGTCCGGATGATAGTCGCGCACAAGCTGCCGGTACCTTTTCTTGATCTCCTCGTCGGAATCGCTGCTGCTCAGGCCGAGGGCGGCGTAGAAGCGCTCCGTGTCCTTTACATGCCGGGACTTGATCTTGTGGTAATCCGCCTCCGACATCCGGAAAATCCGCACCGCGGAAACAATGAGCCGCTCCTCGGAGTCGTGGAGGGCCCCGTCCGCCACGGAAACCCGCAGCAGGATATCGATCATGAGCTCCAGGAGCTGGGGCTGGCCGGCAAAGTGCTGATAAAACTGCCCCGCAAAATCCTCGAAAGACTGCGGCGTATTGAGCGCGGTTTGAAAAATCTGCTCCGCGGCCTGCCGGCTCTGGGGATTTAAGCGCAGATCCCGCGCCATGAACTGGCGCACCGAGTCGCGCTCCGCCTCGGTCACCTGGCCGTCCGCGCGGGCCAGCTTTGCCAGCATGGAAAAGGAGGCCACGAAAAAGGCCATCTGCGCCTGCTCCGCCTGGGAGCCCGCCGTCGGCCCGGAAAGCATCCGGGGCTTTTCACCGCCTCCGTCAAACATGTGTCCGAATACCGCGCCGGCGACCGCCCCCAGAGGACCTCCCATGGCAAATCCAATGGTACCGCCGACGGCTTTTCCCAACCAGCCCATATTGTTCAATCCTCTTTCTGTCCTTATGATGAGGGCCCCCGAAAAAATTGCCCTAGGAGGCCAGCAGTTCTTTCCTTAGCACATTCAGGGCGAGCACGGCAAATATCTGTTTGTTGCCGATCCGCTCCCGGAAAGGGGAATGAAACCGCTCGGCCCTGGCGCCGCTTGGCCCGGCAATCCCGATGCATACCGTGCCCACGGGTTTTTCCTCGCTGCCGCCGGTGGGACCGGCAATGCCGCTGGTGGAGACGGCATAGTCCGCTCCCGATACCCGCCGTGCCCCTTCTGCCATCAGGCGGGCGGTCTCTTCGTGCACCGCCCCGTATTGATCGAGCACGTCCCGGGGCACACCGAGTACAGCGGTTTTGGCTGCATTGGCATAGGAAACCGCGGAGAACAGGAAATAATCCGAGCTGCCCGCCACGTTGGTCAGCATATGCCCCACCAGCCCGCCGGTACAGCTCTCCGCGGCAGCCACCGTCGCGGCCCGGGCGGTCAGCAAATCCGCCACCTCCTGCTCCATGGCAAGGCCGCGGCTGGAGAACACGTAGCTGCCCAGGGCCCCGGAGACCATGGAAACCGCTTTATCCAGGTCCTGCTCCAGCTTGTCGGGATCACCGCCCGCGGCGATCAGCTTGATAAATATCACCGGAAACCTGGCCAGCAAGCCATAGCGGACATTTCCCAGCTCTTCGGCCAGGGCGGCAAGCCGGTCATTGACCCGGGCCTCCGGCAGCCCGAAGGCGGAGAGCGTACGGATCCTGCGGAATATATCCGGCGCCTGCAGGCGGGACTGGATATCGGGCAGGACCTGATCGGCGAGCATGGCCGTCATCTCGACGGGCACGCCGGGCAGGAAATAGCAGCGGCACCTGCCGATGGGCAGCGAAAACCCCGGCGCGGTTCCCCGGGCGTTGAATATGGGCTCGGCGCCAGCGGGCAGAAGCGCCTGTTTATAATCGGACTCAGAGGCCCTGCGCCCGTAATTGGCAAAAAATGCCTCAATATAGTCCACCGCCTGCTGGTTGGTCTCCAGCTTTGTGCCGGCCGCCCGGGCGGCCGCTTCGGCCGAGAGGTCGTCTTTCGTGGGGCCGAGGCCGCCGGTCACAACGGCAATGTCGGCGCGTTCGCCGATTTCTGCGAGAATGGCGGAAAGCGCGTCCAGATCGTCGCCGACGCAGCTGTGACGGGAGACATCAATGTCTATCTCCATCAGCTTTTCCGCTATATGGGCGCCGTTGCTGTCAACAATCGCGCCGGAACAGATTTCATCGCCGGTGGACAGGATTTCGGCAATCATTGGCTCTCCTGCTCTGCTTTCTGGATCCGCACCTAAGATGGAAGTTACTGACCGGTTCGGTCCCGGGCTGCCGCCCGGGGGGAACACTTCTAAGTAGCTTTTATGCTGATGGTATCGGGAGAAGCCGGTTTCCTTGCTCCCCGGTCATTTTGGGAGCGTTTCCAACACCCGGCGAAATTTCTTGAACTCGGGGCTTCGCCCCTCAAACAGGCAAGAAATTTTTCACGCCGGCTGTTTGTCCCGCTTTTTCCCAAAATTCCCTAAATGTCGCTCGGAAACC
>CAZWNV010000085.1:0-12281 GCA_964635265.1 uncultured Desulfobacteraceae bacterium
GGCCAGGGCCACCCGCTGCTGCTCGCCGCCCGATAGCTGGGCGACCCGATGATAGAGGCGATCTTTAAGCCCCACCCGCAGCAGCACCGCTTCGGCTGCCTCCTGTATTTCCTTTCGCTTCATTTTCCGGATCAATCCGGGCATCATGACGTTTTCCAGGGCGCTGAACTCTTCGAGGAGATAGTGAAACTGAAACACAAACCCCATCACCTGGTTACGGAATGCAGCCAGGCGGACCCTGTCCAAACGGGTAACATCGGCCTGCCGGTAGATGATGGCTCCCTTGTCCGGAGGCTCGAGCGTTCCCAAAATATGCAGAAAGGTGGATTTTCCGATCCCGGATTCCCCTAAAATTGCAAGCGTTTGTGCGGCTTCCACATCCAGGTCCAGATTGTCCAGCACCTCGATCCGGCTGCCGCTGGTGCTGAAATGCTTGGATACCGACCGCATGCGAATGAGGGGGGCGGCTTCATCAGCATTCGGCTGATGGACCCTGTTTGTTTTGTGGAGCGCATCAACCATATCGCAAAGCCTCAACCGGATCAAACCGGGATGCCTTGTAAGCCGGGTAAAGGGTCGCCAGAAAACAGATCGCCATGGCCGCCGCCAGTATGGCTATCACATCCAGGACCTCCAGATGCACCGGCAGGGTGGTGAAATAATATACATCTGCGGGCAGCTCAATAAAGTGGTACTCTTTGAGAAGCAGGCAGCCGACTACGCCCAGCAGGGTGCCCGCTACAGTGCCGATCAGCCCGATAACCACCCCTTTGAATACAAAAATCTTCCGGATGCTTCTCTGGGTTGCGCCCATGGCTCGCAATATGGCTATATCCCGGGTTTTTCCCATTACCATCATGATCAGGGTGGAGGCAATATTAAAGGCGGCCACCAGTATAATCAGGCTGAGAATAATGAACATCACCTGTTTTTCCAGCTTCAGGGCGGAAAAGAAGTTGCGGTTCATTTCCATCCAGTTGGTGGTCCAATAGGGGTAGCCAAGCTGCTTGGATACCCCTCGGGCGATCCTGTCCGCCTGGTAGATATCCTGGACCCGCAGGCCGATGCCGGTGGCCGCTTCCCCGATTTTTAAGAGCTGCTGGGCGGTCCTGATATGGATATAGGCCAGCGAAGCATCATACTCATAGAATCCGGATTCAAAGATCCCGGTAACCCGAAAACGTTTCATCGCGGGCATATGGCCCACCGGCGACATCATTCCCCGGGGGGAGAGAAGATAGAGCATGTCGCCTTTTGCTGTACCAAGCTTGGCAGCCAGCTCCCGGCCCAGAATGATACCCGGAGCCTGCGTTTTTCCATCGCTGCGTCCTGCCGGCTCCAGGGCCCGGGCAAGCGATTTCCGGTCAAAACCTTCCACCTGGCTGCCGCCCGAATCAGGAGCAAGACCGCGCAGAATGGCCCCGGACATCCCCCCGGCAGCCCTGAGCATCACCTGACTATAGACGAAGGGGGCGGCGGATACAACCCCCTGCTGTTTCTCCAGCTTTTTGCCGATTTCCGCATAATTGTCGATCGCTCCGTTGTGACGCCGCACGATAACATGCGATTCCACGCCCAGGATCTGCTCCTTGAAGTAGGATTCCGCTCCCGACATGACGGCGATGACAATGATGAGGGCCATAACCCCGACAGTCACCCCGGCTACCGAAAGGAAGGTAATAAAAGAGATAAACCCCGGCTTATGTCTGGACCTGAGATACCGGCCGCCAATAAAATATTCAAAAGACATGGCCATTCCGTCAGCAAAACGCCGGCAGCGGCAGCAGACTTCCGATTGCGCCTGCTGGCTGGGCCGGCTAGTGTTTTTCCGAAGGCTTCATATGCGGGAAGAGAATGACATCGCGTATCGAGGGCGAGTTGGTCAACAGCATAGCCAGACGATCGATCCCCACCCCTTCTCCGGCGGTCGGCGGCATGGCATATTCGAGCGCCTGAATGTAGTCCTCATCCAGCATGGGGGGATCCTCGCCTTCTACGGACTTGTTCCGGATCTGCTGGACAAAGCGCTCTTTCTGATCCTGCGGATCATTTAGCTCAGAAAACCCGTTAGCGACTTCCCGGCCCGCTATAAACAGCTCAAAACGGTCGGTGATTTCCGGGTTGTCGGGATTGCGGCGGGAGAGAGGGGATACTTCCACCGGGTAGCCCGTGATAAACGTCGGCTGCCGCAGTTTGGGCTCTACCAGAACATCAAAAACTTTGGTCTGTATTTTCCCGGGCCCGGTGTTCTCCGCGGATTCAGCAGCCCCGGCAATGCCCTGCTCCCGGGCGAACTCATGCAACTGCGCGGCATCTTCCAACACTTCCGGGGCCAGTCCGCCTATCGAAATCAGCGCCTCCCGAAGCGTCATGCGCTTCCATGGCCCCTGAAAATGGATTGTCTCTCCCTGACAGGCTATCGACAAACTGCCGCAAACCGCAAGCACCGCACGCTGAATCATTTCCTCGCTCAGCGCCATCAGATCCTCATACCGGGCATATGCCTCGTAAAACTCCAGCATCGTAAACTCCGGGTTGTGCTGGGTGGAAATGCCCTCGTTGCGAAAGCTGCGATTGATCTCAAACACCCGTTCAAACCCGCCGGTTACCAGCCGCTTCAAATACAGTTCCGGGGCAATGCGCAGGTAGAGATCCATGTCCAGCGCATTGTGATGGGTCTTGAACGGCCTTGCCTCCGCCCCTCCCGGAATAGGCTGCATCATGGGCGTCTCCACCTCGAGGTAGTCCCGCTCGAAGAGAAACTGGCGAATGGTTCGGATCAGCAGGCTGCGCTTTTGAAACACCTCACGGACTTCCGGATTCATGATGAGATCCAGATAGCGCTGCCGGTATCTTTTCTCCGGGTCCTTTAAGCCATGAAATTTTTCGGGCAGGGGCCGCAGGGCCTTGGAGAGCAGGCGGATCTCTTCGGCGAGCAGGGTCCATTCCCCGGTTTTGGTCTGGAACATCTTGCCGCGCAGACCGGCAAAATCGCCCACATCCATCTGTTTAAACAGAGAGTACGCCTCGTCGCCCACTTTGTCTTTGCGCACGTAGGCCTGCAGCTGGCCCGTCCGATCCCGGAACCGGATAAAAGCCGATTTCCCGAATCGATTAATGGCCATGATCCGGCCTGCGGCGGCATACTCTACGTCTTCGGGACCCGCCTCGCCGCCGGCGTCCACCTTCCCCTGAATATCGCGGACCGTATGGGTCACGACAAAATCGTTGGGATAGAGATCAACACCGGACTCTTTTAATTCCCGCACCTTGTCGTATCGTTTCGCGAGAATGTCCTTGGCCTGTTCCATGAATCTGTCAACCTTAGGGGTTTCGCAAAAAACTGTTTATGCCCTCATGTTATCGGGCTTGCTATCCCATTTCCAACTGCCTGTCAAGGTTTTGTTGCCACAGGCCGAAGGCGGCAACCAGCGAAAAAAACCTGCATTCACGGTGCCGGTAAAGCCCGGCTACCCCTCCTCTGCTGAGGGGGGCGCTGCAAGCGGGAGCCTGACCGTGAAGGTGCTGCCCATCTCCGGCGTGCTCTGCACATGAATCAAGCCCTCATTTGAGGTGACAATGCGCTGGACAATGGACAAGCCCAGGCCGGTTCCCTTCGACTTGCGGGTAAAAAAGGGATCAAAAATGGACTGCTGAATCTCCTCGGACATGCCGCAGCCGTTATCCGCCACGGTGATACAGGCATAACTGCCGCTCTGGGCCTGGAGACCCAGCATAATGCGGCCGTTGTCCCCGGCAGCCTCTGCCGCGTTTGCCAGCAGATTCCATACCACCTGCCGCAGGTGCTCCGGATCAATCTCGACCGCGATATCGCTTTCCATGTCCGTCCGGAGGACAATCCTGCTCTGGCCGGGACTGGTCTGGAACTGCTTGGCAATCTCCCGCAGCTCCCGGTCCAGCCATATGCGCTTTTTGTTGCCCGGCTGAGGCCTGGCAAACATCAGAAATTCGTTTACAAGGGAGCTGATGCGTTCGGACTCCCGCAGGACAATGCCCATCAAGCGGGCATTGTCACCGTCGCCGGGCACTTCGTCCTTTAACACCTGAACGGCGCCGGACATGGAAGCGAGCGGATTTTTGATCTCGTGGGCCAGGCCGGCCGCCATCTCCCCTATTGCAGCCAGTTTCTCCACCCGCCTGACCTGATCTTCCATGGCCCACAAATCCTTTTTTGCCCGTCTTTCCTGGGCGGATAGGTAACCCGCCAGAAAAGCCACGGCAAAACAGGCGGCAATGGTCATCGCGATCCGGAAAACCACATAGCCCCATCCATAAGAGAGCATCAGCGCATCCGGGGCTACATTGAAGGGATGGATAAGCCCGTAGTACTGCAGATCCACCATCACCCCGTACTCCAGGCTGCACAGAACCGCCGTCACCATCCCTCCCCGGCGGAAGATCACCATGCTGGCATAGATGATCACCAGGATATAGAGAAAGGAGAATACACTGGAGAAGCCGCCGGTCAAAAAAATGATGGCACTGACCAGCAGTGTGTCCGCAACCACCTGCAGATAGGCTGCTGCCGTCACATGGCGGATGTTGCGCAGAAAAAGCCCGTAGGCAACCGACAGGGCAATCGCCAGCACGCCGATGCCGTTCAAATAGAGAAAAGGCGGGGTCAGGAAGGTGGCATTGTGCCGGATGCCCGCAAAGGCGGTGGAGGCGAGAAGGGCCAGGGCAAAGAGCACCCGGAAGAATATCAGCCACTGCAGCTTTCTGTACTGATCATATTCCGGCGTATTTTTTCTGATGGCATCCAACCCGCTGAAAGACTCTTTTTCCCGGCTTGCCCCGGCCGCTCTGCCGCCCGGCCGCCTGCTTAGGTAACCGCACCGGCCATTTTGAATATGGGCAGATACATGGAAATCACCAGCCCGCCAATGGTGACGCCCAGAAAGACCAGCATGAAGGGTTCGATAAGTGAGGTCAGGTTATCCACCGCCTGATCCACCTCCTCTTCATAGAAATCCGCAATCTTCTCCATCATGGCGTCAATAGCGCCGGTGGACTCGCCCACCGCAATCATCTGGCAGACCATGGGCGGAAAAACATTGGTCTCGGCCAGGGGATCGGCGATTGTCTGCCCCTCGGCAATACCGGAGCGGACGTGATAGACCGCTTTTTCAATGGTCTTGTTACCGGCCGTGCGGGCCACAATCTCCAGGGCTTCCAGGATGGCCACCCCGCTTGCCAGCATGGTTCCCATGGTGCGGGTAAAACGGGCCACTGCGGATTTGCGGATCAAGACGCCGATAACCGGCATCTTGAGCATCCAGTCATCGACCAGGGCGCGCCCCCGTTCGGTCTTGTAGAACTGGCGGAAGGCGATAATGAACAAAACAATGGCGCCGAGGATGTATAAAATATTGCCTTTGACAAAACGGCTCATGCCGATAACCACCTGCGTGGGCGCCGGCAGGGTCTCCCCGAAATCGGCGAACATCTCTTCAAAAACCGGGATCACAAATACCAGAATCACCGCAATGACAATGACGGCGATAATTATGGTCACAATCGGGTAGGTCATGGCCCCCTTCACCTGGGACTTCAGTTTTGCGGCCTTCTCCATGTAGGCCGCCAGACGGCGCAGAATCACGTCAAGGATACCGCCGGCCTCGCCTGCCGCCACCATATTGACAAACAGGGCATCAAAATGGTTGGGGTATTTCTTTAATGCTTCCGCCAGTGTCTGCCCGCTCTCCACGGAGTTCTTGATGTCTTTGAGCATCTTTTTGAAGGTGGGATTCTCCTGCTGGGCCTGCAGAATGTCCAGGCACTGGATAATAGGCAAACCCGCGTCAATCATGGTGGAAAACTGGCGGGCAAAAACAATGACATCCTGCTCCTTGACCTTGGGCTGGAGGAAGGAGACATTCTCAAACAAGTCCTTGGGTTTTTTCTTGACTTTTTCCGGCGTTATGCCTTGCCGCTGGAGCCTTCCGCGAATCTCCTGCTCCGAATTGCCCTCCATTTCGCCTTTTGTAGACTGGTTATTCCTTGTTTTTCCCTGCCATTGATAAACCGGCATGCTACCCCCTGTTTTCGGTTAATGAAAATGGCCCGCAGGTAAAGACAGCCTGATAATACCAGCTTCCCATAGTGGTATACTGAATTTCCCTCGTCTCTCTACCACAAACCCGCGCCCGGCACAAGCTCTATCCGCCATTTTTGATGCCCCCGGCAAATTCCCGGGCCGGTATTTCTGCTTCTGCCGGCAAAACAACGGATCTTGTTTGCACAAAGCAGGCGATTTCTGCTATCAAAGAATACTTGTCTATCCCTTCACAAACGGATAAGCAGGCAGCCAGCAAGCGTGTCAAAACGCAGCACACCCGCAGAAAAGCCCTTGCAGGGCGGGACCGGGAGCCATGGGAACATCGCCTAGGCGGCCGCAGGAAGGCCTCACCATCATAACCACGCATTTGAACGCGGATTTTGACGCAGTGGGATCAATGCTTGCCGCCCAGAAACTCTACCCCGGCGCGATCGTGGTATTCCCCGGGTTTCATGAAAAATCCTCCCGTCATTTTTTTATCGACGCAATGGCTTACCTCTTTAACATGGCGGATGGCAAATCCATCAACGACGCCGATGTCAAGCGCCTGGTCATTGTTGACACCAAACAGGCCAGCCGCATCGGCGAACTATCCCGCCTGCTGGAGCGGGACGATATCGAAGTCCACGTCTATGATCACCATCCGGCCCTGAAAAACGACATCCGCACGGATTACGAACTCTGCCGCCAATGCGGGGCCAATGTAACGCTGCTCACGGAGATTATTCAGCAACAGGGGCTGCACCTGCTCCCGGATGAAGCCACCGTCATGTGCCTCGGCATCTTTGAGGACACCGGCTCCTTTACCTTCCCCTCGACAACGCCGGAGGATTTCGCGGCCGCCGGATACCTTGTCTCCAAGGGCGCCAACCTGACCACCATCGCCAATCTACTGGCAAAGGAAATGGATGCGGAGCAAATCGCCCTGTTAAATGATCTGATCCACCATGAAGTACACCACAACATCAACGGCGTGGATGTAACCATCAGCAGCGTCTCCTGCGAAGAATACATCCATGATCTGGCCTTCCTGGTGCAGAAAATCCTAAAGATTGAGAATTTGAGCGCGGTTTTTGCCATCGCCCAGATGAAAAACAAAATCTATCTGGCTGCCAGGAGCCGGACCTCGGAAGTCGATGTCGGCGCCGTCGCCACCGAAATGGGCGGTGGCGGCCACAGTTTTGCCGCAGCCGCCACTATAAAGGATAAAACCCTCGTGGAAACCGAACAGGAGCTGCTGGCGCTTCTGCGGAAAAAGGTCAAATCCCGCCGGAGGGCCCGCGACATCATGTCCTCGCCACCGATTACGGCCGCCCCGGACATCTCCTGCACAGAAGCAAGAAACCTGCTGTCCCGCTATAATATCAACGCCCTTATGGTGGTCGCCCAAAACCGTTCGGACTCCGGGCTCGAAGGCTTCATTACCCGGCCGGTCATTGAGAAGGCGCTTTTCCACCAGCTCGATAGCATCCCCATCAGCGAATACATGACGAGCGAATTCGCGGTTGTCGCCCCGGAGGCCGATATTTTCGAAATCCAGGAAAAAATCATCGAAAACAACCAGCGGGTTCTGCCGGTCCTGGAAAAGCAGGAAATGATCGGGGTGATCACCCGGACCGACCTGTTAAACACCCTGTTCCAGGAATCCCATGAAAAACTGCTGCAGCCGCAGGACCCGTTGAAAGAAACCCTTCTGCCCCGCACCAAAAAAATTGCGGGATTCATGAAGGAACGGCTCAGCGAACGCATTTACCTGCTGCTGGCCGACATCGGCAAAACAGCGGAGACGCTTGGATATGCGGCCTATGTTGTCGGCGGCTTTGTCAGGGACCTGTTTCTGTACCGCCATAATGAAGATATTGACATCGTTGTCGAGGGAAACGGCATCGCGTTCGCCCGGGAATTTGCCGGCCAGGCGGGCGCGCGCATCAATGCGTACGCCAAGTTCGGCACTGCCGTCATTATTTTCCCGGACGGCTTTAAAATCGATGTGGCCTCTGCGCGGATGGAATACTACAAGTTTCCCGCAGCCCTTCCAACGGTGGAAATGAGCTCCATCAAGCTGGATCTCTTCCGGCGGGATTTTACCATCAATACCCTGGCCATCTATTTGAACCCGGCCAAATTCGGCAAGCTCATCGATTTCTTTGGCGGCCAGCGTGACATCAAGGAAAAAGCCATCCGGATCCTGCACAATTTAAGCTTTGTGGAGGATCCCACCCGCGTTTTCCGGGCCATCAAATTTGAACAGCGCTTCGGCTTTACCATCGGCAAGCTCACCTCCGGATTAATCGAGAACGCGGTCCGTATGGATTTTTTCAAGCGCCTCTCCGGCCGCCGCGTCTTCTCCGAACTCTGCCAGATTTTAAAGGAAGACACGCCCCTTCCGGCCCTGTCCCGCTTAAACGATTACGACCTGCTGCGGGTAATCGATCCCGCGATCCGGTTTGACCAGTCGCTTATCGACCGCTTCAACGCCGCCCGCAAGGCCATCTCCTGGTTCGAGCTGCTATACACGGAGGAACAATACATGCGCTGGGCGGTGTATTTTCTGGTCCTGCTCCACCACAGCAACAAAGACACCGCATCCCGCATATGCCAGCGCTTTGAACTGGGGCCCAAACACAGCAGAATGTTTGTCAAGGAGCGGCTGGCTGCAGAAACGCTCATCAACCGGTGGCACAGGGACCCGCCGGAAACCAACAGCCGGATCTACCAAATGCTCTCGGAGTACCAGCTTGAGTTGATCCTCTACATGATGGCCGTAACGGAGCGCGAGTCCATCAAAAAACAGATTTCGTTCTTTGTTACCGATCTGCGGCACGTCAAACTCTGCGTTGGCGGAAAAGACCTAAAGGCCATGGGGCTCCGCCCTTCGCCGGTCTACGGGGAAATCCTGAACGCGGTGCTGGAAGCCAAGCTAAACGGAGAAGTCCAGACACGGGAAGAAGAACTGCAACTGCTGAGGACCTATGCTGCCCGGTATTAATTTTGTCCAGATTGTGATCATATTGCTGCCGCTGCTTTTTTCCGTGACCATCCACGAAGTGGCCCATGGATATACCGCCTTTTACTTCGGCGATCCCACGGCCAGACTGGCGGGCCGGCTTTCCCTGAACCCGATCCGCCACCTGGACCCTGTCGGCTCGTTTCTCCTGCCGCTTATTCTCAAAATCTCGGGGGCTCCCGTCATATTCGGCTACGCCAAACCGGTTCCCGTGAATTTCGCGAATCTCCAAAACAAGCGTTTCGGCGCCCTTTGTGTGGCTGCAGCCGGTGTGGTGGTCAATTTCACGGCCGCCTTTGCCTGCGCCGGTATCCTGCAGCTCATCCGGCCGATGGAGCTGCATGCCTCCGCTTTCGCGGAGGCCGGGCACCTCCTGGTCCAGCTGCTGGCCTACAGCGTCATGATCAACCTGGTACTGGGCGTTTTCAACCTCATCCCGGTGCCTCCCCTGGACGGGGGGCGCATCCTGTCCATCCTGCTGCCCCGGGATCTTGCCCGCAGGTTCCAGACCATCGAGCCGTTCGGGATCCTTGTGCTGATCGCCCTGCTTTTGACGAATTCTCTTGATCTTTTCGTATCTTTTTTTATATCCCCCTTGCTGAACTGGATGCTTCAGGGCTATCTGTAACCCTGGCCAAAACGGAAGCCATCGTTATTGCAGACATACAGGAGAGAAGAAATGGAGCCGAAAAAACGGATTGTCAGCGGCATGCGGCCGACCGGAGCTCTGCATTTGGGCAACTATCACGGCGCACTGCAGAACTGGATCACCATGCAGGATGCATACGACTGCTTTTTTTTCATCGCGGACTGGCACGCCCTTACCAGCGATTACGAGAACCCGGCCTACATCCGGGAATACAGCCGCAAAATGATGATAGACTGGCTGGGTGCGGGACTCTCCCCGCAGAAGAGCACGCTTTTTATCCAATCCCATATCCCGCAGCATGCCGAGCTGTTTCTGCTTCTTTCCATGATCACACCGGTTCCCTGGCTGGAGCGCAACCCAACCTATAAGGAACAGATCGATGAGCTGCAGAACAAGGATCTTTCCACTTTCGGCTTCCTGGGCTATCCTGTGCTGCAGGCGGCAGACATCATCATCTACAAGGCCGAGGGGGTTCCCGTGGGCGTGGATCAGGCCCCGCATATCGAGCTCACCCGCGAGATCGCCCGCCGGTTCAACCACCTCTACGGCCGCGTATTTCCGGAACCGGAAACCGTATTGACGGAATCAGCCAAAATCCTGGGGACCGATCGCCGGAAGATGAGCAAAAGCTATGACAACGCGATATTTATCTCGGATCCGCCGGACACGGTGCGAAAAAAGGTGGCCACGATGATAACCGATCCCCAGCGCATTAAACGCAACGATCCCGGGGATCCGGAGATATGCAATGTCTTTAGCTTCCACCGGATGTATTCGGACGGTACCCTTACGGCCGAAATTGAGCAGGACTGCCGCAAAGGGGCCATTGGGTGCGTCCAATGCAAACAGAAAATGGCCGAGAGCCTGATTTCCGCCCTGGAGCCGGTCCGCGAGACCACCAGCTATTATCAAGAGCACCCGGAACTCGTGGATGAAATCATCGACCGGGGGAACACAAAGGCCGCGGAAGAAGCCGAAAAAACCCTCCGGCAGGTCCGGTCAGCCATACAAATCTGATCGGTCTCTACGCAAATACTGCCCTATGACAGATTCGCCGTATCAAATACAGCTCTCCGACATCTTCGAAGGGCCGATGGATCTGCTTGTCCACCTGATCAAAAAAAACGAGGTGGATATTTATGATATCCCCATTGCCTTTATAACAGACCAGTTTCTGGCCTACCTGGAATGGATGAAATCCCTGGATATTGACATTGCCGGGGATTTTCTGGTGATGGCCGCCACCCTGACCCACATCAAATCCCGGATGCTGCTTCCCGCCCGCTCATCCGATCCGGAGGCCGAAGAGGATGAGGACCCGCGCAGCGAGATCACGGGGCCGCTGCTGGAATACCTCCAGGCCAGAACCATTGCCGACCATCTGGCACGCCAGCCCCTGCTGGATATGGACGTATTTGCCAGAAAAGCCCGACCGCCCGAAATCTCTCCGGCGGATCCATCGCAGCAGAACCTGGAGGCGGATCTGACCGACTTGATGCGCGTTTACCAATCCCTGATGGAGAATCTGGCCGAATCCAAAAAGCTCCGGGTCACGCTGGAGACGGTCTCTGTCCAGGAAAAAATGAACGAGGTGATCGAGACAATCCGGAAAACGGGAGGATGCCCGTTTGCAGCATTGATCTCCGACGACCCGGATCGCATGGAAATTATTGTCACGTTTCTTGCCATCCTGGAAATCGTAAAACGCAACCTGGGGCGCCTGGACCCGGACGGCCCGCTGGAGGGCCCGCACCTTGTATACTGCGGCAGCGCCGAAGCGCCCGCCGGCAGATAAAGGCCACGGCTGCCGGCAAACCCTGTGCAACGCGAGAGACAATCGTTTATGCCCACGAGCCGATCCATTATAGAAAGCCTTTTGTTTGTTGCCGAAGGCCCTTTAAGCGTGGAGCAGCTGCAGCGGGTGCTGCCGGAGACGGACAAAAAGGAGATCAAGGCTGCACTGGCCGCCATTAAAGACGATTTTGACAGCCGGCAGGGCGGCTTTTTCCTGCAGGAGGTGGCCGGGGGATACCAATTCCGGACCCCGGCCGGGCACAAGGAGTGGATCCGGGAGATGTTTCACCCCGGCGGTATCCGTTTAAGCCGGGCCGCCCTGGAAACCCTTGCCATCATTGCCTACAGGCAGCCTGTCATGCGAAGTGAAATTGAGCACATCCGGGGCGTCAACTCCGGGGGAACGATCCGGCTGCTGCTCGAGCGCAAATTGATCCGCATCCTGGGCCGCCGCGAAATTCCGGGCCGCCCCCTGGTGTACGGGACCACCCGGAAATTCCTGGAGGCCTTTGCCTTAAAGGACATCAAGGACCTTCCCGAGCCAAAGGAAATCGATACAGCGCAGAACCCCTCAACCCCCGGAGAGCGGCCCCTTCCCCTGGATTCCGGTGCGGAAAGCGACCCGGAGGCAAAAAATAACTCTTGACGAACCGCCGCCCCCCGCATTAAAAAATTTCAGAACGGGCGGTTAACTCAGCGGGAGAGTGCTACCTTCACACGGTAGAAGTCACTGGTTCAAATCCAGTACCGCC
>CAZWNV010000086.1:0-12248 GCA_964635265.1 uncultured Desulfobacteraceae bacterium
GCTGGCCTTCAGCGGCCTCGTGGGAGGGCTCAATGGGGTAAATCCGGCCCTTTTCGTCGCGGCTGTAGTTTCGGGAATAGGTGCAGTCCGGATAGCCTTCACAGGCCAGAAACGGTCCGTTTTTGCCCACCTTGATGTGGAGGCGTCTGCCGCATGAGGGGCAGTTCAGATCCGTGGGGACGCCAACGCCCTTGACACTGTGCATGTGATCGGAGGCTTTGGACACCCGGCTTTCAAAAACCTGATAAAAACGGTTTAGCACATCCAGGGCATCGGCCTCGGCGGCCTCCACCCGGTCCAGATCGGTCTCCATCTGGGCTGTGAAATCCACACTGAAAATGTCCGGGAAATTCTCCACCAGCAGATCACTGACAATGCAGCCCAGCTCGCTGGGATAAAAGTGACCCTTTTCCAGGCTGACATAGCCCTTGTCCTGAATATTGGACAGGATCGCCGCGTAAGTGCTCGGCCGGCCGATGCCGTTTTCCTCCATTGCCTTGACCAGCGAGGCTTCCGAGTAGCGGGGCGGGGGTACGGTAAAATGCTGCCTGGGTTCAATCTCCCTGACGGAGAGTTTCATCCCTTCTGCGAGCTCGGGCAGTTCCTCCTTGTCTCCGGTCTTTTTCCCGGCCGTCCCCTCCTCCTCGCTGCTCTGGTATAGCGCCAAAAAGCCCGGAAACCGCACGCTTGATCCGCTTGCGGCAAACAGGTACGCGCCGGCATTGATGGAGATGCTCTGCTGATCAATCAGGGCCTGAGCCATCTGGGAGGCCACAAAGCGCTGCCATATCAGCCGATACAGGGCCAACTGGTCCTTGGAGAGGTAGGGGGCCACCTTGTCCGGGCTGTTGTAGACCGAGGTGGGCCGAATCGCCTCATGGGCATCCTGGGCCTTGTTCTTGTTTTTGAAAAACCGGGGCTTGTCCAGGGCGTAGTCCGCACCATAGGTGTGGCGGATCAGTTCCAGGGCCTCGTTTGCCGCCTCGGCGGAAATCCGGGTGGAATCGGTGCGCATGTAGGTAATCAGGCCCACATATTCCCCGTGCCCCAGATCCACGCCTTCATAAAGCTGCTGGGCAACCGTCATGGTCTTTTTGGCGGAAAACCGCAGCCGGCGGATGGCATCCTGCTGGAGCTTGCTGGTGATAAAGGGCGGGTAGGGATTGCGCTTGACCGTCTTTTTGACAATTTTGTCCACAATAAAATCCGCCTGCCGCACCTCCTCCAACACGGCCGCTGCCTGCTCCTGATTGGCAACGCGGATTTTTTGGCCGTTTTTTTTGGCAAGCTTTGCAGCAAAGGCCGGCGGGTTCTCCCCCTGCAGATGCGCTGTAATCGTCCAGTACTCCTCAGGCTCAAAAGCCTGGATCTCCCGCTCCCGCTCGCAGATCATGCGTACCGCAACCGACTGCACACGGCCGGCACTGAGCCCGTACTTCACCTTTTTCCAGAGTATAGGCGAAATTTCATAGCCCACCAGCCGGTCCAGGATCCGCCGCGTCTGCTGGGCCTTGTACTTGTTCTCATTCAAGGTTTCCGTATTGGCAAGGGCCTGTTCCACGCCTTTTTTTGTTAACTCGTGAAAAAGAACCCGGTAGAACCGGGGCGCCTCTTTTTTCTGCAGAATATCGGCGGTATGCCAGGCAATGGCTTCGCCTTCCCGGTCCGGGTCCGGCGCCAGATAAACCGCGTCCACATCCTGGGCGGCGCTTTTCAGGGCCTTGATCACCTTTTGCTTGCCGGGGACCGTAACATAGTTGGGGGAAAAGCCGTTTTCCACATCAATGCCGAATTCTTTCTGGGGCAGATCCTTGATATGGCCTACTGTGGAGGCAACTTTGTATTGGCTGCCCAAATATTTTTTCAGGGTTCTTTCCTTGGTCGGCGACTCCACTATGACCAGCGCTTTGCTCACGACACTTCTCCGTGGGTTGCAAAATACTTGCCGGGCAGCTGTACTGCAAGACCTTTGATTTCCAGATTGAGCAGTACGGCGGCGATCCGCCCCACGTCCATACCCAGCATGGCCTGGAGCCGATCGATATGGACGGGATAAGGCTCCAGCAATTCATACACCCGGGTCTCCTCATCCGTCAACTCCCCCCGGGAATTACCGTTAGGGTCCTTATCGCGATTTTCATGAGATTTCAAGAAAAGATACGGGAACTCCTCGATTACGTCCTCAGCGGAGGCCACCAGCTTGGCCCCCTGTTTGAGCAGATTGTGAGGGCCCTGGCTGGTTCTGGAATTTATACTGCCCGGAACGGCAAAGACTTCCCGGCCCTGCTCGCCGGCAAGGCGTGCGGTAATCAGGGATCCGCTCTTTGCTGCGGCTTCAATCACTACGGTTCCCAGGCACATCCCGGAAATAATGCGGTTGCGCCTGGGGAAGTTGTAGGCGTTGGGCTCCTCCTGCATGGAAAACTCTGATACAACGGCCCCGCATTCGGCAATACGATCGGCAAGGCGCCGGTTTTCAGCGGGATAGAGCACGGAAAGCCCGGAGCCAAGCACGGCTATTGTCTGGCCGCCGGCAGAAACAGCTCCTTCGTGGGCGGCCGTGTCAATGCCGCGGGCCAGGCCGCTTACCACGGCAATTCCCTGTCCCGCAAGATCCGAGGCCAGGCGCCGGGCCATATCCCTCCCGTAGCGGGTGGCCTTTCTGGAGCCGACAATGGATACGGCCGGTACAGAGCCGCCAAGCCGGCCCATCACATACAGCAAAGGGGGTGGATCGGATATTTCGCGCAGCAGGGAGGGGTAGTCTTCGTGGGAATAGGGGATAATCCGGCAGCCATGCTGCTGCACCCTTGTGAGTTCCGCATTGACAGCCACCGAGGGAGGTCCGGCCAGGATGGCCTCTAATGCCCGCCGGGAGATCCCTTCCACCCGGGAAAGCGCCTCTTCTGAGGCAGCAAACACACGCGCGGGGCTTCCAAAACCTTCCAGCAGGTTTTTATACAGACAATCACCGACACCCGGGAGATACTTTAATGCCAACCAGGAGCGGATGTTTTCCATCGAATCGCCGGACGCTTATCAGGCCTGCCCCATGGCTTCCGCCGCCCCCCGGCCCGGCGCCTCCTGGAGCAGCAGCAGAATGGGACTGGATACGTAAATGGAGGAATAGGTGCCCACGAGCACGCCGATGATCATGGCAAAGGCAAAGTCGTGAATAATGGCCCCGCCCAAAAAGAACAGGCACAGGAGCACGATCAGGGTTGTCACCGATGTCATGAGGGTGCGGCTCAGGGTCTCGTTGACGCTCTGGTTGATCACCGCATCCAGTTTCTTTCGGGCATGCTTTTTGATGTTCTCCCGGATCCGGTCAAACACGATAATCGTATCGTTTAAGGAATACCCGATAATGGTAAGCAGCGCCGCCACGATGGGCAGCGAGAATTCCACGCCAAAGATGGAGAAAATGCCCACGGTGATAAACACGTCGTGCATCAGGGCGACAATGGCGCCCATGGCAAACTTGAGCCGCAGCTGCCAGAACATGATGAGCGCGACCCCCAGCGCCAGCAGAATCAAAAGGGGAATGCTTACATGAAACAGGGCAAACAGATACACGGCCCCGATAAGTGCGGCCGCCATCACGGCGCTCATAACCCACTTGAGCTCAAAGCGGCCGGATATGTAGATGGTGATAAACAAAAGGGCATAAAAAAGGGCCAGAAGCGCTTTCTCCCGCAGATCCGCACCAACCTGGGGGCCAACCATTTCCACCCGCTGGACCTCGGCCTCCACCCCCGCGGCATTGGCCACGGCGTTCTCCACCTCCTTGGAAAAGCCTTCACCGGTGATCAGCGTCTGATCCGTGCGGATCAGGTATTCATTGGCCTCTTTTTTTCCGAAGCTCTGAACGGTTGCTTCCTGCATGCCGACATCAGCGAGACCGCTGCGGATGTCGGAGATTGCGGTATCGCCCACACACTTGATCTGGACCACCGTGCCGCCGGAGAAATCAATCCCGTACCGGGGACCGCCGTGATAGATCAGCGCGGCCAGGCTGATCAGAATCAGAGCTGCGGAAAATACAAAACCAATACGCCGCTTTCCAATGAAATCAATCGTCGTTCCGGGTTTAATCAGTTCCATGAATCCTTCCCCTGCGGTTATATGCTCAAGGTTCGTGCCCGTCTGGTAACAAAGAAATAATCGAAGATCAGCCGCGAGATAACCAGCGCGGTAAACAGGCTGGCCACAACCCCGAGACTCAGCGTCACGGCAAAGCCCTTGACCGGGCCCGTGCCGAACTGAAAGAGCACAAGCGCGGCGATCAGGGTGGTGACATTGGCGTCCAGGACCGTCAGCCCGGCCCGGTCAAACCCTGCGGCAATGGCGGCGGCCGGCGTTTTGCCGAGCCGCAGCTCCTCGCGGATGCGTTCATAGATAATGACGTTGGCATCCACCGCCATGCCGATGGTCAGGATAATGCCCGCAATCCCCGGAAGGGTAAGGGTTGCGCCAAAAGCGGCAAGCCCGGCGCCGATCAAAAGGATATTGAGGATCAGAACGAAATCGGCCACCAGCCCCCCCGCCTTGTAGTAGAGTGCCATGAAGAAGAGCACCAGAATGCCGCCGATCAGCATGGAGAGCAGTCCCTTTTGAATCGAGTCCTGGCCCAGGGAGGGGCCCACCGTGCGCTCCTCGATGATCTTCACCGGAGCCGGCAGGGCACCGGCCCGCAGGATGATGGCAAGGTCATGGGCTTCCTGGCTGGTAAAATTACCGGTGATGCGGGCCTCGCCGCCGGGAATGGGCTCTTGGATGGTGGGGGCGGAATAGACCTTGTCATCGAGGACGATGGCCAGTCGTTTCTTCACGTTTTTCCTGGTGATCCGCTCAAAGCTGCGCGCCCCCTTTCTGTCAAACTCGATAGAGACAAAGGGCTCATTGAAGCGCTGGTCAATTTTTACCCGGGCATCGGTCAGGTGCGCCCCTGTCATCACCGTGCGCTTCTGAACAAGGTAGGGCTGGGTTTTGCTGCTCGCCTTGGAGGCTTCCTCCGCCTGATAAAGGATTTCGCTTCCCTCTGGCACATCGCCGTTTAGAGCCGCGCCAAGATCATGCTCCTCGTCGAGAAGCTTGAATTCGAGCTGTGCGGTTTTGCCGAGCAGCTCCTTGGCCCGCTCTGTATCCTCAATACCGGGCAGCTGCACCAGGATCCGGTTTTCTCCCTGGATCCGGATATCCGGTTCGTTCACCCCGAACTGGTCGATGCGGTTGCGGATGGTCTCAAGCGCCTGCTCGGTGGCCTGCTTCTTGATCTCCCGGGCATACTCGCCGCCCAGCGCCATCTGTACCTGCAGGCCATTTTCCACGGGCGTGGTGGACTCGATCTCCACGTCCTCGTATTCCCGCTTCAATATCCCGCGCAGATCCTCAAGGTCATCGCGGTCCACGATCGTAGTGGAGAACCCGGCTTTGCCGGCCGGCTCAAGACCCTGATGGCGAACCCGCTCCTCGCGCAGCAGAGAGCGCATCTCACTGCGGATCCGCTCCACGGTGCTGGTAACGGCCTTCTCCGTCTGCACCTCCAGGACCAGATGCATGCCACCCTTTAAATCAAGGCCCAGCTGAATCTGCTTATGCGGCCATACACTCGGCTTGAACGTCGGCACCACCAATACCGCGGCGATCACAAGAACTCCAAGAACGATCAGAATGCGCCAGGAAACATTTTTCACGCCCAACACCCCTTTTCACTGAATTGCTTTGATTTCGCACCGGCAGGCCATGCCCTCTGCCTGCCCAAACCGGCAAAGACCCCTCTTATAGCAGCCATACGGGGGCGGATCAAGAATCGCTCTCATCTTTCTGTTTTTCCTGGGCCTGCTGGACCAGAGACCCGATACTGTTCCGGGTCACCTTGATGCGCACTTTCTCGGCGATTTCAAGCGTTGCGGTATTCTCGTCCAGATTGGTGATCCTCCCGTAAATGCCGCCGCTGGTAACAACCCGGTCCCCTTTTTTCAGGTTGCTGATCATCTGCTGATGTTCTTTCGCCCTTTTCTGCTGGGGCCTGATCAGCAGAAAATAGAAGATCACAAACATCAGGATGATCGGAATCAGGGCGGCAAATCCGCCGCCGGCGCCCTGCCCGCCAGATGGGGCCTGCCCCATCGCATACGCTGTCGTTACAATATCCACCATCTCTCCTCCTTGATAACCTGACTTCCTGAACACCGAAACCGTGGGTTTCGAATGCTGCGAGCGGTTTCTTTCTCAATGATTGAACAGGTGTCCGGCATACGAATGTCCGGCCGGATGCCGGGTGCCTTCTATTCCCAGTCAATCCGGCTGTTGCCGGGGATCATGGTGCTGTCGGGCTCAATGTTGATACTGATGCCCCGGCGCACTTCCAGATCCAGAATCTCTTTTTTCTTGCGGTTTAACAAATAGGCGGCCACCTCTGAAGGAACATAGCCCTTTACGGTGGAGATCTCGGCCTTGAGCGTCTCCAGGCGCAGCCGGCGGAGAAAACTCAGCCCCAAAGACTCCACCGACTGGGTCACCCCTTTCCCCTGGCAGTGCCGGCACCTCTCAAAATTGATCAGCCGGATCGATGGCCGAATCCGCTGACGCGACATCTGCATAAGGCCGAAACTGGAAATGCGGCCCACCTTTGTCCGGGCCTTATCCTCTTTCAGATGGGTTTTCATGGCCCGCTCGACCTTCTGTTTGTTTTTCTGCTCCCGCATATCAATAAAGTCGATCACAATCAGACCGCCGAAATCCCGCAGCCGCAGCTGCCGGCAGATTTCCTCGGCAGCCTCCAGGTTTGCGGCCACCGCTGTTTCCTCAATGGAATTTTTCTGCGTGGCCTTTCCGGAATTTACGTCAATGGAGACCAGCGCCTCGGTCTGCTCGATCACGATGGAGCCGCCGGATTTCAGCCGTACCCGGTTTTCAAAGATCGAGGTGATCTGCTCCTCCAGCTGATGCTTGGTAAAGATCGGCTTGTCCGCGGTATAGCGCTTGACGATTTTTTTGTGCTGCGGCGAAACAATACTCATGAATTCGCGGATCTCGTTGTAGACGCTTTCCTCGTCAACGAGGATTTCCGTGACATCAGAGGTGAAATAGTCCCGGATGGATCGCTGCACCAGGGTGCGGTCCTTGTAGAGCAGCGCAGGGGGGTCCGCCTTGACTGCCTGCTTGTTGATGTTTTTCCACAGGCGCATCAGGTAGCGATAGTCCTTTTCAATCGCCGTCTTTGTTGCCTGCTGACCGGCAGTGCGGACGATGATGCCGAATTCCTCGGGAATCTTGAGCTTTGCCAGAATATCCTTGAGACGCTTGCGCTCTTCTTCATCGCTGATCTTGCGGGAGACCCCGCGGTTTTTGCTGCCCGGCATCAACACCACACAGCGCCCCGGCAGGGAGATAAAGGTGGTAAGCATGGCCCCCTTGTGCATAAAGGGATCGTTGGTAACCTGCACCAATATTTCCTGACCGCTTTGCACGATATTTTTCAGGGACTGATTGCCGGAGGGATCATCCAGATAGTAGTCCGGATGAATCTCCTGCTTCTGCAGGAACCCGTGTTTCTCCGCGCCGTAATCCACGAACACGGCCTGAAGACTGGGCTCCACCCGGGCCACCACGCCCTTGTAAATATTTCCCTGTGTGATCTCCCGGGCGGTGGTTTCAATGTGAAACTCTTCCAGACGGTTGCTTTTGACCTTGGCGATCCGGCATTCCTCCGGATCCACTGCATTGACCAATATTTTGCTGCTCATGGAAATAAAACTGCTGCCTCCATTATAGGGATAGTCCTCAAATCCCGTGTGCTGCACGGTTTTTTCGCACGCGCCCGGGAAGGGATGCACCTCTACATATGAAATCAGGGCAAACAAGTCAAATAATTTCTAATTTGAGCACGTTGCAGGATACGAAAAGATCGGGGGGCGCCATCCCGGCACAGATTCTCCTGTTCTCCGCCCTTCCTTGCCCCGGGCTTGATATTTGCCAAACTTTATGGCATGACAGAGCAAACCCGGCAATCCAATTATTAACGATACAGCGTAAAGAGCAGGTTCATGGAATCCCGATACAATCCGATGCAAATCGAACCCAAGTGGCAGCAGCACTGGGAGAAGAACCGGCAGTTCCAGGCAGGCGAGGAACCGGACCGGGAGAAATATTATCTGCTGGAGATGTTTCCCTACCCGTCCGGCAAAATCCATATGGGCCACGTGCGCAATTATACCATAGGCGACGTTATCGCCCGCTACAAAAGAATGCGCGGCTATAACGTACTCCATCCCATGGGATGGGATGCCTTCGGCATGCCGGCGGAAAACGCGGCCATCGACAACAACACCCATCCCGCGGCCTGGACCTATGCCAATATCGAGGCAATGCGCACCCAGCTCAAACGCATGGGCTACAGCTATGACTGGGACAGAGAACTGGCCACCTGCGATCCGCAATACTACAAGTGGGAGCAGTGGCTGTTTCTGCAGATGTTTGCAAAAGGCATGGCCTATCAGGGGGAATCTTACGTCAACTGGTGTGATACCTGCCAGACCGTGCTTGCCAACGAGCAGGTGGAGGCAGGCGAGTGCTGGCGCTGCGGACAACCTGTACAACAGAAAAAACTCCGGCAGTGGTTTTTCAGCATCACCGACTACGCCGAGGACCTGCTGCAATACTGCGACAAGCTGCCCGGATGGCCGGAAAAAGTCACCACGATGCAGAAAAACTGGATCGGCAAAAGCGTGGGGGCGGAAATCCACTTTCCCGTGGAAAACAGCGAGCAAACAATCCGCGTGTTTACCACCCGGCCGGACACGATATTCGGCACCACATTCATGTGCCTTGCCCCCGAGCATCCGCTTGTCACCCTCCTGACCGCGGGTACGGACCGGGAATCCGAAGTGTCGGCTTTTGTCGAGCGCATGGCCAATCAAAGCCGCTCCGACAGGCTGCTGGAAAACTACGAAAAAGAAGGCGTATTTACCGGCGCCTGGTGCCGCAACCCCCTGTCGGACCGGCAAATGCCCATCTATATCGCCAACTTTGCTCTTATGGAATACGGCACGGGAGCCGTCATGGCTGTCCCCGCCCATGACCAGCGCGATTTCGATTTTGCCCGAAAATATGACCTGCCCATCATCCCGGTAATCTGCCCACGGGAGCTTTCTGTAGACGAGGTGTCCCGGGAGCAGGCCTACACCGATGCCGGCGTTCTGGTAAACTCCGGACAGTTCAACGATATGGACAACGAAGCGGCCAAGGAGGCCATAACGGATCACCTGGAAAAACTGCAGATGGGCAGCAAGGCGGTAAGCTACCGGCTCCGGGATTGGGGCATATCCCGGCAGCGCTACTGGGGCGCCCCGATCCCCGTCATTCACTGCCCCGAATGCGGCACTGTGCCTGTGCCGGAGGAAGACCTGCCGGTAGTGCTGCCGGAAGATGTGGATCTTTTAGAAGGCGGCGGATCGCCGCTTGCTGCCACCGAATCCTTCGTGCAGACGCGCTGTCCGCAATGCGGAGGCCCGGCGAAGCGCGAGACGGATACCATGGACACATTCGTGGAATCCTCCTGGTATTTTGAACGCTACTGCAGCCCGAACTATGACCAGGGGATGTTCGATCCTGCGGCGACGGCCTACTGGATGCCTGTAGACCAGTACATCGGCGGGGTGGAGCATGCGGTCATGCACCTTCTGTATTCGCGCTATTTCACCCGGGTGCTCCATGACATGGGCCTGGTGGACTTCAAGGAGCCCTTTACCCGGCTTCTGACCCAGGGCATGGTGTGCAAGGAAACCGTGCGCTGCCCGGAGCACGGTTTTTTGTACCCGGAAGAGACCTATTACAACCAGGAACAGCCGCACTGCCGGTTTTGCGACCGCCGCGCCGAGCTCGGCCGCGTTGAGAAAATGTCCAAATCCAAGAAAAACGTGGTCGATCCCAATGTGCTCCTCGATACTTACGGAGCGGACACGGTCCGCCTGTTCTGCCTCTTTGCCGCACCGCCGGAGAGAAGCCTGGAATGGAGCGAGCAGGGCGTTGAAGGCAGTTTCCGCTTTTTAAACCGGGTGTGGCGGATTATTCATCAATGGCAGGCGGATGTGCTCGAAGCGCAACGCTTTGACGGCCGCCTGGAAGAGCTGGACGGCCCGGGCAGGGAGCTTTTTGCCAAGGCCCACCAGACCATCCGGAAAGTAAGCAGCGATATTGAGGAGCGTTTTCATTTCAATACAGCGATCAGCGCGGTAATGGAGCTTGTCAACAGCATGTACACGGCGGAGTTGAATCCGGAGCATCCCCACTCGGCCGGGGTCATGCGTTTTGCTGCCGAAACCGTCATTCTGCTGCTGGCACCGGTGGTCCCTCATATCACGGAAGAACTCTGGCAGGCCCTGGGAAACGCGGAAAGCAGCCCCTCCGCCGCCGAATGGCCCGGCTATCGTCAGGATGCACTGGCCTCTGATACCCGGGTAATGGTTGCCCAGGTAAACGGAAAACTTCGGGGCCGCTTTGAAATCGCTGCGGATGCTGATGAAGAAAGCGTCAAGGAGGCTGCGCTGGCGGATGAAAATGTGCAGCGCTTCATTCGGGACAAGACCGTCAAAAAAGTGATCGTGGTAAAGGACAAACTGGTCAATGTGGTGGTGTAGCGGCCCGGTCCGCAGCCTGGTTTTTCACCGGCAGAAGGGAGAGTTGCGCATGGGATGCACCTGGCAGCAAACGTTTGCGCTCGTGCTTGTAGGCACTGCCATGCTGTTTTTGGCTGCCTGCGGCTACCATTTCTCCGGGGGCGGGGCACTGCCGGGAGATATCCAAACCCTAAACATCCGCATGCTTGCCAATAAAACCGGGGAGACCGGGATTGAAGCCCTTGTGACAAATGATCTGGTCAACCAGTTCACCCGCTTTGATACGGTCCGCCTTGTGGACAAAAAGCAGGCAAAGGCCGTTCTCACCGGTACCATAAGATCCACCCGGATTCGTACCATCGCCCACAGCACTCCCAACCAATCAACGGAACGCCGGATCACCCTCTACCTGGATGTGGAGTTACAAGACCGGCAAGGCCGGCGCATCTGGGCGGCCAGAGGCATCTCCGCCAGCGACTCCTATGAAATGGCTGCGACCAAACGCGGCACCGAACAAAATAAAAAATCCGCCATCGCCGAAATATCCGAACGATTGGCGGAGCGGATTTACTACCGATTGACCGATGAATTCTAAGGGCTGCCGATTCGAACCCCCCGTCTGCTAAGCAGCGGCTGACCGGTTTACGCTTCTGGCAAGGCGGGATTTTTTCCGGGCGGCGGTTCTGCGGTGGATCACCCCTTTTTTGGCTGCCTTGTCAATAATGGACTGGGCCCGGGTCAGTTCACGGTCAATGGCTTCCGTGTCCCCGGTTTTCTGCACCTGGGAAAGCTTTTTGAAAGCTGTTTTCACCTGGGTTTTCACAACCCGATTGCGCATGCGGCGGTTTTGATTCTGCCGATTTCGCTTGATTGCAGACTTGTGATGTGCCAATGGTGTCACTCCTTTTCTTATTTTTGATAGAGTGCTTTGGTATCTGATCCGCGTACAAATGTCAAGAATATTTGTAAAGGCGCTGCGGTCCCGGCGCAAGCCGCAGTGTATCCGAAAGGCAGCGGGCACGGGGAATGAGTTCAGAGAAAACGAAATTGACCCGGGCAGCGGGGGTGATCGGAACAGCCACCCTGCTCAGCCGCATACTGGGGTTTTTAAGGGATATGGCCATCGCCTGGCTTTTCGGGGCCGGGTTTACCTCGGATGCGTTTTTTGTCGCCTTTCGCATTCCCAACCTGCTGCGCCGGCTGTTTGCCGAAGGATCCCTGTCCATCGCCTTTGTTCCCGTCTTTACGGAATACTTAAGCCGCCGGGGACGGGCGGAGGCCTTCCGCATGGCCCGTTCCACACTGCGGATCGTGTCTTTACTGCTGGTTTTCATCACCATTGCCGGGATCCTGGCCGCCCCCTATATCGTCAGCGGCATAGCGCCCGGATTTTCGGGAGCCAAGTACAGCTTAACAGTCTGGCTCACGCGGGTCATGTTCCCCTATATCTTCTGCATCTGCCTGGTGGCCCTTTCCATGGGTATTCTCAACTCCCTCGGCCACTTTGCCGCCCCCGCCCTGGCGCCGGTGCTTCTCAATCTTGCCATCATCTGTGCCGCCCTGTTTATTGCTCCCCATATGAAAACCCCGGTAACCGGTCTGGCCATCGGTGTACTGATCGGCGGG
>CAZWNV010000087.1:0-12088 GCA_964635265.1 uncultured Desulfobacteraceae bacterium
GAGGCCCTTCCCGCCTGCGAGGACTATGACCTCTGGCTCCGGGTCAGCGCCCGCTGGCCCGTCCACCTGATCGACCGGCCCCTCGTGGTCAAAACCGGCGGCCATCCCGACCAGCTCTCGGCCCGCCCCGGCCTCGACAGGTACCGGATCCGCGCCATCGACCGGATCCTTCGCACAGAGCCTCTCTCGGCCGAGCGCCGCAGGGCCGCCCGCGCTGTCTTGACCGAGAAATGCCGCATCTATGCCGCCGGCTGCAGAAAGCGGGGAAAGATAGAGGATGCAGCATATTACGAGGGGCTGGCCGTCAGGAATGAAAAGGAATGGTGAGGCGATAGATGCCCTCTTCGAGGGTGGCCTTGACCTCGGCGTCGCCTTTTTCAAAAACGCGCATCATTTCCTTGTTTGCGGGCAGGACGTCGGCGGTAAAGCCTTGCAGGCCGCGCTCCTTGGCCAGCCGCATCAAAAGTTTGTACATGTAGGTGGCAATGCCCAGGCCCTGGTAGTTTTCGTCCACGATAAAGGCCACGTCCCCATACGGACGATCCGGGCACTTGACGTATCTGGCCTCGGCAATGATGTGGCCCTTGCCGAGGTCTCCCACCAGGCCCACGATGGACATCACCCGGCTGTAGTCCACATTGACGTATTCCTGCATGCGGGAGTGGGGCATGGTTTTTAACGGCGTGAAATAGCGGTAGTAGACCGATTCATCGGAGAAGCGGTAAAACAGCCGCCGCATGCCTTCCTCGTCCGAGGGCCGGATGGGGCGGAAGCGCACGTCCACGCCGTTTTTAAACACCTGACGGGTGTAAATGTCGCCCGGATACAGATGGGCGCTCTCCTCCAGGAAGATCTGGTCGCCGTAAATGATGTTCTGCTCCTTGGCCTCGGCAATGAGTGCTTTGCGGTCTTCGGGATGGGCCACCTCGATGAGCGCGAGGGCGCGCTCGCGCAGGGTCCGGCCGTTTAAATAGGCCACGCCGTACTCGGTGGCCACAAGGTCCACCGAGCCCCGGACGTTCAACTGGTTGGGCATCTCCTCTATGGAGCCGCGGATATTGGATTCTCCCCTGGCATTGCGGCTCGGCAGGGCGAAGATGGTATAGCCCTTCTCCGATATCTCGGCGCCGTTGACGAAATCAATGGCTTCAGAGGGGTCGGTGATGATGTTGCCTTTTCCCACATGCAGGGCGATTCTTCCGGTCAGATCCGCTTTGCGGATATTGACGATGGCGACAAAGCGCCGGTTTTTACCGATGCGCATGGGATTGAAGACCAGGTCGATCCCCTGGAACTCCACCAGCGGGTTGTTGTCCAGCCAGCACATGAGCTCTTCTGTGCCGAGGGCATAGGAAGTGAGGGATTTGCCGGAGAAAAGCCCCTTGTAGCGGTTTGTTACCGCCCCGCTTTTGACCAGATCCATCAGGGCGTCAGTAAAGACGGGGGTGTGCACGCCCAGGTCTTTTTTCTGCATGAGGTGCCGGGCCAGGGGTTCGTAGAGGGGCCCGATGGAGAAAGCGATGCAGGAGCGGTCTTCCACAGCCGAGGCAGCGTTGGCGGCCACCTGGTCAAAGACCTCTTCCACCGGCCAGCGCTCGAAGAGAAGCGGTGTTTCAGTGGATTCGACCAGGTAATCAAAATCTTCTATGGAGACAAAGGTGTTTCCCAGGGTTTGGGGCATCTCCGGATTGATTTCCCCGATGACCGTGTCCGCCTGGTCAATGACCTGGCGGGCCACGTCCACGGAGATGCCGAGGCTGCAGTAGCCCAGCCGGTTCGGCGGGGTGATCTGGATGAAGGCCACATCAAAGGGGATGCGGCGGGAGTCGATCAACTGGGCGAGCCGGGAGAAGCGGCTGGGAATCAGATCCACCCGCCCGGCGGTGATGGCCTCTTTGGCCACCCAGCCGGAGAAGAAGGTTTTCAGGCGGAATTTCTGGCTCTGCAGTTTCGGAATGGAGATGGCATCGCCGAAGCTCAAAAGTTGAAACAGTTCCAGATCCTGGAGGTTTCCGGCCTCGGAGTTCATGAGCTCCCGGACCAGGGTGCGCGGCTCTGCCGCACCCGTGCCCAAAAAGATGCACATACCGGGCTCGATGCATTTCAGGGCTTTCTGCGGCGATATCGCCTTGGCTTTCCAATCAGGCGCCTGTTCTTTGCACGTGCGCATTGGCATCCCTAATAAAACAGCACGCCGCCGTAGCCCACGAAGGTGTCTCCGGGGTTGTGCTCGTAGCTCGAACTATAGCCCACGAACTGTCCGTTCCGGGCACCCAGCTGCTGCGCGGCGGCCAGGGAGGCTGCGGCCGCTCCGGGACAGCAGGCGTTGTGGTTGGTGAGGGCTTCGTTTACAACACTTTCGGGGTCCATGGCCAGCATCGCGTCAATCACCCGGCGGTCGTTTTTGTTCTTGACCCATTCGTAGGCTCCGGAGCCTTTGCCGGCCGGGGTGAACCCGAAGCTGGGGCCGTAGTGGGTAAGATCGGTCGAGCCGATGACGGTAATGGTTCTGCCGGCTGCTTCCGCAATCTCCACTGCCCTGCGCCCGATATCGGCGGCAGCGGTCTTTGCCGGGGGACCGACGGGCAGGAGCCGGGCATTGGGGAAGAAATACCTGATAAAGGGCAGCTGCAGCTCGATGGTGTTGTCCGGGGTAAAGCGGGTCGGGGTCTCCACTGTGAATTTATAGTCCCGGCAAAGCCCCTCGGCGAGATCCGCATCGATTTCGATTTCGCCGAAGGGCGTGTCCCAGGTGCCCTCGGCCATGATGGTGCCCGGGGTGTTGGGCGGCAGGTGCATGCCGAAAATTACCACCGTATCCGGCCCCTCCCCGGGTTTCTGCGGCTGCATGGCGGCAATGACGTTGCAGGCCAGGCTTCCGGAGAAGACCCAGCCGGCATGGGGTACGATGCCGCCTTTATAGGCCGGATCCGGATCGACGTGAAAACGGCTGTCGTTTTGAAATTCCTTGATCAGGTTTTCACATTCCGCTGCTGCCGCAGGATACCAGCTGCCGGCAAATACTGGCTTGCGTGTATCCATAAGGCCCTCCGTTTCTGTGAATAGCAAAGCCGATGGTTTTGCAAATTGGTACCGGGCATAGGGCGAAAAATTCTCCCGGTGTTTACTGAAATCGCTGTATGGCTTTGGCAAAACCCGGCATGGCATTGGTGATGGTGGCATCATCCACGCAGAAAGCCAGCCGGATATGGCCGGGGCCGCCGAATCCGCTTCCCGGCACCGCCAGGATCAATTCCTGCTGCAGCGCCTGCACGAACTCTACGTCGTCGGCTATGGGAGAGCGGGGGAACAGGTAGAAAGTCCCCGGCGGCCGGAGAAAATCATAGCCGCAGTCCCGGAGCCCGTCGCAGAGGAGTTCCCGTTTTCTCGCGTAATGGGAGACATCCACGCTCTCGCCCTGCAGCCCGGATACTACCCGCTGCATAAACGCCGGGGCGTTTACAAATCCCAGGATCCGGTTGGCCAGCGCCATGCCGGCTGCGAGATCGTCCTTGCTGCCGGCTTCCGGGTTGATGGCGGCAAAGCCTATGCGTTCCCCGGGAATGGAGAGGTCCTTGGAATAGGACGTGGCGATCAGGCTGTCCGGATACGCGGAGAAGATGCTGGGGACCTCGATGCCGTCGAAGACGATTTTTCTGTAAGGTTCATCCGAGAGCAGGTAGATGGTGCGGCCGTGCTCCCGGCTTTTTTTGGCCAGCAGCCCGCCCAGATCCTGCAGGCTCTTTGCGGAATAGACCTGGCCGGTGGGATTGTTGGGGGAATTGATGAGCACGGCCCGGGTCTTGGCGGTGATGGCGGCTTCGATTGCGTCCATATCCAGTGAGAAATCCGCATTTGTGGCAGCGGTTCGCAGGGCCCCCCCGTGATTGTCCGCGTAGAATCCGTACTCCACAAAATAGGGAGCGGGCGTGATCACTTCGTCGCCCGGCTCCAGGATGGTTTTCAAAATGATGTTAAGCCCCCCTGCGGCCCCGCAGGTCATCAGGACCTGCTCCTGGCTCACAGCGGTCCCCTGCTCGCGGGAAAGCTGCTGGGCCACCGCCCGGCGCACCTCCGGATAGCCCGGATTGGGCATGTAGGAATGGGCGCCGTTCCTGTTTTCCGCGGCAAGCTCGGCAAGCCGGGATGTAAAGCTCTCCGGGGGTTCCATATAGGGGTTGCCCAGGCTGAAGTCAAACACGTTTTCGCTGCCGTGAATCTGCTTCAGCCTGGCCCCTTCTTCAAACATTTTGCGTATCCAGGAGGATTGTTCCAGAAACGTTGCGATACGGCTGGCAATTGTCATACGGGCTCCGCTTCTATTGAGCTGGTTCCACGGATTTGACTTCCGGGATCTCCTGTTTGAGGATGCGTTCTATACCGTTTTTCAGCGTCATCTGGGACATGGGGCAGCCAGCGCATGCACCCTGCAGCCGCACCTTGACAATGCCTTCCTCCACGTCCACCAATTCCACGTCTCCCCCGTCAGCCTGCAGGGAAGGACGGATTTTCTCCAGTACCTGCTCTACCTGTTCTTTCATGTCAAATCTCCTTTTTGGCATGCATAAAATGGGGATGATCCCTGGCGGCCATCCTTTTGGTGTACCCAATAAAATAATAAGTTTTGTCCGGATATGCTATGATGAAATCCGAACATATTGCAACTATTTTTAATTATTGGCATATGCTTGGAATCACCCGTTCTGCCGCGAAAAGAAGGCGGCGGCAAACGCGCCGAAACGGTCGTGCGCAATGGCTTCGCGGATGGCGCGCATGAGGCTTTCGTAGAAAAAAAGGTTGTGAATGGTGGTAAGCCGGTGTACCAGAAGCTCGCGCGAGCGGTAGAGATGATGAAGATAGGCCCGCGAGAAGTTCCGGCAGGTATAGCAGGTGCAGGACGGATCGACCGGGCTGGTGTCGGTTCGAAACCGTGCGTTTGCGATGTTGATGGTGCCGCAATGGGTAAAGAGCTGGCCGTTTCTTGCATTGCGCGTGGGCATGACGCAGTCGAACATGTCCGCCCCCATGCCCGCGAGCTGGACAAGATCCCGGGGGGTGCCCACCCCCATGACATAGCGGGGCTTTTCTTTCGGCAGAAGCGGCAGGGTAAGCTCGGCCATCTCCATCATAAGCGGCTTTGGCTCCCCCACGCTCAGGCCTCCCACCGCGTAACCGGGAAAATCCATGGCCACCAGCGCTTGGGCGGACTGCCGGCGGAGCTTTGCATGCATACCGCCCTGGACAATACCAAAAAGAGCCTGATTTCCGGGGTTTTCCAGCCAGGCAAGGCGGCAGCGATCCGCCCAGCGAGATGTCAGCGCAACCGCATCGCTGGCTTGCTCGAAATCCGCCGGGTACGGGATGCATTGATCCAGGCACATGATAATGTCCGCTCCGATCCGCTGCTGGATCAGGACGGCCTCCTCCGGGGAGATCAGATGGGATGAGCCGTCAATGTGGGACTGAAACGAAAAGCCGGCCTCGGTGACCTTTGCGATTTTGGCCAGGGAATAGATCTGGAATCCCCCGCTGTCTGTCAGGATTGGGCCGTGGTGGTTCATGAAGCGGTGGAGGCCGCCGAACTTTGCCAGCACCTCGCAGCCGGGGCGCAGGTAGAGGTGGTAGGTATTGGCAAGGATGAGGCGGGCCCCGCATGCCGCCAGATCCTCCGGAGAAAGGGCTTTTACGCTGCCCGCCGTGCCGACCGGCATGAATACCGGGGTTTCCACAATGCCGCGCGATGTGCAAAGACGGCCTGTGCGGGCCCTGTTTTCGGTGGATTCTGCGGTGATCTGGAAATTCAAGGGCATCGTCTTCCTCTGCCCGGCTTAGCCGGAGTCTTCGATGAACATGGCATCCCCGTAGCTGTAGAAGCGGTAGCGCTCCCGGATGGCCTTTTGGTAGGCGGCCAACAGGTTGTCTTTTCCGGCAAACGCGGATACCAGCATCAGCAGGGTGGAGCGGGGGAGATGGAAGTTGGTGATCATGGCGTCCACGGCGCGGAAGCGGTAGCCGGGATAGATAAAAAGATCGCAGCTGCCGCTGTGCGGCCGGATGCGGCCATCGGCATCTGCCGCGTACTCCAGGGCGCGCACCGTTGTGGTACCCACGGCCACGATGCGCCGCCCCTCTGCTTTTGCCCGGTTGACGGCCGCGGCGGCGTCCCCGGCAATTTCGTACGTCTCCTCGTGCATCCGGTGCTCCCGGATATCGTTTACCCGGATCGGCATAAAGGTTCCGTAGCTCACATGCAGGGTCAGGGAGGCTGTCTCCACCCCTTTTTCCCGTATCTGCGCAAGCAGGGGGGCCGTAAAGTGGAGCCCTGCCGTCGGCGCTGCCACAGCGCCCCGGCGGCAGGCGTAGACGGTCTGGTAGCGGCTTCTGTCAGCCTCGGTCTCCGGCCGCCGGATATAGGGAGGCAGCGGCATTTCCCCATGATTGTCAATGAGTTGTTCAAATTCCTGCTGCGATTGAAATTCCACCGTGAACCGGCCGTTTTCCACGGCCTTGACCTCGGCCGCCGGGCCCTGGCCGAAGAACAGCTTTGAGCCGGCAAGCGGGGCCCTTGAGGCCCGTATCAGGCATTCACAGAGGATTTTCCCGCTTCCTTCCGGCTGCATCTGCGGATAATTGAGGATCAAGAGCTCGATTTTGCCCCCGCTGGCTTTTTTTCCATACAACCGGGCCGGGATGACTTCGGTGTTGTTTACCACGAGAAGGTCGGAAGGCCGGAGCAGATCCACGATATCGGCAAAGCGCATGTGCGCAGTCTTCCCGGTCTGCCGGTCGAGATGCATCAGGCGGGCGCGGTCCCGTCTCTCCGAAGGATACTGGGCCACCAGTTCCTCCGGGAGCTCGTAGTCATAGTCCGAGAGGGTAAACATGATCTCAGGATTTTCCGATATAGACCAGCAGAAGTCCTGCAATCATGAGGACGAAGCCGAATTTCTGCAAACCCGTCTCCGGCATTTCCAGGACCTTGCGCATCATTTCCTTCATTCTGGCGGGGAAGGTAAAATAAGGCAGTCCTTCCACGATCATGACCATGCCCAGCACGCAGAGGAAGAATTCCATAAGCCCCTATTCCTTGTTTGATTCTGCTGAATCGATAAAAATATATGCAGATTGCCGGAAATGTCAAAATGAAAACAAGTGTTTTTCTATCCGCGGGTCATCAGAACGCCCGGAATAATCAGGCAGGCGGCAATCAGGTGCTGCCATCCCAGGGCTTCCTGGAGGATGATGAAGCCGCTGACAGCGGCCACCAGGGGGACCAGGTTCAGATAAACAGCCGTTTTGGCCGGACCAATGTTTTGCACGGCATTATTCCATATTACGTAGGATACGGCAGTCCCCAGGATTCCGGCGCACAGGCCGCCCATCCAGGAAACCGGCTGGATTTCGCCCAGGGGAAGATCGGCCAGGGTGTGGAACCCGAGCAGGCTAAGCCCTGCAATCCCCCAGAGGGATCCGTATGCCGTAAACTGCAGACCGGCGTGTTCTGCGGGGACAAAGCGGTTTACCACGGTATACAGGGCCCAGTTCAGCATGGCCGCGAGCATGAGCAGATCGCCCTGCATGGTTGCCAGCGAGAAATCCAGGCCCCGGGGGAGCAGGATTACGGCAATGCCCGCAAAGGATGCCAAAAGCCCCTGCCACTGTCGTTTGTTTAGCCGCTCCAGGCCCAGCAGCCTGCTGATCAGGGCCACAGCTACGGGGGTTGTGCCGAAAATCAGCCCCGCGTTGGCCGCAGATGTATAGTTCATGGCCAGGCTGAAACAGAAAGGAAAGCAGGCCATTCCCAGGAGCCCCAGTGCTATGGCCAGCACGTGTTCCCGGAATTTCATGCGCACCGCTCCGTGATGGCCGGCGCTGACGGCCGCCATCAGAAGCAGGGCAAGCCCGGCGCTGGCGACCCGGAGATGGGCGAAGCCCAGGGGGTCCAGGCTTTTCAAGCCAAGCTTGGTAAACAGAAAGGTAAGCCCCCACAAGTGAATGACCAGCAGCATCCAGGCATCATTTGCCCTTGTCAGCCGTGTACTCTGCCCCGTGTTCATCTGTCGCCTCCTTGTACGCAGCAATTTTCTACAGAGGAAGTAATGCAGGAACAGGGGCATGGCCAACGAATTGTTGTTATGGGCCCATCACGGGAATTGATGGCCCGCAGATGCGGGAGTTTCTGCTTTATGCTTGCATTTGCGCCCAATCCCGGCGTACAGTGCCTGCAGAACAAAGCCGGCGCTTACAGACTTTCCGGCTGCCGGCCAATACCGGGCGAGGCGGCATATGATACACAATCCGGACCTGGACATGAATCTTTTGCGGGCTTTTGTGGTGGTTGCCGAATGCGGTGGCTTCACCCGGGCCGCCTCCCGGCTGAACCGGACCCAGTCGGCCGTCAGTATGCAGGTCAGGCGGCTGGAGCAGAACATGGGAAGACTTCTCCTGATCCGGCAGAAGGGCGGGGTCAGGCTCACGGACAGTGGTGAGGTGATGCTGCAATACGCCCGGCGCATATTGCAGCTAAACGATGAGGTGATGGCCGAAATCGGGGATCCGGAGGTAAAAGGCCGGGTCCGGCTGGGAATTCCGGATGATTATGCCGCCTATCTGCTGCCCGGCGTATTGTCCGGATTCAGCCCGCTCTACCCCCGGATCAGCCTTGAGGTCTGCTGCGAGTTGAGCGTGGATCTGCTGCGCCTTTTAGGCGACGGGAAGGTGGATCTGGCGGTAACCACCCGTCAGCCCCAGTCCCCGGGGGGAGCGGTAATCCGCAGGGAGCAGCTGGTGTGGGCCCAGGCCCGGGGCTGCCGTCTCTACGAACACAATCCCCTGCCCCTGGCCCTGTTTCCCGAGGGAGTCTGCGTGTTCCGCGAATCCGCGCTCACTGCCCTGGAATCCTGCGGCCGGAAATGGCGGCTGGTATGCACCAGCCGCGGACTCTCCGGCATTCGGGCGGTTGTCGCCTCGGGAATGGCAATAACGGTGGTAACCGAAAACACGGCTTCTTCCAACATGCGCCTTGTTTCTGCGGAAGAAGGCCTGCCGGAGCTGCCGCAGGTGGATATCTCCCTTCACGTGTCCCGCTCGCCCGCAAATGAAGCGGTATCCGTTTTTGCCGACTACATCAGCCGCAGCCTGAAAAACTGCTGAGCCCAAGCGCACGGCACCTAGTCGGTCTGCATCCGCAGGGCATCCCGTTTTTTGGGAGGCCCGTTCTTGCGGCCCTGGCCCGCTTTTTTTGGGGCTCCCCGGGCAGGGCTTTCCGCTTTCAACTCCCGGAGTTTTTCCAGCTGCTGCGGCTCCAGCTTGTTTTTGATCCGGACCATGAGCAGAAAACGGTTTTTCTTGATGGCGTTTTCCAGTTCCAGGATTTTCTCCAGCTTTTTTGCCGCGGTTTTTTCATCCACGGATTCCTCCCGGACCACGGCCTCGAGTTCCTGGATCGCTTCCTGCAGCTCCCAGTTCAGGCCGGCCATCTCGGACAGGCAGTCCTGGAGGTGTTTTTTGATGAAGGCTTTTTGATCGGCGTTTAGATCCAGTTCCTGCTGGTGGTGGACGATTTCCATGGGCAATACCAGGTGATTGTGCATGGTATGCATCATGGCTGCGGCCGGCATGCCGGGCCTGCCTGTAAACCCGGCATGCGGTCCGCCCGCAGCGGCGGGAGCTGCAGCAAAAAAGCCTGCGGCGATAAAGACAGCGATGGTTTTTGTGATGGGGTTCATGGTCATCTCCTTTTCTTGGGGATTTTGGGGCTGTTTCCGGCAGACGGCTCCGCCGCCGACTTAAAGTTCCTGCGGGTTCCGCAGCTCTTGCTCGCCGAGGCTTTCAAGGAAGTAGTCCGTCGGCGTTTTCCAGGTGGTGCCTCCTGCTTCATATATAGAGGGGGTGTTTTCCGGATCTGCCGGGGACGGCAGAAGTACGGCTGTCGCAGGCTGCCAGCTGCTGATGGCTTCCGCCTGCCGGATAAAGCCCGCGTCTTCAATGTCCCGGCGGTCGGGTCCAAGTATGACGGCAGTTATGACGACAGCGGTGCATACAGCGGCAAAGCCGGTTTTCCAGGCAATACGCAGCCCTGCCGGCTTTTTGCGGCGCCCGCTTTCCTGCTCGCGGCCCAGGGCTTCGGCCTTCTGCCACATTGCGGCAAATCCGGGCATGCCGTTTTCCTTCTCCCTGCTGCGCTGCTCGCGAAAGAGACGCTCGAGATCCCGGTCCCCGCTATCCCCGGGGGCATGGACCGTATGGTGTTCCGGTGGCTTCTGCATGCGTCTTTCCTTCAGCGTCCCAGCAGTTTCCGGAGCCGGGCTTTGCCCCGCTCGTAATGGGTGCGGGCGGAACCTGCCGATATGTGCAGCACCTCTGCGGCCTCCGCTATTGTCATCCCCTGGTAGAAAACCAGGTGGAGGATTTCCCTCTGGCGGCCGGACAATTGATTCACGGCTTTCTCCAGTTGTTCTCGTTCCTGGCTGCGATGTGCGGCCTGGGCCGGATCGAGCAGATGGCCGGCGGATTCGTCTGTTGGGGCATTACAGAGGGCGGCCAGCCCCAGGATCCGCAGCTTCTGTTTTCGGCGCCGGTCAGCGGCGGTGTTGCGGATCACGCTGAAAAGCCAGGTCCGAAAACCCGAATACCCTTTGAATACGGCGCTTCCTTCAAGGATCTTTACGTAAACCGTCTGCAGAACCTCCTGGGCTGTTTCCCGGTTGTAGCTGCAGCAGGCAAGCGCCCAGCCGAAGCTTCTCTCATGCTCTTTCTCCAGCATGGAGCGCAGCTTTTTTGGGGCCGCTGGATTATGATCGGCTGTATGGGTTTCCATGACTGTAAACGTTGTCGTCTCCGGGCCGGTTTTATATGACAGACCGGCATCTTTTTTTGCCGAAGCATTTATTAATCTTTGATGGCAAAGGAAAAACTCCAAAAATTGCAAAGATTGGGAAAAAGGTCCGGATTGTTTGCAATGTAGCAGAAACAAAACCGGATCCAAACGGCATCCGGAATTTTGTTTGCAAGGTTTCCGGAATATATGGTAGCAGATCGGTATTACAGCGGTCCCCGAAAGCGCCGTCCGGGCGGCATGGGATCCGCAGGATGCAGGCAGAACAAGGAAGGGCGTTATGGCCGATGCCTATTTTTATCTGTGGGAGTTCGCGGTCAGTCTGACCATTATCGTGCTGGTGGCCGCTTTCATGATTCATGAGCGCTGCAGCAAGGCACTGCAGTTTTTGCCGGAGGGCGAGCGGCAGGCAAAGCAGGAGCGTTTGCACACCTATACCCTCCTGGGGCTGGGAGGCTATGCCCTGTTGGGGGGTCTTGCCTGGCTGATTTGTGTGGCGCCCCGGGATATCCTGGTAAGCCCCGGCCTGTACGGTTTTCATGTAAAGATCCCCGGGGCCGCGGCTGCGCTTGCCGGCCTTTTTCTGCTGGTGCTGGCCTGGAAAAAACAAGGATGAGCCTATGGATTTCGTACCCGTCATCGGACTGGAAGTACACGCCCAGTTGAAAACCCGCACCAAGATTTTCTGCAGCTGCTCAACGGAGTTCGGGGCCCCGCCCAATACGCATGTCTGCCCGGTCTGCCTCGGCATGCCCGGCGTGCTGCCGGTGCTGAATCAGGCGGTGGTGGAGTACGCCATGCGCATGGCCCTGGCTGCGAACTGCCGGATTGCCCCGGAGAGCCGCTTTGCCCGGAAGAACTATTTTTATCCGGACCTGCCCAAGGGCTACCAGATATCGCAGTATGAACTGCCCATAGCAGAGGACGGGCATGTAACCATCACCCGCGGCGACGGCGGCAAAAAACGAATCGGCATCACCCGCATCCACATGGAGGAGGATGCCGGAAAGCTCATCCACGATCCCGACCGGCCGATCAGCCGGGTGGATTATAACCGGACCGGCGTGCCGCTCATTGAAATCGTAAGCGAGCCGGATATGGAATCGCCCGAGGAAGCGGGCGCCTACCTGCGTCAGCTTCGCTCGATCCTGCGCTACCTGGGCATCAGTGACGGCAATATGGAGGAGGGGAGCTTTCGCTGTGATGCCAACGTCTAGGTGCGGCCAAAGGATACCGAGAAAATGGGCACCA
>CAZWNV010000088.1:0-4518 GCA_964635265.1 uncultured Desulfobacteraceae bacterium
ATAGTTTTTTACAGCATGAAAAAGCAGCGAACCCCAGCCGCCGCCCACATCGATCAAACGGTCGCCGGGCCGGAGCATGAGCTTGCGGCAGACGTGGTCGAGTTTGTTATATTGCGCTTCGGCAAGGTTCTTGGTGCCGGCCTTCCAATAGGCGCAGGAATAGGTCCGGGACGGGTCGAAATACTGGGCAAACATTTCCGATCCGCGGTTGTAATGCGCCTTGGCGTTTTCTGCGGAACGAGAGGGGCGCCGGTTGCCAAAGCGCAATTCGTGCCAGAGGTTGCGCAGCAGGAGCAGGGGATTGCCTTCTCGCGTCCGGCGGTTACTGCCCGCAAGGTCCGCTCCGTTTTCCACAAAAGCCCGGATGAGCAGTTTGAGATCCCCGAAAATATCAACATCCCGGGCAATATAGGACTCTACAAGGCCAACCCCCTGAAATAGAAGGGTGTTTAGCTCCGCCCGCTTTTTGTGGTACCGGATTTCGATATCCGCCGGCCCGGGCTGATTGCGGTATACGGAGCCGTCCGCAAAGCGGATCGCAAAGGCGACAGGGCTTTGCTCAAGGGCTTTTTCATATAAGCGATGCAGCAAAAAGCTCATGGTTGTTGCCGAAATTTGGAGATTTTTCTGCAAGCCGTGCGGCGCACACGGATCGTAATGGAAATATAAATCGGCTCGGCAGTCAATTCCATCAGGAAAATCAAAATTTTTGCTCGAACGGCCGGCTTGGGTGCGGAGGCACTTATTTCCCGGGGAACCAGGGGATAAAGGCATTGGTTTTTTCGATATATGCCTGGTAATCCGGATTTTTCGAAAACTCGGTTTCTTCCATTAGGGTGACGCCGGTCAGGCGCAGAAGCGTGTAGGTGATCAGCAGGGGGCTGATAATGGTCCATACCCCCCACGGCGTGGAGAGCACAATGACAAACAGGCCCCACCAGATGAGGGTTTCGCCGAAATAGTTGGGATGGCGGCTGTAGCGCCAGAGCTTCTGATCCATCACTTTGCCCCGGTTTGCCGGATCTGCCAGAAAGCGGCGCAGTTGGAAGTCTGCAGCACTTTCAACAGCGAATCCCGCGGTCCATATTCCCGTCCCGGCGAAATCCAGCCAGGTCAGGTGGGCGGGGATCTGCGCCATCTGGCCGTACTGGACCCCCAGGGAGATAATCCACTGGAAAAGCGCCTGGACCAGAAACACCTTATAGAGACTGACGATCCAGAATTTCCTGCCGTACTTCTCCCGCCAGGCCATGTAGCGGGGGTCTTCGCCTTTTCCCCGATTGCGGATGCTCAGGTGGATGAACAGCCGCAGCCCCCACAGAGTGACCAGCAGGGTCAGCAGGATCTTTCTGCCCTGGAAGCCGTTACCGCCAAAAAAGCTCAGCCAGGCAATGAGAATAAAACCGAGTCCCCAGAGGCTGTCGGCGATTGTTACGTTGCGGTGCAAAAGACCGGCGAGCCAGCCGAGACCCATGAGGCCGGATGCAGCGGCAAGGTTGGCCGCTGACAGCAGCAGCATTTGTTCCATCAGTTTACTCCCGGGTTGTCTTTTACGGCAGGGGGCGCAATCACGCGGCCGGGTGCCAGCGGGTCCCGGACGGATTCCCCGTTTGTCCGGCGCTGGATGGCGGCGCGGATCTGCCGATGGATATTGCCGTTTATGGGGTAGGCCAGCGCAATGAGAATGGCCGCAGCGTTGCACAGGCAGGGCACTAAGGCATACAGGATGCGCAGGGTCCGTACAACGGAATCGGATTGGCGGATATTGGGCACGTAGCCTGAGGCACCGAGCAGGGCGAGCCCGATCCCCACGCCAACTGCTGCCGCAAGTTTTTTGGCTATAGACCAAAGGCCGATGTAGAGGCCTTCGCGCCTTTCGCCGGTAAGCAGTTCATCGTAGTCGATGACATCGGCCTGGATGGCCGAGGGAATCGCCAGGGTTGCGCCGAAGCCGATGCCGGATACAAAGACAAGCAGGCCGTACAGGACTTCATCCCCGGGGCCGAGGAAGAATACCAGGAAAAAGGCGCCGGTATTGATTGCCATGGCAAGCAGCCAAACGGTTTTTTTCCCGGACCTGCCCGATGCATAAACCCACATAGGCAGAAACAGGACGCCGGTAATAAAATACAGCATGAGAAACAGGTCGGCCCATCGGGACTGCAGGACATATTCCACGTAATACAGGATCAGGGTTGCCGGCAGGTTGTTGCCGAGGGCGCTGACGGTGTAGGCGATCAAAAGTATCCGGAAGGGGCGGTTTTTCAGGCTGGAGAGGACCCGGTTGAAAATGCCGGCGGTGATCACCGCGGGTTTTGCAGTCAGTTCCCGGAGAGTCCCTATGCACCAGCCGCAGGCAAGAAGAATGAGCGGGCTGTAAATCAGGGACAAAAGGAAAAAAGTTTCCCGTTCACCCCCGGGGCCCGGGGGCAGATGCGCCAGCCATTTTATTGCCGCTGGTGAGGCAGCGGCTGCCAGCGTGCCGGCGATCAATGCGCCGTCGCGGAGGGAAAAAAGGGTGGTACGCTCATCGTAATCAAAGGTCAGTTCCGGGCCCAGCGCTTCGTATGGGACAATGACCACGGTCCAGAAGAAAAACAGGGCGAATATCAGCAGCATGAACCAGGCAGTGGCGGCAGCCGGCGACATGGACGGCGGATTAAACAGCAGGATGATGGCGGCAATGGTCAATACTGCACCGGAAGCAATAAAGGGACGCCGCCGTCCGAGCCGCGTGCGGGCGCGATCGGAGAGAAGCCCGATAACCGGGTCGGTCACAGCATCGAAAAGGCGGACAATGAGCAGAATCGCTCCCAGTGCCGAGATGTGGACCCCGACGACATCGGTATAAAATTTCGGTATATATACGTATACCGGGATGCCGACGACCGCCAGGGCAAAGGCCGGGGCGGCATATGCCAGTTTTTTGCCCGTTGATAGTTTTTCTTCCGTCATTTTCTGCCCGGCGGCGTATGCCTTGCGCAAGATGGATTCTGTATTAGGCTATAATATAAATCCCCGCGCGTGGCTTGCATCCAAAAAAGGCGGCACTGCAGATGAATTATTTTTTTTCTTTCCCATTTTTCAAGGTGGTCCTCATTTCAATCGGGATTTTTGTTGTCCTGGACCTGTTATGGCTGGCCGTAATTGCCCGTTCCCTGTATTTTCAGCAGTTGAGTTATCTGGCTTTGGTGGAAAGGGGGCGCATCAGCTTTAACCTTCCCGTGGGCCTTCTGGCGCAGGCCATTATTGCCGTCGGTCTCGTGGTGTTTGTCTCCCTCGGGCTTCTGGTGCAGAATCAACTCCCAACGGCTTTGGCGGTCGGCGCTTTTGCCGGGTTTGTCTTGTATTGTACCTATGACCTGACCAATCTGTCCTTCGTAAAAGATTATCCGGTGGCCATAACGATAGTCGATATCGCCTGGGGGACGCTGCAGGGGCTTTTCGCCGGCGTATACGTGTATTTCCTTACCAGGTGGTTTGTACCATAAAACCGGGCTTTCTTTTGTGGCAGTACAGGTTGTCCGGAAAAGCGGGGCTCAAGCATCGGCTGTGCGGGGCAAGAAGCCATTGCTCGGGGAGGGATGGGGTAGGCAGGGGGAGCTTTCATGCCGGCGGCGGGGGAGTCGAGGGCTGCAATTCCCCCATGTCCCCCGGTTTTGTTCGTTTTTCGGATTTAGCGGGTGATCACGTTTGCGCTTTCAACCTCCACGTCTACTTCCGCCGGTCTGGTATCCGCTGTTCGGCCCTCTACACTAGCAAAACCATTGATGGCCATTTTCTGGTTCGGCTCAATGAATGCCTCATGGTGCACGGTGTCAATGGTTTTGCCGTCTTGTCCGTGCAGGCTGATTGCAAGCTCGTATTCCTGCGGATACACGGAGTCATTTGCAATATCGGCCTCCCATGCATAGCGGGCCACTTCCTCGCTGGTGTTCAGCCATTCCATGCTGTCATCGGTTACATGCACCTGCCCCGCCATTGCGGGTACCGCAACAAAAAGAAGCATCACGATGAGCGGGATCATGATCTTACGCATTTTTGATTCCCCCCTTTACTTGGAAACGAATTGGCGCAGACAAATAGGCTCCCGCAGCTGCTGCGTCTGTGCTGAATGAGCAGGCGGAACTGGTTGTCGCACAGGCTTGGTGCAGGGATTTCGGAAACCGGAGTAACAGGCGGAAGCTCTGGGCTTAGCGGAAAAAGAGGTTCCTTTGCTGCGTGTTTAACTATTTGTCATGCGCTTTTTTCTTCTATAAAAAACATGCAAATCCGCCGGCAGGCTGTCAAGGGGGCAGCCGGAATACGGGTCTAATGGGTGATATCCAGCACTTCGACGGTTTTCTGGAGTTTTCCGGTAGAAAGCTCCATTTTCTCCGGCAGAAAGAAGTTCATCGTTTCGCGGACATTATAGGCCCCAACGTCGGTTCCGCCGATGGCATAGATTTTTCCGTCCGGCGTGGCTACTGCGGCCAGGGTGGATCGGGGGATATTCATGGAAGGCCCCCGGCTCCAGGA
>CAZWNV010000088.1:4618-12086 GCA_964635265.1 uncultured Desulfobacteraceae bacterium
GTGCAATAGGTCCATTGATTCGTATCGGGGCTGTAGCACTCCACGGTGCCGGTAGCCGCCTGCCTGGTGTATGCATAGTAGGGTTCATCGACTTTTCTGCCTTTTATTTCCTTTCTTTCCTTTTCATATCGCCATCCGCCGAAAACATAGATCCTTCCGTCCGGCGTGCGCACCGCTTCGTGCCCCATCCGGCGCTCCCGCATTTCCGGAGCGGTTGTTTGAAACCCGCTTTTTTCGGTTCTGGGGTCCGATTTCCGGATATATTGCGGCCAGGTATCGGTTTTTGGGTGATAGGGGAGCACCAGGCGCTCCCCTCTGCCGGCCAAGACGCTTCTGCCCCTTCCCCCGATCCACCAGATCCTTCCGTTTGGCAGGGCGATGTTTTCCACGCCCTCGCCCTGGCGGCAAAAATTAGTGTTTCGGAGCTTTTTGATGCTGATGCGAATGATTTCGCCTTTTCTGGATTTCGGGTTGGTAACTTCGAAGTGGTCGTTGTTTGCACTGTGGAGGTACTTGAGCTGGACCCACCCGTTTTTCCAGGTTTCCTTTTGTGTGTCCGGCTGGAAAGAGTAACTACCTGAGTACCATCCGGGAACGGGTTCCCCGTACTGCCAGGTGCGGCTTTCCGGGTCATATACCAGGTTGGAATAAAGGCCGTTATGCATAACAAGCTGGGAAGGAGGGTTCCCTCTGGCTTCCACCACCATGCCGCCCATGACGTAAATCCTGCCGTCCGGGCCCAGGGCCGCGTCATGGCCAAACCTGGCGTGGGGCATGGGCGGGATGAACTCCCAGCCTGCGGCCGCCAGGCCGGGTAGGAGCACCAGGATGCAGATCAAGAAAAGTCGTTTCATTGGTGGTTCCCTTCTTCAGTTCGTGGTCGGTATTGGTTTAGGGGGTCATGAAATTTCCGTCCGGCTCCTCTGTGGAAACCCTGTTCTGGCCGGGTTTGAGCCGGATAACGCTGGGCCTGACCTCTGTTACCGCTGTGGCCGGATCATCCGGGTCCACCGCCGGAAAGGTGCATGCGGCTGACAGGGCCAGGGCGTTTTCGCGGTAAAAGGAATTGCCGGCGGCAACGGTTGTTACCTTGTCAGCCCGCAGGCTGCCGTCCGGCTGTGCCCCGTTATCCGGTGAGTCCGCGATATGCCACCTGCCGAGGCCGTCCTCATAATAGATCACCAGCACCACCCGGTCAATTCTCTGGCCGTAGCAGTTGTATTCCAACTTGACCCTGGACCGGGCATACCCCTCTTCGTTTTCATCGGGCAGGCTGACCTCGTTGTCCGGGTGCGGCGTTGCCGGATCATTTTTTGTCTCTGCCACAACCCAGTCGGAGAGGCCCATGAATATTTCATCGATTAGGCCCTGATGATCCCGTATCAAAAAACCTTTACGGGAAAAATTGAAGTGGTTAAACCCGTACGTGGATCGCCTGGCGATTTTGCCGGCCGGGAAAAGGCTTTTCCCTGCGTCATCCGGGTTGGATGTATAGCAGAACACGCTGGATACCGGCACCACTCCGTCGTTTTCCCCTTCTAGCAGGAGATCCGACCACCAGGAGCTGTCCGTCCCGGCGATAAGGGTCATGTCCCGCTTTGGCAGGGCATCCGGGTTCTTGTTCAACAGGCACAGCCGCGGGTTGGCGCCTTCGGCGCAGGGCTCCCTGTCATCATAGGCCATCAGGTCGGCCGTGCCCGGGGAAAAGTGAAGCAGCAGATCCAAGCCATTGGAGATCATGGAGCAAATCAATTTCTGGGTCCCGTGATTGGGCGAGCCGATAATGTCCATGTTGCGCACCGCCTGCCCGTGTGCCTGGTAGGAGCGGGAGATCACCCCGCCGAAGGAATAGCCCAGCGTGTTGACGTAGGGGAAGGTGCCGGAGTCTTCATCATTCGGATCTGCCGGCAGCCCCTTGATTTTTCCGGGCTGGTTGAGGTATTTGCCGTGCAGCTTTTTGGCGAGATCCGCGCCGATATCCACCATGCTGGCCCGGCTGTTGTGGGAGACAAAAACCGGCCGGTAAACCCCGCTATTGTGATTCACCAGGTCTTGCAGAAGATAGCGGTACCGGCTGCCGTCATCATTGGGATCCGTCCGGCCGGTATTCATAATGATGGATTTTTTGTCCCAGCCTTCGATTACCAGCAGTGGCAGGGCATTGGGATGTGGGATGTTCACATCTGGGGCGTTGGTGACCGCGTCCAGCCCGTCCTTGTCCGTAATCGCCACATGGGGCGGGGGATCCGGGTTTTGGATGTCTTCCACCGCGCCTTTGACAAACAGGTAAACTTTTGCATTACCGGGATCCGGGCTATAATCCTCCAGTGAGGCCAGCATTACCGGGGATTGGAACTCCCTGCCGGCAGTTACCGGCGCGCCCGCGGCAGTGGTGGAAAAATCCACGACTGCTGCGGAAAGGTTGTTCACCGGATCTGTCATGAGTTCGTAGGGCTTGGGACGAAGCATGGTCCAGGAGTCGCCGTTCCAGTAGTAAGGGAACACCGAGCGCTCGGCAAGATTATGCGCCTCTGCGGCATCTTGGGCGTACTGGCCCATGAGCAGCCCCCAGCCCTGTAGCGAGGGAATTTCCGCGCCCGGCTCCGCGGGTTCCACAATAAGCTGGATCTTGCCGCCCAGTCTGCGGATTCCGCTCAGGCCGAGGGCCGGATCCATGTTTAACTCTTCTCCGGGCGCGATATCCGGGCCATCCTGGGTGGATCGGACAGTCAGGACGGCATCATCGCTTAGCGCATCCGGCGGAATAACAAGCGAGAAGCTGGCGTCCGGCATGCAGATATTGCCGCCTTCGGGCGCACTGATCTCTTTGGATACCGAGACAGGCGGGGCCGGATCCTGCGGGTCCAGTCCAAAGTCCGCCGTGGTGGTTGTGGGCGTTGTCTGATCCTGGTCCGCCAATACGCCGGCGGTTCTTGCCGCCTCTGGGTAACCCTCCGCTGTTATGGCAATCTGTACCAGGCCTGCGGGAAGGCCGGAGAGGGTATAGCGGCCATTCTGATCTGTTGTCGATGTCGCTGCGGATCCTTCATGCCGCAGCATCGCCCCGGCGATTGGCTCCCCGGTCTGCGCGTCCCGGACGGTGCCTTCCAGGGAGCCGGTCTCCGGCCGTGGGGTAAGAGCGAAATCAGCGCCGGAGGTCTGCTTGTCCGCGACCGTCACAGAGCCTTTTGTTTCCGGCAGGTATTGCGGGTGGCTGGCCTGGAGCTCGTAAGCCCCGGAGGGCACCCCGGCCAGGGTATAGCCTCCGTCCGCATCGCTGCTTGTCCCCAGCAGGGTGTTTGCCGCCGGGGCGATCCGGGCATTGCGCAGGGGTTCTCCTGTTTCCGCATCCGTCACCACGCCGGTTACGGCGCCCGTGGTAAGCGGCGGCAGGGAGAAGACCAGCGTATCCGCACCGTCGTTGACAACCTTCGGGGAAAGGTAGACCGCCTTGTGGTTTTCCGCCATGGCTTCCAGTTTGATCCGGCCGAGCGGCATCCCCGTCAAGGTACAGGTCCCCCCGGAGCCGGTTACAGACTCCATGTCGGTCCCGTAAACGCTGACCCGGGCACCTTCCAGGGGTTTTCCGGTAATGGCGTCCCGCACCCGAAGTGTGGCGCCGGGTGCGATTTCCGCCGGGAGCGCCTCGGCTTGTACGGATGGCCATGCAATGTTGACCGCAAAAGGATCCTGGTTCACCTCGATCGGCACCGTGCTCCGGATGAAGCCCTCTTTGCAGAATTTGAGCCGCTGCGGGCCCATGGGCACATCAGGCAGGGTGAACGTGCCGCTGCTATCCGTTATATCGCTAATCGCCTGCCCGGAAAGGGCGACGTTCACTCCGGCTTCGGGCTGCATGGATCCGGCATTGGTGATCACCCCGGTAACGCTGGCCGTGGCTGATTCGCTGCAGAGCGCAAAGTCATGGTGCAAGACCCCGGCGCCGCCTACCGAATACGCGGCGCCCTGGTCCAGGTAGCCCGGGCAGGAGGCTGTCAGTTTGAGCCGTCCGCTGGCTGTAATGCCCGAAATTTCGTAGGAACCGTCCGTCCGGACATCTGCACAGCGCGTTTGGCCGCCTATAACAGCCGTGACCGTGGCTTCGGCCAACGGCTCCTCTGTTACGGAATCTGCAACAGTTCCGGTGATTCGCAGCCCGTTGGCGTGCACGCTGAAATCCATGACGTGGACGCCGCCGGTGGGCAGGGTCGCTTGAAATTCATGCGGCAGCCCGGAGTATACAATGGTTACCACGATATCCCCGGGGGCGACTCCCTGGATTTCATAGGTTCCATCCGCACCGGTTTCGGCGGAATGGGTGTCATCTCCTGCGGCAACCGATATGGCCGCTCCTTCCAGGGGCTCGCCGGTGTCTGTATCCGTGATGGTCCCGGTCATTGTGGCAAGCAGGGGCTCCGTCGTTACCGTAGCCTCGTCAGAAGCAGTGCCGCCGGCCCCTGCGGCGGTGATTGTGTAGGTGGTTGTCTCCTCCGGCGATACGGTGACAGAGCCGTTTTCGTCCACCTCTCCGATTTCCGGCTCTATGGTGCAGGTATCGGCGTATTCTGAACTCCAGGAAAGGGTGCTGCTTTCGCAGGGATCAATCGCCGCGGGGTCTGCGGTCAGGGTGACAGCCGGCGGATGGGCCGTTACGGTGATCCCCACCGTCAGGCTGTCTGTCAGAGAGCCGTCTGTTACGTGAAATTCGGGGTGATAACTGCCTGCCTGGCCGGCTGCCGGGATCCATGAAAACCTTTGGGTTTGCGGGTCAAAATCGGCGCCTGCCGGCAGGTTGGATGCGGAATAGGCCAGTGTATCGCCGTCTGCGTCCTCAGCATGAACCGTAAAGGAGATTTCCCTCCCCTCCGTTGTTTCCTTGTCGTCCACGGGGTCAAAGACCGGCGCTGTGGGGTGGGATATGGTTACAGGCCCCGCGGAGTAGCTGGCTGCGGGTTCGTGCACGCCGTCGTCAATGACGGCGTATATGTAGCGCTCGCCCTCGGGCACGGCTGCCGTGTCCCACAGGTATTCATCACCCGGGCCGTCGGGGTCTTCATGGATCTGGGCCGCAATCCGGGTGCCGTCGCCGCCCTTGTTGTCCGAATCGGCGTACAGGGCAATTTCCGCGTTGCTGTCCGGATCCGCGTCCGTCCATGTAATCCGGAATTCTTTATCCGCCTCGTCTCCACTGCCGTCAGGCTCGGTAACGCAAATGGAAGGTGGATGGGTTACTGCGACGGTGGCGCTGTCGGTGGCGCTGCCGCCGGCCCCTGCGGCGCTGATGGTATAGGTCGTGGTGGCGGCAGGGGAAACCTCGGTGCTGCCTTCGGTGTCTACTTCACCGATCCCTTGGTCAATGCTTGCGGTGTCCGCATTTTGGCTCTGCCATCCCAGTGTGGCGGAGCCGCCTGCTGCAATCGTTTCCGGTTCAGCGGAAATGGAGACCACGGGAAGCAAAGGACCAACGTCTTTTTGAATAACGGTTATATCGGCTGCGGCATTTCTCTGCCCGAAGAGGATGATATAGATGCTGTTTTGGCGTTTGAGGATCACATCCCGGCTCAGGGGGTTGCGGCTGCTGAAGGAATGCCAGTTGTGATTCAGGCACACATAGCCGAAGTAGTAGCGATACGAAGAGCTGCCGGTGATCTGCAGAATCCCCTCCGCCTGATCCTCTGCCGCGAACGTGTGATAGCTCCGCTCAATGCCGAACCATCCGATATCCACCGTGCTTGTGAAAACCGCTGTGCCCCGGGCGCGTGCGGATACAGCGCAGAATGCTATCGCCAAAAAGATAACGGCTGCAAAACTTGTTTTTTTCATGGATGTCCCCTTCCTTTTGGTGCCGGAGATGCGGAAACGGTCCGGACCTGCTTTTTTCTGCCTGAAAGACAAAAGGCATGAATGACTACGAAAAAAACGCATAAATTATATGGATAAAAACGCAAAAAGATCTGGGTGTCAAGCAAAAATTTGGCAGCGCAAAACACGGCCGGGCTTCCAGGGGGGTTCCGGCTCATTGGATTGCCGGAGCGTCTTTTTCTCCCGGTCATTGATTTTTGCACCAATGGATGCGATGATGCATTTTCCCGATAGCAGGATGAGGCATTGCGGCTTTATGGCGGAAAAGCGCTTCTCCAATGTGGCAGGCTTTGATGACGCCCCGTTTGAACGCGAACACCAGGGCAGAGTCCCGATTGTGGGTACGGTGTATGCCGGCCTTCGTTTTGACGGGGTTTTGATGGGCGAAGTGGAAAAGGACGGATCGGATGCGGCCCGGCAGATCGCCGGGCTTGTGGAGAATTCCCGCTTTGCCGGCCACATTCAGCTTGTCCTGCTCCAGGGGATCGCCCTTGCGGGTTTTAACGTGGTGGATGTCTTTGCCCTTCATGAGCGTCTGCACATGCCGGTACTGGTCATCTCCCGCAGGCAGCCGGACATGGAGAGAATCCGCAGCGTATTGAAGACCCGCATCCCCGGGGGCGATAAAAAGTGGGCCGTCATTGAGCGCTTGGGAGAGATGGAACCCCTGGCGCGGGTGTTTGTCCAGCGGGCGGGCCTCAGCCGGGAGCAGGCCTCCCGTGTGCTCCGGCAGTTCGCGGTATACGGAAATATCCCGGAACCCCTGCGCACCGCCCATATCATTGCCGGGGCACTGGTGTACGGGCAAAGCCGGGGAAGTGTGTAACCGAAAGCCGCAGCTTTGGAAATACGGCGGAAAACAGAGAGGATATTATGCCCGGGATGCAGAAGATCGTGAAAAAATCGGCGTATATGGGGAGACTTGCCCATGGGGCGGATCTTTTGGAGGAGTTGACAAATATCTGCAGGGAACGCGGCCTGCGGGCCGGCCGCATTGAAGCCATCGGCGCGGTCAGCAGGGCGGTGATCGGCTATTATGATCAAGGGGGCCGCGAGTACCGGTACAACAGCCTGGATCAGCCCATGGAGATTGTGAAACTAAGCGGCAACGTATCCCGGAAAGACGGCGAGCCCATGGTGCACGCCCACATTGCCCTTGCAGACGAGCAAGGCCGGAGCTTCGGGGGCCACCTGGCGCCCGGCACGGTGATATTTGCCTGCGAATGTATTGTCGAGGCCTTTGAAGGCCCTGCCTTTGAGCGCGTATACGATGAACAGACGGGACTTGCGCTCTGGAACCTGTAGCCTTTTCTGCCGGATCTGCTGCTATGGAGCCTGTGCTGGCTGTTAAAAATGTCTGCAAATCCTTTAAGTCCGTGCAGGCGGTGAAAGAGGTGTCCTTTTCCCTGCAGAGGGGGCAGTCCATAGCTGTTTTGGGGCCGAACGGCGCCGGCAAGACCACCCTTGTGGAGATGATAGAGGGGATCCAGAAGCCGGATGCAGGCGAGATCCGCATCCTCGGCAAACCCTGGCGCGGCAACGAGGACGAGCTGCACCGAGCCATCGGCCTCTGCCTTCAGGAGACCCGGTTTATCGACAAGCTGAC
>CAZWNV010000089.1:0-11985 GCA_964635265.1 uncultured Desulfobacteraceae bacterium
AACTGCAGGCCGCGGTTGGTATACTTCTTGGCGATGCTGACCACCAGCCGCAGGTTGGCCTGGACCAGTTCCTTCTTGGCGGATTTGGCCATGGAACGGCCATCCTCGATGCTGCTCATAATGCGCTTGAGAGTGCGGGTATCGGCTTTGATCTCGCGCTCCCGCTGTTCGATCTGCGTCTGGATCTTCTGCATGTCATAGAACATGCTGCAGACTTCGCCGGAATCCATGCTGGTGCATGCACAGGCCCACTGCACAAAGACCTGTTCATCGCCCGCTTCCACCTTCTGCCGGACTTCGCTCAAGGGCGCATCAAACACGGCCGCGCACTTGCAGAAAAACTTATGCGTGGTATCGAACCACTCGACCTGCCCCCTGATTTTTTTCTCGATCTCGTCAATGACATCGGTTTCCAGCCGCCAATCCTTGAGGAGCTCAAAAATTTTGCGGTTTCTCCGGCGAATGGCCCTTTTGGTGCGGCGCCTGGCGTCCGGGGCCAGATCCTCGGCAAAAATCTTTTCCCGAAGTTCCTGGTTCTCCGCGTCAATCTGCTTGATATGATCGATGGTCTCCAGAAACTGCTCAATCTGAATGGACTCATCAACAATGGTGTCGCCCTCGTCAATGTCGCGCAGGACATGCTTGGGCCGCAGCGTTCCCGCGGAAATCTGCTCGCCCAGATTGATAATGGCGTCCACGCCCAGCGTGGTCTCCAGCATGGCCCGCAGGACTTCCTGCTCTCCGGCCTCGATTTTTTTGGCGATTTCGATTTCGCCCTCCCGGGAAAGCAGGGTCACCAGCCCCATCTCGCGCAAATACATCTTCACCGGATCTGTAACCGTCCCAAAGGCGGCAATTTCATCGGTCTCCTCGCTCTCGGAGATCTTTTCATTGTCCCGGTCGTCTTTCTTCTCGGCCCCGGAAATCTTCTTCTGCTTCTCGACCACCTCTATGTCGAGGTCATCAAACCACATCAGGGTCTCATCAAGCTGTTCGGGAGACATCATCTCTTCGGGCAGGACCTCACTGATCTGGTCATAGGTCAAATATCCCTGCCTTTTGCCCTTGTTCACCAGCTCCTCTATTTTTTCGCGTTTTTGCGCCTTTTTGTCCCCTTCCGAAGCTTCCCGGTTATCAGTGGGTTCTTTTGCCATATGCGCAAACCTCCTGAAATATAATGCTTTGGACAAACGGCCAGTTCCGGCGTCGTTACTCGGATTTGGCCACCTGTTTCTGTTTTTCCTTCAGCAGCTCAAAAAGGCGCTGCTGATCATTGCTTTGCTCCGCAGCCCGGATCTGTTCCAGAAGACTGTGATGTCTTCGCTTCCGGCTGGTAAGAAACTGCTGCAGAAGCTGCTCACAGCTGTTCTCGTCCCAGCACTCCCCGCTCATTGCAAGGGAGGCCACGAGACGGCGCTGGTTTTCCTCCTGCAGCCGATCGAGCAGCCCGGAAACATCCGCCGGCTGCTGCGGTGGATGGGAGATAATGAGTTCCGCAACTTCCTTGAGCTGTTTATCTTCAAAATAATCAGTAACATCCCGGCTTTCAACGTGAGAGACAGCATCGGGGTAGTGGAGCATCATGGCAATAAGCCGGGTCTCCAGGCGGGTTTCCGGCTTGTTCTCCGGCTTGTCTTCCGGGGGATTTCCCGCCGGCGAATCGGGGGGTTTCCCCGCAAAACCAGTCCATCGCCCTTTCTGCAGCCTTTTTTCCTTATCCTGCCGGGCCGTTTTGACGCGCTCGAGGACCGCCTGCTCCTCTATATCCAGCCGCTCGGCCAGGTGCCGGACGTATACCGATCGGGCCACATGGTCCCGGATCTCAGCCAGGGGCTGTTTGACATCATCCACAATCCGGATTTTTCCCTGCATGGACAGCCCGTACTCTTGCACCGCTGCATCCAGCAGAAACTCCATGGCGTCTTTGGCAGCGGCCGCCTTCTCCATAAAGGCATCTCCCCCGCGGGCAAACAAAAAGGAATCCGGGTCCTCGCCCTGGGGGAGCACGATGATTTCCACATCCATCGCCTCGTTCATAAAAAGGCCGATGCTCCTCTGGGCGGCCTTGATCCCAGCGGCATCCGAGTCGAAGACGAGCCTGGCCTTCTGCGCATAGCCCCGCTTGAGCATGCGCACATGGGCCGTGGTAAGCGAGGTCCCCAGGGTTGCCACGGAGTTGGCAACCCCGTGCTGGTGCATGGCCAGCAGATCAAAATAGCCCTCCACGATATAAACCACTCCGCTCTGCCGGCACTGCTCCTTTGCCGCTTGCAGCCCGTAGAGCGTACGGCTTTTGTTGTATACGGGCGTTTCCGGGGAATTTAAATACTTGGGCTTTCCATCATCCAGCACCCGTCCGCCGAAACCGACAACCCGCCGACTGGCGTCGGCAATGGGAAAGATGATCCGGCTCCGGAAACGGTCGTAATGCCCGGTCTTTGATTTCCGGGCAATAATCAGGCCCGCCTTTTCCGCCATTGCGGCGGGAATCCGTTCCTTTCGGCAGAACCGGACCAGATTGTCCCAGCCCTCCGGAGCATACCCCAGGGCAAACCGCTTGATAATTTCCTGGCTGAATCCGCGCTGCTGCAGATAGTTCCTGGCAGTTTCTCCGGCCGGCTGCCGAAGCAGCTGCTCACGGTAATAGCCGAGAACCTTTCTATTGATTTCAAAAAGCTGCTCCCTTTCCGAGACCTCCTGCTCCTCTGATGCGCGCATCCTGCGCGCCGGCAGCTCAATGCCGCAGCGCCGCGCAACAGCCTGTACCGCTTCGGGAAAGCTGATGCCGTCGGATTTCATCAGGAAATGAAACACATCGCCGCCTGCGCCACAGCCGAAGCAGTGAAAAATCTGCTTTGTTGGACTAACTGTAAAGGAGGGGGTCTTTTCCGAATGGAAAGGGCAAAGGCCGGTATAATCCCTGCCCGCTTTCTTCAACGCCACCCGCTCGGCAATGATATCCACTATATCAGTGGCATTACGGATTTCCGCCAGTTTTTCTTCCGGAATATGAATCGTCAATAAGCCAGCTCCACTTCAGATGCAAACAGACGATAGATTCGGCAGGCCGGCGCCCCATGCGGCTTCTCAAAAAAAGCAGCGCTGGGCAGAAAAAATACTCGGTTTATCCAAATAAATTAAGCTTTCCTGCTCGATATGTCAAATCGTTTTTCCACTTTCTGCGCGGCCACAATGCCGGCAAAAACCGCATCAGCAAGGCATTTATGCAGTATCGGCCAGCGCGGCCGCACGGGCCAGATCCACGCTGCCGTCATACAGGGCCTTTCCCATGATAACGCCTGTAACGCCCACGGAAGCCAGGGGAAGCAGAGCGGAAATATCTGCCAGGGAAGAGACCCCGCCCGAGGCCACCACCGGTATGTCCACGCTTTCCGCCACTTTCCGCGTCTGTTCGATATTGGGACCGGTGCGCATCCCGTCGCGCTCGATATCAGTGAAGTTAATGGCACAAATCCCGCTGTCTTCCAACCGGCGGGCAAGCTCCACTGCCGTGTACTCGGTCGTCTCGGTCCAGCCCTCTATGGCCACCCGGCCGGCTCTGGCGTCAATACCCGCAACAATGCGGCCGGGATAAGCACTGCACGCCGTTTTGACGATCTCCGGATTCCGAATGGCCTCTGTGCCGATAACCACGCGCTCCACACCGTTGTCCAGATACATGCGGACGGTTTCCATGTCCCGGATGCCGCCGCCCACCTGCACCGGAATGGATACGGCACCCAGGATCCGCCGGATCGCGCTCAGGTTCACAGGACGCTTTTCCACCGCACCGTCAAGATCTACCACGTGGAGCCGCCCGGCGCCTTCTTCCGCCCAGCGCAGCGCCATGGCGGCTGGATCCTCGGAATAAACGGTTTCTGCATCCATACGGCCCTGCAGCAGCCGAACGCATCTGCCTCTTCGAATGTCTACTGCCGGTATAATGATCATGTTCTTTTCCCTGAATACCGCATTGGGACGCTAAAGCCGGCCCTTGGCGGAATGGGCCTGCTGAATGCGTTCGTCCAAAGCCACCGCCTGGTCCAGAGCCCGGCCAAAGGACTTAAAAATCGCCTCTGTCACGTGGTGATCATTTCGGCCATAGGCAAGGTTGACATGCAGGTTCATGCCTGCGGAATTGGCAATGGAGCGAAAAAATTCCCTGGCCAGATCCGCAAACTGCGGCTGAAAGTCCGGGGGCAGATGATAGGCCAGATAAGGCCGGTTGGAGAGATCAATGCTCACCTTGGCAAGGGCGTCATCCATGGGAGTCACGGCATGGCCGAACCGCCGGATGCCGGCTCTGTCCGTAAGCGCCCGGCTGATGGCTTCACCAAGAACAATCCCCGTGTCCTCCACGGTGTGATGGTAATCCACTTCAATGTCGCCGCGGGCCTTGAGATCCAGGTCAAAAAAACCGTGAACCGCAAAGGAGACCAGCATATGATCAAAAAACGCAATTCCCGTGGCGACATCATTTGCGCCGGTCCCGTCCAGGTCCAGCCTGGCGTTAATCCGGGTCTCCCGGGTGTTTCGCTCCAGCTCGGCAACGCGTGTCATATCCGGAATCAAACCTTTCCGGGAGCGTCTGGATCAGCCAGAACAATCCCATGGCGGGAAGTGGTGGAGATGAGGGGGATCGAACCCCTGACCTCGGCGTTGCGAACGCCGCGCTCTCCCATCTGAGCTACATCCCCACATGTGATTTCCTGAAATTATCCAATCTTTCTAACACGGAAACATCGACTCGTCAACAGAAAATGCCGGACAAAAACATCCCCGTCAGGCAAAAATCTGCTCCTCCGATCCGGAGAGGTCTTTGCGGATGCCAAAGCGGGTCAAGACAAAATCATATTTCACCGGGTCCTGCGGCGAAAACTCCCGGAAGGCTTCCGTGATTTCCACTGCCGTCTTCATGTCCGGCTGGCTGCGGCCGGTAAACCCCAGGCTTTTGCACATGCGGAACATGTGCGTATCCAGCGGGACAATAAGGCTGGCGGGAGAGAGCCCCTCCCAGCCGCCGGGATCCACCTGGTCCTCTCTGACCATCCAGCGCAGAAACAGATGCATCCGCTTGCAGGCGGAGCCCTTTTCCGGGCAGGCCACCAGGTGTCCGGGATCACCCCATTCGCCGCCCCTGCGCAGATCCGCGGAAAAACCGCATAGAGCGGGATGCATACGGTGGCCGCATGCCTGCAGATGCATCCGGAAACACCGCTCAAGCGATCCGTACCTCGCCAGTACATTCCTGACCGCCCAAAGCAGCGCTGTCATGTGGCGTTCCCCTGCGAAACGATGCACAAAGCCCGCCATTTCCCGCCGGATTTCCGCAGGATCGGCCTCTTCCAGATACGCCCGCGGCGAGGGGTTCATGCGGCTTACCACTGCGGATACACTGTTTAAAATCTGCCCTACCCGTCCATAGGCCAGGCAGGCGGCAAGCAGGGCAACGATTTCCCGGTCCTCCGGCCTTTCATACGCGTAGAGAAATTCCAGCGGATCCGGATGCACATAGCATCTCCTGTTGTATCGGCGGTAACAGGCTTCCAGCCGATCCCCCAGATCATCGCAGGTTTGCTGCAGGGGTTTACTCAAAGGCCGCCCCCGGTTTGATCCCAAAAAATTTCAACACGCGGGCCATGGGGCAGAATCCGGTAAAAGAGGCCTGCGTGAGGTTCGCGCCGACCAGGGCTGTCAGAAGAAGCCACCAGTAACTGTGCACCACCGCCAGCAAAAGGCTGACAAGAATGACAATTCCCGCCATCCGAAAAATGAACTTGTCTATATTCATCCCTTTCCTCCGTCGTGAGGGTTCCCGATTCCAGAACAGCAAAAAAGCGGAACAATACCGTGAGCGGCCTGTCAGATCCCGCTCCACTTATAGAGCAGAAGGCTGTTGCTTACCACGGAAATGCTGCTGGCCGACATGGCCAGGGCCGCCAGCATGGGATGCAACTGCTGCAGAACCGGCGGCGCCCAGGCAAATGGCATGAGTATGCCGGCTGCAACGGGAATCAGCACCACGTTGTAGCAGAACGCCCAGAAAAGGTTTTGCCGGACGGTCCGCATGGTGCGGCGGCACAGGCGCATGGCCACCGGTACGCCGGAGACGTTTGATCTGCTCAATATGACGCCTGCCGCTTCTATGGCCACATCCGTGCCGGAGCCGATGGCAAAGCCGACATCCGCCTGGGCCAGGGCCGGGGCATCGTTAATGCCGTCTCCCACCATGCCGATCCGCCGGCCGTTTTCTTGCAGGTCCTGCACCCGGCTTGCCTTTTCGTCTGGCCGCACATCGGCAATAACATCATCAATGCCCGCCTGCCGGGCTATGGCATGAGCCGTGGCCGGGTGGTCCCCGGTCAGCATCATCACCGTAAAGCCCAGGCGATGCAGCTCCGCCACCGCATCCGCGGAATCGGGCTTTAACTCGTCGCCAACGGAAATCAATCCGAGAAGCACGCCCTCGCGGACAATCCCGATAACCGTCCGGCCTTTTTCCTGAATGGAGCTGATATCCTCCTGTGCCTGGGCCAGATCGGCACCCCGGCTTTTGAGCCATTCCGGCCGGCCTGCGGCAAAGGACGCGCCGCTTATACCGGCTTCCACGCCGCTTCCGCCATGGGCGCTGAACTGCTCGGCAGACAATCGCCCCAGGGACTTGGCATCCGCAGCCGCTGTTACGGCTTTCGCAACCGGGTGCTCCGAGCCCTCCTCAAGGGAGGCGGCAATCCTCAGGAGCTCTTCCTCGGATGCCGCCCCGCCCTCTGTCGGCAAAATATCAAAGACCACCGGCTCGCCCCGGGTCAGGGTGCCGGTTTTATCAAAAACCAGGGTCTTGAGTGCAGCCGCGGTCTCCAGGGTCTCGCTGCTTTTAAACAGAACCCCGTTCTCCGCAGCTTTGCCCATGCCGGCCATCATGGCGGTTGGCGTTGCAAGCCCCAGGGCGCAGGGGCAGGCAATAACAAGAACCGCCACCAGCCGGATCATGGAAGGAACAAAGGCTGCCGTCAAAAGCAGCCATACAATAAATGTCACCAAGGCAGCCGCGATGACCGCGGGCACGAACCAGGCGGCTACACGGTCGGCAACAGCCTGGATCGGCGCCTTGCTTCCCTGGGCCGCCTGTACAAGCTGCACGATGCGGGCAAGGGCGGTGTCGCTCCCCACCCGGGTGGCCTCGAAACGCAGGATGCCGTCCTTGTTGATGGTTCCGCCGGTGACGGAGTCCCCGGGACTCTTGTCCACCGGCATGGGCTCGCCGGTAAGCATGGATTCATCCACGGACGAGCTTCCGCTTTGTATCTCTCCGTCTACCGGTATCCGCCCGCCGGGCCGAACCACCAGCAGATCGCCTGGCTTTACCTGCTCCACCGGGATGTGGCTTTCTTCTCCGTCGCGGACCACGGACGCGGTGTCCGGGCGCAAATCCAGAAGCTTGCGAATAGCGCCGCCGGTTTTGCGTTTGGCCCGTACCTCCAGGAGCTTTCCCAGTTTGACCAGCGTAATAATGACGGCTGCGGTTTCAAAATATACGTGCGCCCCCAGCGTGGGAAACAAAAGCACGGCAAGGGAGTAGAAATAGGCCACAGAGGACCCCATGGCCACCAGGACATCCATATTGGCGCTTTTGTTGCGCAGGCTGCGAAAGCCGCCGGTATAATAGTCCCATCCGGTGTAGAACTGCACCGGCGTGGCCAGAAGCAGAAACAGCCAATCCACAGCGGCCGCCTGGGCCCAGCTGCCGAAAAGCCCCATGTCGCGGCCCATTGAGAGAACAAACAGCGGAGCTGTAAACAGGACCCCCACCGCAAATTTGCGGGCCTGGTCCCGTACCTCGGCGGCCCGCGCCGCCTCCTCGCTGTCCACGGAGGTCCCCGCATCCACCGGCACCGCCCCGTATCCGGCCTTCTCAACGGCTGCCACCATCTGGTCAACATCGGTGACCCCCGGCAGATAAGAAACCTCTGCCTTTTCCGCCGCAAAATTCACGGAGGCGGAAAGCACCCCCGGCACCTTTTGCTTGAGCACGCGTTCAATGGTAGCCGCACAATTGGCACAGGTCATGCCTGTCAGCGCGAGTTCCGCACTGGCGCCAGCCACTCCGTAGCCCGCTTTCTCCACCTGCCCGACCACATCCGCAGTCCCGGCCGACTCATCATCTACCGCCACTGTCAGCTCTTCGGAGGCGAAATTCACATTCGCCTCCTCGATGCCCGGGAGCTTGCGAACGCTGCGTTCAATGTTTCCTGCGCAGTTGGCGCAGGTCATGCCCGTGACCGGCAGACGCACCTGCTTTCGCGCCATATCCGCTTACTCCGCCGGGTAGTTGATTTCTTTTAGCTTCTCCCGAATTCCTTCTTCAGTGGCCGGCTCCTCGTATTCCACGGAGATCTGCTTCTTGTCCACATCCCCATCCATGAGGTTGACGCCGCCGATTTCCTTTAACTCGTTGCGGATCGTTTGAACACAATGATCGCAGCTGATATTGGGAACGGAAAATGTTTTTTTTGCCATAAAAAGTGCAACCTCCCTGCTGTATTTCGAATTTTTCGGTTCCTAAAGGGGAACACCCCATCACAATCCGGGCGGACAGCCGCCCGGGGCCTTTTTCAAGGCCCTTGCAAAGAGGCCCGAAGGGCCTTGTCAAGTTTTGGATAGGAAAAGGAAAAGCCCGCCTCTTCCAGCTTTGCCGGATACACCCGCTGGCCCTTGACCAGCACGTCCGCCAGTTCGCCCACCGCCATGCGCATGGCAAAGCCCGGCACCTTGAACAGGGCCGGCCGCCCCAGGATCTGCCCCAGGGTCCTTGCAAGATCCCGGTTTCTGACCGGCTCCGGAGAGGTAAAGTTCACCGGCCCGGAAATCTCCGGGTTCTCGATAACGAAAATATGGGCTGCCACCAGGTCCTTGAGATGAATCCAGGAAAACCACTGCCGGCCGCTTCCCAGGGGACCGCCCACAAACATCCGGAAGGCCGGGAGCATGGAGGCCAGCGCCCCGCCGCTTTTTTCCAGGATGATGCCGAAGCGGGCCAGCACCACGCGGGCGCCCTTATTTTCCGCCTGCCTGGCCTCCTGTTCCCAGTCAACAGCCAGCCGGGCCAGAAAATCATCTCCGGCGGCACCGGACTCATCCAGGGCTTCATCGCCCCTGGGCCCATAAAAGCCCACAGCAGATGTGTTAACCAGGACAGGGGCGCGATCTCCGGACATTGCCGCCACCACGTTTCGGGTTGTCTGTATCCGGCTCTCGTATATGGCCTTCTTGGTCTCCTCGGTCCAGCGGCGGAATATATTCACGCCCGCCAGGTTGACAACGGCATCCGCATCTTTTAACGCCTCCTGCCACTGCCCTTCCCGGGAGGTATCCGCCTCCACAAACCGATACCCCGAACGGCCGGAAACGGCTTTTCCGGGATGTCTGTCAACCCCGGTTACCTCAAATCCCCGCTCCAGCAGCGCCGGAACCAGAGAGCTGCCAACAAATCCCGAACTTCCTGTAACCAGAACGTGCATAAGCCTATCCTTTCCGGAAGCCGCCAGGGTCAGCGGCACCGATTCTAATCCACCAGAAGCACAGAAGCCGCTTTGGCCCCGTAGAGCACTTTCTGGGGCACACTGCCCAGGAAAAACTCCTTAAAGCCCGATAGCCCCTGTTTGCCCAAAACGATAAGATCAAAGCCGCCGTCTGCCGCCTCCTGGATTATATCGCGGGCCACGCCCTTTTTCCGCACGAGTGTTCGGGCATCCACGTTTTCAGTGGCAAAGCCCGCATTGACAAGCGCCTGCCGGGCATGCTCCATGGCCTTGCTGACCACCTGTTTTTTTTTGTCCTCAAGCGTGCAGAAGGCGCTTTGCTCGGATCGAAAATAGGGTGTGAGCTCCGGGCTTTCCATGGCGCACAGGGCTTCGGTATCCAAAAGCACATTCAAAAGCTTCACCTTTGCATCCGGGCAAAAACTTGTGCCGACAAACTCCACTGCCCGCATGGAGTTTTCGGATTCGTCAAAAGCGATCAGGATTTTTTTTGCCATACGGGTCTGCTCCTTTCATTCCATGAGTGATTGCAGCCGGTCCGCATCGTACGAACGGCGGACCAGGGGGCCCTCAGCGAGCTGCGGCAGCTTGTCCGTAAAAGAGGCTCCCGCCTGCTCGAACAAAACGCCGATGGGAATTTCATCCCCCCACTGCCGCGCTGTTTTCATTGCGAGCTCCCAATCAGTGGGATCGTAGTCCGTATCCAGGAGATCCTTCACCCGTTTCTTATACCAGGCAAAGGTGTTGACGTGATTAAAAGAAACACAGGGCTGGAGCACATCCACCAGGCTGAAACCCTTGTGGCGGATGGCCCGCTGCAGAATCCGATTCAGGTTCTCCCGGCTTCCGGAAAACCCCCGGGCCACAAAGCCGGCCCCCATGGACAGGGCCACCGCCAGGGGAGGGAAGCTCCCGGAAATTACCCCGCCGCGCTGGATTTTCGTTGTAAACCCCGGATCCGAAGTGGGCGAGGCCTGTCCCTTGGTCAGGCCATAAACCTTGTTGTTATGGACGATCAGGGTCAGGTCGATATTTCTGCGGATGGCGCTTAGAAAATGGTTGCCGCCTTCTCCGTAGCAATCCCCGTCCCCGGAGTTGACCAGAACGGTCAACTCATGATTGGCCAGTTTGGCCCCGGTGGCAACCGGCAGGGCACGGCCGTGGAGGCCATGAAAAAAATTGCATTTCATGAAATGCGGGGTTTTGGCCGCCTGTCCGATGCCGGATACCAGCAGCACTTTCTCCGGCGGCAGATCCAGGCCTGCCAGGGCCTCCTTCATGGCATCAAGGATCATGAAGTTGCCGCACCCCGGACACCATTTGTTCTCAAAATCACACTGATAGCTTTGCACATCAACCATGGCTCTTCCCCGTAAGCTTTTTCCACTGTGCTGCAATTTCGCGGGCAAACAACGGCCTGCCGTCATATTTCAAAATACTGCCGGCAGCCGCAATGCCTGTCTGTCCGCGGAGCAGGTCCCGGAACTGACCGGTGGCGTTCTGCTCTACCGAAAAAACCTCTTTGTCCCCGATTGCCGACCGCGCCGCTTCCCCGGGGAAGGGCCACAGGTCTGAAAAATGCAGGCACCCGACGTCATGGTTTTCCTCGCGCAAAAGATCCACCGCTTCCTTGATTGCGCCGAAAGAGGATCCCCAGCCCAGCAGAAGGTTTCTGCTGCCGGCGTGGTAGCCCTGGGGCGGCTGCATCTCCGCCAGCATATCCGCTGTCTTGGCAAAGCGTTTGTCCATCATGGCCGTGCGATCGGCTGCCTTCTCACTGATATGCCCGTCTTCCCGGTGCTCATTGCCGCTTACGCCCACAAGGGCGTCGCCCATGCAGGGCAGGGCGCGCGGTGACACCCCGGATTGGGTGTAGGCGTAGCGCTGATATGCCGCGGGGTCGGCCATATCCGGGTCTTCGATCACAGAGCGCTGGATTGCCTCCGGAGCCTGAAACGCCCTGGTGCGGATCATCAGAGAATCCGTAAAAAACTGGTCCACGAGAACAATAGCCGGCACCTGATATTTCTCGGCCAGCTCAAAAGCCCGGATAAGCGTTCCGAAACCGTCCTCCGCGGAGGCGGGGGCAAACACGAACCTGGGGAACTCGTCCTGGGCGGCCCGGATCACGAACAACAGGTCTGCCTGTGCCGTGCGGGTGGGAAGACCCGTGGCAGGGCCGGGTCTTTGCGCGTTAATAATGACCAGCGGCGTCTCCGTTATCCCAGCAAGTCCCAACCCTTCTGTCATCAGGCAGAACCCGCCGCCGGATGTCGCAGTTAACGCCCGGACTCCGGCAAAAGAAGCGCCGATCACCATATTGACCGCGGCGATTTCATCCTCTGCCTGCTCCACCACCAGCGGAGCAGAATCCGAGAACTCGGCCAGATTGGCCATTATGCCGGTCGAAGGGGACATGGGATAAAATGCGGCCACCCGGCAGTCC
>CAZWNV010000090.1:0-11945 GCA_964635265.1 uncultured Desulfobacteraceae bacterium
GCGGTCCGATATCCGTAATCCGATCCTGCATCGGATTGTTGGGATCATATCCTGACGATACAAAAGCCATGCGTACACCCCCCTTTTATCGCTGATGATGTTTTCTGAATTCGTTGATGTCCCGATCCCATCCGCCGGGCACTTCTTCTTCTTTCCAGAAGATATACGGATTGTGGCGCGGCTCCTGAACCATCCGCGGATCCGGATCCAGTCCGGTCACCTCAAGCAGCTTCTGGAAGCTCTGCCGCTTCATCAGCTCGCCAAGGCGTTCGCGGTTTTTGCCTTCTTCCATCCACCAGTCCCAGATATTCTCGATCAACTCTTTGATCTTGGAGTATTCGTCTTCCTTGTTGACTTCCATGAAGGGAACCAGCAGGGTGCCCATCTGGGCACCGTCCAGGATCGGGGCCTTGGCACCGGCCAGAATGGAACAGCCGGTGTCCTTGCCCGGCCGCAGAGCCCTGGGCATGACGTTGATGCAGTGCATGCAGCGGGTGCACTCCTTGTTGTCAATTTCCAGCTTGCCGTTTTCATACTTCATGCAGCCGGTGGGGCAGAGGTCAATCACCTCTTTCTGGATGTCGAAGGGACCCCAGTCGCGGCCGGCATGGGCACCGCCGTTGGGCTTTAACTCGCCGTTGACATAGGCCTGCACAGCCTCCTGATCAATGCGGATCTCATCGCGCCAGGTGCCGATAAAAGAGAGATCCGCACGGGCGATGGAGGCCACACAGCAGTTGGGACAGCCGTCGAATTTAAACTTGAATTTGTACGGAAACGCGGGGCGATGCAACTCATCCTGATACTCCATGGTCAGGTGGGTGCAAAGGTCCTGGGTGTCATAGCAGGCATATTCGCATCGCGCCTGGCCGATGCAGTCCGAAGGCGTCCGCAGGTTGGAGCCGGATCCGCCCAGGTCCTGATCAAGCTTGTGGGTCATCTCGTAAAAAATCTCTTCCAGCTGCGGAGTAGTGGTCCCGAGGAAAATGATGTCCCCGGTGGAGCCGTGCATATTGGTCAGTCCGCTGCCGCGGAACTCCCAGAGATCGCAGAGCTGTTTGAGGTATTCGGTTGTATAGAAATGGCCGGATGGTTGATTGACCCGCAGGGTATGGAAATGGGCCACTCCCGGGAACTTCTCCGGCTGGTCGCAGTAACGGCCGATAACACCCCCGCCGTAGCCGAAGACGCCCACGATGCCGCCGTGCTTCCAATGGGTTTCGCCGTCTTTGTAGGACAGCTCCAGCACACCCAGCAGATCCTCGATGTTGTCCTGAACTATCTGATACTCAATGTTGTTCTCATTTTTCGCCCTTGCTTCGGCTTCCTGCTTCATGTCCGATACAAAACTCGGCCACGGTCCGCTTTCCAGCTCATCCAGCAAGGGGGTTTCGTGTTTAGCCATTGTGTACCTCCCTTTTTTAAAATTACATCACCCTTTTGGTCTCTATCCGTTCCCTCCGATAATCAAGCCACCGCTAAGCTGTTAAACCGGTTGCTTCCGATATATGGCAAACCTATCCTCTAGGTATTACTAGAGTTGCATAAAGGTTATCTTTATAAACTTATACGCCTTGTTTGTCAACAAAAAAGCACGGCGCAACTGCTAAAAAATCCCCTCTACCATAGGCCCGCAGGCCCGCTCCCTCCCGGCCGACAGGCAGCAGGGAGGTGTTCGAAAACATTTACTGCCGACAGGAATCGACCTCCCGGATGATCTCCGGCGCGACTTCGTAGCCCAGCTCCCGGGCCTTGTCGCAGTGATGCACGGCCTTTTCCGGCTCGCCTTTTTCCAGGTAGGCAATGGCCAGGTTGTTGTGGGCCAGGGCAAAATCCGGATCAATTTCAAGTGCCTGCAAATTGGTATCAATGCTCTCATCCAGCATGTTCGAAAACAGATAGGCATTGGCCAGTGTAGCGTAGCCCTGGATAAAATACTGATTGAACCGGACCGCTTTTTTCAGCGGTTCAATCGCTTTTTCATACTCACCCTTCTGCATGTATACGAAACCGATATTGCCATAGCCCTCGGCAAAACGGGGCCGCGCATTGATGGCCTGCTGGTTGTAGGCAAGGCATCCCTCCAGATCCCCCCGCTGCAGGCAGATTCCGCCGAGCTGGACATAGGCCTCGGCCAGCGAAGAGCTGCAATTGATCGCTTCCTTGAATTCCTTTTCCGCTTCTTCTAAATTCCGGATGGAGAGCAGCGCGGTAGCCAGGTTGTAGTGGGTATGGCCGCATTCCGGATTCGACATCAGGGCAAACCGCTGCTCCTGAATATAATCTTCGATGGTCTTGTTTTCTGACATAAAACCCCTGTTCCTCTTGATGTATCCTATATCGGAAAATTTTCCAGCCTTATGGCCGGCACTGAAATTTGTAAAGTAGAAAACATAGCAATTGATTGTCAAGCAAAAAGCGAGAAACTGCGCTCTGCATCAGCGACGCCTTTGTCAGGCCGGCAGCCTGTCTTCCGGCAGAACCAAACAGACCCGGCACGGCCGGATATTTTTGATTGACACCTCCCGGATAAGTTTTTACATAATAGATGCAGTTGGTTTCCAACAGACAGGCTATACCCTCTGCTGCATGCCGACAGGGCGGCAGCATGGCTGCGTCAGGCAGACCCGCCGCAGCGCAGCCTTCCAAGAAGATTCCAGAAAGCCACACCCAAAGTTTATGCAGGAGGCATTATGCAAGCAGGCTGCCATACAGCTTTAATCACACCTTTTTCCGAAGACGGCGTGGATTATGCCGGATTGGATCAGATCCTGGAATTCCAGATCAGCAACGGGGTAACGGGCATCCTGGCTGTAGGCACGACCGGCGAGAGCCCTACCCTTTCCTGGGACGAACATATCACCGTTATCGATACCATCGCCGAAAAAACCAGGGGCAAGTGTGCCTGCCTTGCCGGTACCGGAAGCAACAACACGGCGGAAACCCTTTCCGCGACCGAACATGCCGTCAAAACCGGCATCGATGCCGTGCTTCTGGTGGACCCCTACTACAACGGCCCGAGCTCCCTGGAAATCCGCAGGGAATACTACGAACCCGTTGCCGCCAGCTTTCCGGAGCTCTCCGTCATTCCCTACGTCATCCCGGGCCGAACCGGTGCCCAGTTGCTGCCGGCAGACCTTGCCCTGCTCGCCGAGCGCTACCCGAACGTCGCCTCCGTAAAAGAGGCTACCGGAAGCCTTGAAAATATGCGTATCACGCGCCAGCTCTGCGGCCCCGAATTTATCATCCTCTCCGGCGACGACGGCATCACCTTTGACATGATGACAGATCCGCAGATCCGGGGCGCCGGCGCTATCTCCGTTATGGCAAACATTGCGCCCCGGGCGGTAAGCGACATGGTCGCCCTGCTCAACCAGGGCCGCACAGAGGAAGCGGAAAAACTGAGGAGAGGGCTGGATCCAATTTTTGACCTGGTGTCCATCAAAACCACGGAGACCACCCCCCACGGGGAGGCGGTCTGCAAAGCCCGGAACCCCGTACCCGTCAAGACCCTGATGCAGATCCTGGGTCTGCCCTCGGGGCCCTGCCGCAGACCCCTCGGCCGGCTCACCGGGACGGGCCTGGAAAAACTGCTGTCCGCCGCCCGGACGATACAGAGCCAATCCCCTGAAATCTTCCGGCCGGCTGCGGAGTTTTTCAACATTGATGTCGAAGAGCGCCTCTATAATGAAAAATACCTGGAGGGCCTGGTCTATCCCAGCTATTAGGGCCCAACTATTAGGTCGGCCTCCGGGAGGTCGGGGCTAGGTTTTGGAATTCATTCTCTGCCGCCGCGCCTCTACCGCTGTTTCATTCATCTTGAAATCCCCCTTCTGAAACAGCAGCCACTTGAGCCAGCGGAATCCGAACTGCAGCAATTCGAGCTCATCCTCCCGGATTTTCTCCACTGTTTCCCTGTCAATCTCATACAGGTCCAGAAAGGAGCTTTCGAAGACAAAACGGCGGAACCGGTCAATATTGTAACTGGCGGTAAAAAACATGTTCTTGGTCTTTTCCGTAAGCCGGATATTGGAAGGGATGGAGCGTTTGCGGACGATCAGCTCCGTCCATTCGGCGTTGACTGCATCATAGACGTCCACACCCTGGTCTTTGCGCCATCCGGCAACCGTCCATTCCGTATCCTCCTCAAACCCTCTGCAGTGAGGCTCGTGAACAAAGAAATAAAAGCCCCCCGCCTGCTGCTCCTTGTTGCTCAGGGTGCCCACACCCAGCGGGTAATACCGGCATGTCGTGGGCCGGTCCTCATAGACCAGACAGCCCTCATCGCGCACGAAAGGGCAGGAGGACTGCTCATCATCCAGCATTTTCAGGGTGACCACGGGCAGGTCCGTTTTTTCCAGCAGCTGGGGAACCGTATAGACGGCCAGAAACTCATCGGAAGAAATCTGCATCCGGTTCTTGAGCCGGATAATATCATACGGGGTCAAGGTAATATTGATCCCCCTGCAGCACCTTGTAAAACAGGACAGACCTTTGTGGCAGCGAAATTTGAAGGTGCTGGATTCGGTAAGCTGAACAGGGGCGATGTTGGCATTATCCTGCGATAGATCCATTGACTTGATTCTCCTTGGCTCTTGCTGTTGGAGGCCGCCCCGGGGATTTCCCCTCCCCGGGCAGCCGTTTGGATTTATTCCACACCCTCGGGCATGGGGGCCACCGCTTCTCCCCCCAGAACATAGCCTCCGTCGATGCGGAGCACGGAACCCGTCATATAAAGGGCGTCCCGGAGCAGGAACAGGACAGTGCGGACAACATCATCGATCCTGCCGGTCCGCCCCAGAAGCGTATGGTCAATCAGGGCCTTTCTCTGCTGCTCATCCAGAAGCCCCCATCCTCTGGTTTTTTCCCCATGCCGGGTTTCAAACAGGCCCAGCATGATCTCGTTCACCCGCACTTCCGGGGCTCCGAGCCGCGCCCAGGTCTCGGTAAGCAGGGAGATGCCTCGGTTGGCAGCAGAGTAGCCCTCATTGAACACGTAGCTTGCGGGCCCGCTTCTTCCCACCAGGGCGGCAATAGAGGAAAAATTGATCACACAGCCGCCTTCTCCCGCCTTCAGATACGGCAGTGCGGCATCAAAAACCCATTGCTTGGCCCTCAGGGTTGTCTCCAGCTCCAGATCCCACTGGGAAGGGGTATAGGAGCCATGCACAACCGGCCAGCCGCCCCGCTCAATGTTGTTGACAAGGATGTCAAGGCGGCCGAAATGCTCCGCCGCCTCCCGGACCACCGGGCCGATCCTCTCCGTGTCGCGCAGATCCACGGAGACAAGGAGATGATCCCGGCCGGTTGCGGCAAAGTCCGCCTTCATCCGGTCCAGCTCCTCGGTCCAATCATAATAGGTAGCGGCGACCTGCACCCCCTCGCGGGCAAGAGCCAGCCCCACCGCCTTTCCGATACCTTTAATGCCTCCCAGGACCAGGGCTGCTTTGCCGTCCAGCTCCATCAGCATCTCCAATTATTTCTGCAATCTCCGGAAAGTCGGCATCCCCTGCCGGCACCCCGGCGCACTGCCGGATCTTCTCCCGCACAAAAGTGAGGGAAAAACGCAGCACTTGCTCATCCGGAACCTGATCCGCTTCCGGCGGCGCCTGGGCAATTCCGGAGAGATCCAGCTGCTTCGCCGCCAGAAGCTCCCGAAACCGGTCCAGATCATAGCAGGCCGTATAACACAGGGCGGCTGCACCGGCGGGCAGCGGAGCCTGCATACACTGATTCTTCATTGCAATCACGGTCATCATGGCATCGTTGAATGCATTATAAACGCCAAGACCCTGACTTTCCATCCACTCCCGAACCGTCTGCCGGCTTCCGCCGGAAAACCCGTTGCAATGGGGTTCCTGCAGCAGCATATATCGGGCGGACAACTCTTTCGTCTGCCGCGAACGGGAAAGAACCCGGACAATCGGGTATATGCGGCAGGAAGAAGGACGGTCCGCATAAACACTGCAGCCTTCGGAGGTAACAAAGGGGCATGCCAGTGATATTTTGTCTCCGGGCTTTAATGTCACCACCGGCAGCCCTGTCTGCGGGCCGGTATGCCGGGCTGTATACCGCTCCAGAAAGGATGCGGAGGACATGGAAAAATGCCGCTTGAGCCGCAGCACGTCGTATGGCGTCAGAAACTGGTGCAGATCCCGGCAGCAGGCGTTGAAACAGGAAATGCCCGGGTAACAGGAAAACGCAAAGCCCTCATCCAGTGAAAGCTCATCCATTTCTTCGGGTATCGTCATCGTTCGCCGTAGCAGTCCCGGGCTGCTGGTCCGATTGTCTTGTGCGTTTCTGCTGCTGCATGCCAAGTGCCCGCTACCGCCGGCAGCAGTTGCCGGGGGAAATGGTAGGGCAGTTTCTGCAGGTTTTTCCTTGCATAGAAAACGAAATATGATAATGTAAATGGTTATTATAGTGCGAATTGGCACAAATGTAAACGGGAAAAGATGGATTCACTCAAACACAGGAGGTGTCGGCATAGCTAGAAAGAAGCAGGGCAGCGATACGGCCAGGACAAACCATGAAATCAAGGAAAAGGAAGTCCGGGTGATTGATCCGGATGGCAATCAGCTGGGCATTATCCCCATTCACAAAGCGCTTGCCTCAGCTGAGGAATTCGGACTGGACCTCGTGGAGGTCTCGCCCAATGCAGCACCACCGGTGTGCAAGATCATGGATTACGGCCGCTTTAAGTACCAGCAGGACAAAAAACAGCAGGAAGCCAAGAAAAAGCAGAGCCGTATCCAGATCAAGGAGATCAAGGTACGTCCGAAAACAGACACCCATGATCTGGAAGTAAAGCTGGACTCCATCCGCAAGTTCGTAGAAAAGAAAAACAAGGTCAAGGTAACCGTAGTCTTCAGGGGTCGCGAAATCACCCTGACCGACCGCGGCCGGGAGCTGCTGGACCACATAGCCGAAATGGCCGCCGACTTTGCGGCTGTGGAGCAGCCTCCCAAACTCGAGGGCAGGGCCATGAACATGGTCCTGGGGCCGAAGTAGGCGCATCCCCCTGGGGTGCGGTGACCTGGAGCGAAAACCAGGAATCGGCATTCATGCCGCCTCGCATCCCGGCGAACAAACCATCATAAAAAACAGAAAGTTGAATTCAATCCTGCCGGGCAGAAGCCGCAAAGAAGAAAGATTGCTTCAAAACACTTGACTTTCCTGCTGAAGCGCGGTATGAAGTTAGATTTATAATTTTCCATTATGCATTTCCGGTTGAGAAAACCGGTCAATGCCTTTCAGTTCTGTTGTGTAAACGGCTGGAGGCATTTTTGTTTGATTGCTCGCCAAGCGCGCTGTCCCGCCCCCATGGGGACGGCAGGCAACAGATCAGCAGACAGGAGAGAAGATATGCCGAAAATGAAAACCAACCGCGCAGCGGCCAAGCGGTTCACCCGAACTGCTACCGGCAAGTACCGGTTCAACAAATCCCATGCGAGCCATATTCTGACAAAGAAAAGCCGCAAGCGCAAACGGGAGCTTCGCAAAAGCCAGATTCTTGATCCAAGCGACAGGAATGAGGTGAGACGGCTCCTTCCCTACGGATAAAAATCAGTATGCCATTTGTAAGGAGAACCCCATGCGAGTAAAAAAAGGTTTCAAAGCCAGGCGGCGCAGAAAAAAAGTGCTGAAACTGGCCAGGGGATACCGGGGCGGCAGGAGCAAGCTCTACCGAACAGCCGCAGATGCGGTGGACAAAGCCCTGATGTATGCCTACAGGGACAGAAAGGTCCGCAAACGCGATTTCAGAAGGCTTTGGATTGCCAGGATCAATGCCGCCGCACGGATGAACAACCTGTCCTACAGCAAGCTGATCAACGGATTGAAGCAACACAATATTGAACTGGACCGCAAGGTTCTGGCGGATTTGGCTGTATCGGATCCGGAGGGCTTCTCCCGGATCGCAGCCCGGGCAGCGGGCAAGTAAGCACAGACAGACGCCCATCCGGCAGGATAAGGTGCTGAAGGCCACAATTGGATAAAAATATTGAACAAATCCGGGATGAAGCGCTGCAAGCCCTGGAAAAGGCGGCAACAGCCGAAGAGATCAACAGGCTTTCGGTTTACTACCTGGGCAGAAAAGGACTTGTAACCCGGTACCTGCGCAATATTTCCGAACTCCCGCAGGAGGAGCGGCCGGTCGCGGGCAAGAAGGCCAACCAGGTCAAAAAGAGCCTGGAAAAAGCGGTAAAAGCGGCTGAAGCCCGGCTTGCAGCGGCCGAGGAGATATCCGGGCAGGAGGGCATTGACGTCACCCTGCCGGGCCGTCCCCTTCCCCGGGGCCGCCTCCATCCCATCACCCGCATCAACCGCAGGATCTGCGACATATTTGTCCGCATGGGCTTCGACATTGCGGAAGGCCCGGAGGTGGAGAGCGACTATTACAATTTCGAGGCTCTCAATATCCCCAGGAATCATCCGGCCCGGGACATGCAGGACACTTTCTATGTATCCGATGAGACGGTTCTGCGCACCCATACCTCGCCGATCCAGGTTCGGATTATGGAGCAGTACGACCCGCCGATCCGGGTTGTGGCACCGGGCAAGGTCTACCGCTGCGACTCCGATCTTACCCACACACCCATGTTCCATCAGGTGGAGGGCCTTCTGGTGGATACGGTCAGCTCCTTCGGGGATCTGAAGGGGGTTTTAACGGAATTTGTCCAGCAGATTTTTGATACATCCATCAAGCTGCGCTTCAGACCCAGCTTTTTCCCTTTCACCGAGCCGAGTGCAGAGGTGGATATTCAGTGTGTCATATGCCGCGGCAAAGGCTGCAAGGTCTGCTCCCACACCGGCTGGCTGGAAGTGCTTGGCTGCGGCATGGTGCATCCGGCAGTCTTCGAGAATGTGGACTATGATACCCGGCAATACTGCGGATTCGCGTTTGGTATGGGTGTTGAGCGAATAGCCATGCTCAAATACGGGATCAACGACATCCGGCTTTTCTTTGAAAGCGACTACCGATTTCTAAGGCAGTTCTGAAATGAAAATCAGTCTCAACTGGCTGAAAAACTATATTCCCGTTGATACCGCTCCTGAAGAGCTGGCCGAAGCGCTGACCATGACCGGGCTGGAAGTAGAGGCCATGTTTGACCGCTTTGCCAGGGACGATATTGTAGCGGGCCGCGTAATTGAGGCCCAGCCCCATCCCGGTACGGACAGCCTGACAGCCTGCCGGGTGGATGTGGGCGGAAAAACCGTTCCGGTTGTCTGCGGCGCCCCCAATGTGCAAATCGGCGGGCTCTATCCCTGCGCCATGCCCGGAGCAAGCCTGGCGGCCGGTGAAACCGTGGAAAAAACGAAAATCCGGGGAGCCCCATCTGAAGGAATGCTCTGCAGCGCCCGCGAATTGGGAGCTGGCAGTAACGGCAGCAAACTGCTGGAGCTGGATCCGCAAACCGCCGAGGGCACTCCTGCAGCCCGGGCGCTGGAACTCTCGGACACGATCCTGGAAATCGGATTGACGCCCAACCGGCCGGATTGTCTGAGCTTTATCGGTGTTGCCCGCGAAGTGGCCGCCATAACGGGCCGGGAGCTGATCCTGCCGGAACTGGAGATACCGCCGGTGTCGGGCGCCATTTCCCGGACCACTTCCGTTACCATCCAAAACCCCGAGCACTGCCCCCGTTATGCCGCCCGGCTGGTAACGGGGATCACGGTGGCCCCCTCGCCTTTCTGGCTGCAGGACAGACTTTACTCAATCGGGCTCAAACCGGTCAACAACATCGTGGATATCACCAATTTTGTCATGATGGAGACCGGCCAGCCCCTGCATGCTTTTGATTTTGACCGGCTCTCCGGAGGCCGCATCGTTGTGCGGACCGCTGAGGAAGCCGAGGCTTTCACCACCCTTGACGGCAGAGAGCACAAGCTCACATCCGACACCCTGATGATCTGCGATGCAGAAAAGCCTGTCGCCGTAGCCGGAGTCATGGGCGGAGAAAATTCTGAAATCCGGCAGCAGACCTGCCGGGTCCTGATTGAAAGCGCCTGTTTTGATCCGGTATCGATCCGAAAAACGGCAAAGCGCATGGGGATCAGCACGGATGCCTCCCATCGTTTCGAACGGGGGGTTGACCCGGAGGGAACGCTGTATGCCCTGGAGCGTGCGGCCCGCCTGATGGCCGAAATCGGGAACGGCACACTTGTCGAGGGCGCAATTGATGAATATCCAAAGCCTCTCCGCCGCCAGCCGATTCTGTTCGACACGGAGAAGGCCAATCACCTGCTGGGCACCTCCATCGCCGCCTCGCAGATGCAGGAACTTTTGGAGTCAGTCGATTTCGCCGCCACATTTGCCGACGAAACCCATTTGCGCGTCCTGCCGCCGAGTTTCCGGGTCGACGTAAGCCGCCCGGAGGACCTTATGGAGGAAGTTGCGCGGCTCTGGGGCTATAACCGGATCATAACCACCTTCCCCGGCACCTCTGCGCCGACCAAGCTTGCCGAGCGGGAAATCCGCCTTCGCGAGACGGTCAAAGACCTCATGTGCGGCTTCGGCTTTACCGAGGCCATCAACTACAGTTTTGCCGCAAAAGACTCCTGCCGGCGCCTGGAACTTCCTCCAGAGGATGAACGCCAGCGTATGCTCGGCGTGCTCAACCCGCTTTCCGAAGAACAAGCGGTTATGCGGACCTCTCTTCTGCCGGGACTTCTGGAGGCCGTGCGCAAAAACATCGCCCACCAGGTCAAAGACCTCAAGCTCTTTGAGACAGGCAGAACCTTTCTCAGCCGGGGCCAGGACCGCCTCCCGGAGGAGACCGAGACTCTGGCCGCGCTCTGGACAGGCCTCCGCATGCCGCCGACATGGCAGACAAAACCCGAGTGCTGCGATTTCTACGATATCAAAGGCGCGGCCGAATCCCTGCTGGAGAGACTCTACGTCGAAAACCCCAGCTTCCGGCCCCTGACCGGGGGGCAGGCCTGCTACACGAGGCCGGGCCACAGCGCCCGGATCTTCGCCGGCGAAACCGAAATCGGCCTCATCGGCGAAATGGCCCCACAGGTGCTTGCCAATTTCGACCTCAAGCAGCAGTGCTTTATCCTGGAAATCAATCTGCAGCGCCTGCTGCCGCTTGTCCCCGAAGTTCGGCCGTTTTCCCCGATCCCCAAATTTCCGGCCGTGTCCAGGGATATCACCCTGATTGTCGACAGCTCCATTCCCGCAGGGGATATAGTCGCCAGCATCTATCAGACAGGGGAGGCGCTGCTGGAACAGGCCCGCATCTTCGACCTCTACAGCGGTGCCCCCATACCGGAGGGCAGCAAGAGTGTCTCGATCCGCCTGGTGTATCGTTCAGCCCGAGAGACCCTGGCCGACGAGACCGTCAACCGTATCCACGACGAGATTACCAGACATCTGATGCAGACCTTTCATGCCAGCCTTCCCGCGTGAAGCGAGGGGTGCCCTATGGCGGAAACAGGGCCGTCTTTTCCCGACATACCGGACAAGCTCTACTTCCGGATCGGAGAGGTCACCGAAATCACCGACCTTGCCGCTTATGTACTCCGGTTCTGGGAATCCGAATTCCCGGATATCAAACCCAAGCGCACCGAGTCCGGACAGCGGCTGTACCGCCAATCCGATGTAAAAACCATCCTATGGATCAAACACCTTCTCTACGATAAAAAATTCACCATACAGGGAGCCCGCCAGCACCTGCACCAGCAGCGCAAAAAAAAACAGCCCCCGCATGCCGGCGACCTGATCGCTGAACTCAGAACCGAACTCCGCCGGATCCGCGATCTGCTGAACGAATAAGCTGCAACGCGGCTGATATTTTCTGCTGTAGCCCTTCTGTGCACCGGCAAAGGATATCCTACGAAAATTTCGTCTTGACAGGACCCGGTTATTACCGTATATAAAATAGGATAAGAATGCGGGCATAGCTCAGTTGGTAGAGTACAAGCTTCCCAAGCTTGGTGTC
>CAZWNV010000091.1:0-11874 GCA_964635265.1 uncultured Desulfobacteraceae bacterium
CCCCGGAAACGCTTAGCTCCCGGGGCTTTTCGTATTGTACCGGCCTCTGCCGGATCGTATTTTGGCTCCCCAGCGCGGATTCGAACCACGGACGCAGTGGTTAACAGCCACTTGCTCTGCCTGCTGAGCTACTGGGGAATAAATTGTAAGTTAAAAATGTCTTTTACCGGTTCTGCTGCTTTTTTGTCAAGAAAAATTTGGCGGCCTACTCGAGACGAACCCGCAGCCCGAGTTCCTCGAGTTGTTCTCTGCTGGCACCGGACGGGGCGCTGGTTAACAAGCAGGTCCCTTTCTGTGTCTTGGGAAACGCGATCACCTCCCGGATGGAGGTGCCGCCGCAAAGAAGCGTCACCAGCCGGTCAAACCCGAAGGCAATACCGCCATGCGGAGGAGCGCCGGAATCCAGCGCGGATAGCAGAAAGCCGAATTTCTCCGTGTATTCGGCCTCATCCATACCCAGGGCCTCCAGAACCCGAACCTGCAGATCCTTTTGATGAATACGGATGCTGCCCCCCCCGATTTCCGTTCCGTTTAACACCAGGTCATAGGCCCGCGACCGGACTGCGGCGGGATTGGTCTCCAGTTTTTCATAGTCCGCCTCGACCGGCGCTGTAAAGGGGTGATGCATGGCTTGGTAGCGCTTCTCGGTTTCATCGTATTCGAGCATGGGGAAATGCGTGATCCAGACAAACTGCCAGGACTGATCGTCAATCAGGCCCAGCTTCCCGGCAAGATGGTTGCGCAGATGCCCCAGGGATTCATTGACCACTTTGGCGGTATCGGCAACGAAAAACACCAGATCGCCGGGCTCCATTTCCAGGCGCTCGGCCATCTGCCGACGCTCCTGCTCGGTAAAAAACTTGGTTATGGGCGACTGCCACTCATCCTGCTTCACCTTTATATAAGCCAGTCCTTTGGCCCGGTAGACAGCCACAAAATTTGTCAGTTCATCGATTTCCTTGCGCGTAAAGGACTCACAGCCCTTGGCGTTTAACGCCTTGACCATGCCCCCTTTCTGTACCGCATCGGCAAACACCTTGAAGCCCGAGGATGCGGCGATATCCGAAATATCCCGCAACTCCAGGCCGAATCGCAGATCCGGCTTGTCCAGCCCGTAGCGGTCAAGGGCCTCGTGATAGGTCATCCGGTGGAAGGGAAGCCCGGGGCGCTCTCCGATAACCGCCTCCAGAACGGCAGCCACCATATTCTCCGAAACTTCCATGACATCGTCTTCACCGACAAAGGACATTTCCATGTCAATCTGGGTAAACTCGGGCTGCCGGTCAGCCCGCAGGTCCTCATCGCGAAAGCAGCGGACGATCTGATAGTAACGGTCAAAGCCGGAAATCATCAGAAGCTGCTTGAACAGCTGCGGGGACTGGGGAAGGGCATAAAAATTTCCCTGGTGCAGCCGGCTGGGTACCAGAAAATCCCGGGCGCCCTCAGGGGTACTCTTGGTAAGGACCGGGGTTTCAATATCCAGAAAACCGTTTTCATTCAAGAAATTCCTGGCTGCTGCGGCTGCCTTGTGGCGGGCCATGATGTTTTGCTGCAGCCTCGGCCGGCGCAGATCAATGTGCCGGCTTTGGAGACGGACGCTTTCCGAGGCCTCCACCTGGTTTTCTATCATGAAGGGAGGGGTCTGCGCCTTATTCAGGATCCTGAGTTCGTGGACGGTCACCTCTATCTGGCCGGTTGCCAAATCCGGGTTGGTCATGCCTTCGGGCCTTGCCTCAACGGTTCCCCGAACCCCCAGCACATATTCATTGCGGATATCATGCCCCTTTGCGTGAACCTCCGGCTCACGTTCCGGATTGAAAACCACCTGCGTGATGCCTTCCCTGTCCCGCAGATCAATAAATATAACCCCGCCATGATCCCTTCTCCGCTGGACCCAGCCCATTAAAACGACTTCGCTTCCGATATAGTCAAGGCCCAGTTCATTACAGGTATGGGTCCGCCGCAAATCCCCCAGTTTATCTGTCACGCGACTTCTCCTTCTTATTGTTGCGTATGATTTCCTTTGGTTTTCTGTCTCAACTGCGCCCGTACCCCTTCAACCAGCTTGTCGACCGCAATTTCCCTCTGCTGCCGGTCTTCCATGTTGCGCAGCAGCACGGCACCCCGCTCCAGCTCCTGATCTCCGGCAATCAGGACAAAGCCTGCCTGCAGACGATCCGCCCGCTTCATCAGGGCTTTCAGGCTCCTGCCGGAGAAATCCACTTCCGTTCGAATACCGGCCCGGCTCAACGCACAGGACCATTCAAAGGCCTTCGGCTGAACATTTTCGCCCACCGCTGCTACAAAAACCTCCGGGGGCAGTCTCCCTGTGCTGATCTTGCTCAGCATCAGATCCACCAGCCGGTCCAGCCCTATGGCAAAGCCGATTGCCGGCTGCTCCGGCCCGCCCAGACCCTGCACCAAGTCGTCATAGCGCCCGCCGCCCGCAACCGCATTTTGGGCGCCCAGCTCCGCTGTCTGGATCTCAAAGGCGGTGCGGCTGTAATAGTCCAAACCCCGTACCAGACGGGGAGATATCACATAGGCGATGCCCATGGCCTCCAGGGATGCCTTTACCTTCTCAAAATGCCGCATGCACTCGCCGCACAAATAGTCGGTCATGACCGGGGCGTCCGCTACCACCTGCCGGCATCCCGGCACCTTGCAATCCAGCACCCGCAGGGGATTGCTGCCGGCGCGCCGGATGCAGTCGCTGCAGAGCTCCCCGCTTCTGCCCTCAAGCATCTGTGCCAGTGCCGCCTTAAATCGCGGCCGGCACCGGGGACAGCCCAGAGAATTCAAATGCACTTCGAGCCCGGCGATCTGGAGACGCTGAAAAAAGAGGGTCAGCATATAAATCAACTGGGCATCGATATAGGGCGAGGCAATACCGAAGGCCTCGGCATTGATCTGATAAAACTGCCGGTAACGCCCCTTTTGCGGACGCTCCTTGCGAAACATCGGCCCCAGGGTATAGAGTTTCTGCACCGGATCCTTTGCATAGAGCCGCTGCTGAATATAGGCGCGCACCACCGAGGCTGTGGCCTCCGGCCGGAGGGTGAGCATCTCCCCCCTGCCGCTGGAAAAGGTGTACATCTCCTTTTCCACAATATCGGTATATTCCCCGATGCTCCGCTGAAAAAGCTCCGTCTTTTCCACAACAGGCACACGGATCTGCCGAAAACCGAAGGCTTCAAAAATCTCGACAGCCGTCTGCTCAATATGTTTCCAAAGCTCGATTTCTTCGGGCAGTATATCTTTAAAACCGCGAATCAGCTGAATCATAAGTCGGGGTCAATTCCGGGTATACGGTTATTTCCAATTGAAAAACAGCCCGCGAAGGAGTAGCATACGATAAAAGCCATTGTGCAGAACACTCCGGAAGCAGGCCTGTACAGGATCCCATGCTTTGCAAAAGGGCAATCCTGCATTTATATTTAAAGATTTACGCGGAGTCAACATATATTCCCCCAACCAGGAGCGCCGGGTCCGGTCTCATGCAGATGCGGAAAAAAGGAGGCCCTATGGCTGCAATTACCGTCACCACGATCTTTGAAATGAAGCAGAATCAGGAGAAAATCGCCGCAATTACCGCCTATGATCATCCGTTTGCCCAAATTGCAGACGAGGCAGGCATCCATCTGATACTGGTCGGCGACTCCCTCGGTATGGCGGTGCAGGGAGAGCCGAACACCCTTGGCGTCACCATGGATGAAATGATCTACCACACCCGCCTCGTGGCAAAGGGTACGGAAAGAGCGCTTGTGGTGGGGGATATGCCATTCATGTCCTACCAGACCACAACTGCGGAAGCCGTTGCCAATGCCGGCCGCTTTTTAAAGGAGAGCGGGGCAAGCGCCGTAAAGCTCGAGGGCGGCACCTCCATCTGCCATATTATTCGGGCGCTTACACAAGTGGGTATACCGGTGCAGGCCCATATCGGCCTGTTGCCCCAGTCCGTGCATCAAATGGGCGGCTACAGGGTGCAGCGCGATGAAGAACGCCTGATCTCCGATGCCAAAGAGGTAGAAGCCGCCGGCGCTTTTTCTGTTGTGCTCGAAGGCATTCCGGCAGCCATCTCCGCGAAAATCACGGAAGCCCTGAGAATCCCGACCATAGGCATCGGTGCAGGCCCGGACTGTGACGGACAGGTTCTCGTGATGCATGACCTTCTGGGGCTTCGGGGAGGCCGTCTGCCCAAATTCGTCAAACAATACGCCAACCTGCGCGAATCCGCAATATCCGGAATCAACACCTATGTACAGGAGGTGCAGGACGGCAGTTTTCCTTCACAGAAATACTCCTACAAGTAGCGGACAAGCCTTTTCCGGGGCCGGGGTTCCGAAAAAAACAGCTGGCTCCGGGTGCGCTTCGCCGGGAGCCGGCAGCAAGGCACGCCAGCGGCCTCTCGGGCCAACCCCGGGACTGGCTAAAATAATTGACAATTTCTGCCGCAACAGGCTACAGTAAGTTCCGCATTGCTCATGAAAACCGGACCGATTTTCCTGTAAAGCCCCGGACAAGGCGGAACTGCAATAATGGAACCCAATTCGAAGCCGACAGCGTCGATACACCACTTTCCCTTGCGGCACTATACCTTTAGTATCTCCCTGGATCGGCTCAAACGGGGAATAGACAACGTCCGCCATGACGTCTACATCAGCCCGGAGCTGCACCGAATAACCAACCGATTGATATTCCAACTTATTCTTTATTACGCCAAGGTATCCGCGTCCTTTCACACCGAACGCCGCCTGCTGTGGCACAATGAAATCGCCGAATTTAAACGCCAGTGCCATGCTGTTCTGCTCCATGGCATTAACACCGCCAAGTCCAGCCGGGAAACCCAGATCGACGTGCTTGCCCAGATCAGCCTCGCCAAGCTGCTCAGCGAAGCAATTACCCGGCAGTTCGAGGAAGCCGTGCAGCACCTGAAAACCGTCATCCGCAGCAAAGAACTCGAGGATCCGCGGGATCCCCCGCTCGCCCTCCGCGAGGAGGTGGCAGCCGTCATTTACCGGAAAGACCGGATAATCCAGAAAACAGGGGCGGATATTTTCCAGTATTTCCAGGATGTCCAGCATGAACTGAACAAGCTGCGGGCCTCCAACTTCGGCGAACAGAGCCTCATCCCGCCCGAGATTTTCGCCAACCCGATCCTGCAGGCCGCTGAACTGATAACCGGATCTTTCATGATCGAAAATTACGTGCTGATCGGTCACCGCATTGAAGACCCGGTGAACTATACCGCGCTTTTGAATTTGCTGACCAGCTTTCTTGCGGGAGGCCTGCCCGCACCAGCCGGACGCGAGACGCAGAAAGCCGGGGCAGCAAAAACCCCTTTTCCCATTGCCCGTCTCAAACCCGCCGTAATCGAGACGGAAGAGGCCCACCGGCCGGAAATCGACAGCGTTATTCGGCACGTACCCAACATGGAATTGCTTTTCGACTTCGATAAGACCCGAACCGCCCGAAAGAAAATCAAATCCAGCCCAAACAAAAACCCGGACAAAATCCGCAAGTTAAAAAACAGGGAAAAAGAACAGAAAAAGCTGCTCAATCAGTTTTTCCGGCTTGTCTCCAAGGAACTTATTATAGACGGCATCGCCGCTCCGTACATGATGCAGTGCCTGTTTCAAAATTACTGCCCTCCGCTTATGCCCGAGGAGTGCCTGCAATACCTGATCATACCGAAAACGCGCAAAACCATCATCCGCAAATTAAACCGCTATAAACGATACTACTCTCAAAACATTTCCGTAAAAACCCTGGACAAAACCATCCGGCGGATCAAGCGCACCCCCAAACGCCGGCAGCGCCGGTACCTGATCCGGTTTTTGCGGGATTTTGCCCGTTACCACCGGGACCTGGTGAATTATCAACTTGTAAAGGAAGCTGCAGATTCGATCCACATTCGCACGGATCCCAACACCATCCGCCTGTCCAGGGAAAACCGCACCCTTTATGAATTCATGCTCTCCCACGAAGAGCGCGCCCAAACCCGCGCCATCCGCAATCATGCTGTGCTTAAAGCCGATATCCGGGGCTCTACTACCATCGTCCGGGAAATGAAGGGAAAGCAGCAGAATCCGGCAACCAATTTCAGCATGAACTTTTTTGAGCCCATAAACAACATCCTCTCCCTCTACGGAGCCAACAAAACCTTCATCGAAGGGGATGCCATCATCCTTTCGATACTGGAACATGCCGACGCGCCCGGGCATTGGTATTGCGTATCCCGGGCCTGTGGGCTGGCGATCAACATCCTGCTCATTGTCAGCCGCTACAACCAGCGAAACCGGATGAACCGTCTGCCCATGCTCGACATCGGAATCGGCATCGGCTTCGCCGAAAAAGCACCCACCTTCTTCTATGACAACGACAACCAGATCATGATCTCTCCGGCCATTAACCAGGCGGACCGGCTCTCCGAGTGCAGCAAAGCCATGCGGCGCAAACTCCGCAAGGCAAATTTTCCGTTTAACGTCTACCTCTACCAGCCGGCTGCGGACAAGAATCCAAACGGGGCAGCCAGGCCGGGGCTGCTCCGGTATAATGTAAAAGGCGTGGAACTCGACGCAGAAGGTTTTCAAAAACTCTCCGACGAGATCCATCTCAAGCGGCTGCAATGCCGCATCCCGGAAATGGCCGAGGATCCCCTTGTCTTTCATACCGGTAAATTTCCCACCACCGGCGGCCGCTACCAGCGGCTGCTGATCCGCGAAGCCCGGATCCCCGAAGTCTCGATGGAGGATTTCCGGGTTCTGCGTTATACGGAGCGCAAATACTACGAGGTCTGCACCAGCCGCAGGGCCTATGCACATGTCCGAAAACACGTCTGATCCGTGGAAAAAAAAGGGATTTTGTCGCTTCCGCTGCGATCCTGCGGAAATATGCGTCTTGCAATCTTTGGGCATCTGTCCTACAAATTGGGTTGTCCCGGCAGCCACCGCAGGCGGTGCCGCAAAACAGCTTTTCCGGGGCATGACAACAGGTAAATCCAATGGAAACAAAAGAGCACCAAAATACGGACAAATACATCAAAGCCCTGACCGAAATCAGCCGGGCCATTAACTCGGATCTTTACCTGGAGGAGATCCTCAAGCTCATTGTCATGGTAACAGCTCAGGTAACCGGTGTGGACATCTGCTCCCTTTGGCTTATGGAAGAAGACAAGGAGCCCAGGGAGCTGCGGCTGAAAGCCACCCAGACAATCGATCCGGACTACGTGAAGGACCGCGTTCTATCTGTAAACGAGGGTGTGGTGGGACATGTAGCAGCCAGCGAAAATCCGCTTCTGGTATGGGACGTATTGGAGGAGCCCCGGTTTAAGGAAAAGGAAATGGCAAGAAAAATGGGCTTGAAATCTCTTGCTTCCGTACCGCTCAAGCTCCGAGATGAGAAGGTGATCGGGGTGCTCAACTGTTTTACGATGGAATACCATGACTTTACAGCAACAGAAGTCAACCTGATCAAGGCGGTGGCCAACCAGGCGGCCGTGGCCATATTCAACTCCGAGCTCATGGTCAAAACCAGGGTCATACAGGAGGAACTGGAGACCCGCAAGCTGGTGGAGAGGAGCAAGGAAGTGTTGATGCGGCGGATGCAGATTTCTGCCGAGGAGGCCTACCGCTGGATCCAGAAAAAAAGCATGGATTCCAGAAAACCCATGCGGCAGGTGGCGGAAGCCATCCTCCTGTCCGAGGACATGTATTGACGCCCCGGCAAGGCCTTCCTGCAATTGCCACTAAAAAAAGCTGTTGACATTAAGTTTCACTTTATATTAAAAAAATAAGTTATCGATTGTTCCACAATGATGTGCAACAATCGGGCTATTGATGACGAAGACGTCTCTATCCGGACCGGCTCTATGCCGAGCGGATGCGAGGCGTTTTTTTTTGCCTTGAAAAAACGCCTCGGCGGTTTATACATAACATATTAAAAATAATACAAATACGAGGCAAAAACAACAGGCCGGAGGAAAAAAATGATGCGATTTTCCAAAAACAATGATGTACTCGGCACCACCAACCGCGGCAATCCGGCGGAATCAGGACTCTGTACCCTCTGCCGTGCGGACTGCCAGGGCAAATGCGAAACCTTCATGTCAAGCCTGGTGGGCCGCAAACTGCTGTATCCAAGAGGCTTCGGCATTGTCACGGCCGGCGCCAACAATACCACCCACGTGGGCGCCTCCTATAATTCCCTGCGGATTCAGGGCTACGCCTATGGCTCCCACGGACTGCCGTCCGGTCTCTCCAGTGATCCGGATGATTGCCTCTTTACCAATGTCAGCCTGGAATCCGAGTTCGGCAAAGAGATCAAGACCAAGGCGCGGATCCCCTTGATGACCGGGGCTCTGGGCTCGACCTTTGTTGCGGCCAAATACTGGGATTCCTTTGCCATCGGCGCTTCCCTGGTAGGGATCCCGGTTGTTATCGGGGAGAACGTGGTGGGCGTCGACCGCGAGTCCGAGATGAAAAACGGCACGATCACCAAGGCACCGGAGCTTGACCGCCGCATCGATTCCTACATGCGCTACAACGACGGATACGGAGCCATTATCATTCAAATGAATGTGGAAGACACCAGAAACGGCGTTGCCGAATACATTGCGGAAAAATACGGCAACAAGTGCATCCTGGAACTCAAGTGGGGCCAGGGCGCCAAGGATATCGGCGGGGAAATCCAGGTCACGAGCCTGGAGTATGCCAAATTCTTAAAGGACAGGGGATATCTCGTGGACCCGGACCCCAACAAGCCTTCCGTCCAGGAAGCCTTCAAACGCGGCTCCATCAGTTCTTTTGCCAGGCACAGCCGCCTGGGGGCCACGGATATGGCTACCGTGGATGCCGTGCGCGAGTCCTTTATGCAGAGCGTGGACTACCTGCGCAGCCTGGGATTCAAGCGAATTTCACTCAAAACCGGATCCTACGGCATGGAGGAGCTGGCTATGGCCATCAAGTTCGCCACGGACGCAGGCCTTGATCTGCTTACAATAGACGGCTCAGGCGGCGGCACCGGCATGAGTCCCTGGAACATGATGCAGAGCTGGGGCGTGCCCTCCCTGCATCTGCACGCCAAGGCCCACGAATACGCCAGCCTTCTGGCGGCCAGGGGAAAAGACGTGGTGGATCTCTCCTTTGCGGGGGGCTTTGCCCTGGAAGACCATATTTTCAAAGCCATAGCTCTGGGCGCGCCCTATACCAAGCTGGTCTGCATGGGCCGGGCCATCATGATCCCGGGTTTTGTCGGCTCCAACATTGAAGGGGCCATTCATCCGGACCGGAAAGAAAAAGTCTGCGGCCACTGGGACAGCCTGCCAAAGACTGTCAGCAGCCTGGGAAGCACGCCGGAAGAGATCTTTGCCTCCTATTATGACGTAGAGGCCAAGGTGGGCAAGGATGAGATGCCGAACATCCCCTACGGCGCCATTGCCTTCTGGACCCTCTCCGATAAGCTCTCCTGCGGTATCCAGCAGCTAATGGCAGGTGCCAGAAAATTTTCCATCGATTCCATTGAACGGGATGACCTGTTTTCCGGAAACCGGGAAACCGCGGACATCACCGGCATTCCGTTGGTAACCGAAGCAAACGACGAATCCGCCAAAAAAATCTTAAACAGTTAAGGCGGAGCCCGGCTTTATTGCCGTCCCGGTCCCTGCCGCGGCAGGAGCCGGGACGGCCCGGGGCCATCCTTTCTTGACACGCCAGGACTTTTGCGTTTACATGGATTGAACCGGCTGCTGCCAGCAGTCACAACCGGCCGGACAGATTGGAAAACCCCAATGAATGAAGCCGATGCCATACCCGCAGTACTGACCATTGCAGGCTCTGACCCCTCAGGCGGGGCAGGGATCCAGGCGGACCTGAAAACATTTGTCACCACCGGGGCTTACGGCGCCGCGGTGATAACGGGGCTCACCGCCCAAAACACCTGTGAGGTGGCCGGCACCCTTGCCGTTTCCGCGCAGTTCGTGGACAAACAGATCCACTCTGTTCTCTCGGACCTTGCCATACCGGTAATCAAACTGGGTATGCTGACAAGCCGGGAAATCTGTAAAGCGGTAGCGCCTTACCTGCAAGGACGCCTCGTTGTCTGCGATCCGGTCATGATATCCACAACCGGATTCCAACTGATTGATGAGGATACAGCGGAGGCCTTGACAGAGAGCATCCTGCCAATGGTTGACTATCTCACACCCAACCGGTTTGAACTGGAAAAGCTTTGCGGCAGCGCTTCCGGAGAGGCTCCCAATGCCGGGAGGCAATTGTTGGGACGCTTTGCCGGCCTGCGCGGCATCGTGCTAAAGGGCGGCCATATCCATCCGGAACAGCCGAATGTCACCGACACCCTGCTCTACCGCCAGGAGGGCACGATCCAGGAAGTGGTGGAAACCCGGCCGCGCCATGACACCCCCAATACCCACGGCACCGGCTGCACATTTGCCTCCGCATTTGCCTCGTTTCTGGCCCAGGGCCATGGACCGGCTCATGCATTTTCCCGAACGGTTGACTATACGAGCAAGCTGATTCAAATCTCCGCACAAACCCGCATCGGCCATGGGCGGGGACCGCTGATGCATCACCTGACGGGTGCTTAACCATCCCCCATGCCCGGCCAGTCTGCTATCGGATCCGTTGACCGGACCAAGTGCATGCCCGCCTCCGCAAAACGCCGGAAAATTTCATCAGACTGCTCGGTGTAGTCCACCACGCCGGGCACTACCACCGGCGAAGTGCAGTCCTCGAGAATATAGACCCTCCTTACCAGATCCCTGTCATAGGCCATCACATCATCCAAAAGATCCGAAATCGTCCATGCCACACAATGGCTTTTGGCTTGACCGGCAATGACGACCGCATCATTTTCGATGATCTTGTTGAGCACCTTCTCATTCTTGTCCGCCAGGCGCCTGCCCTTTGGATCCCGGGTGACTTCCGGTCCCAGCACGGAATAATGTTCCGTAAAGGGATTTTCTCCCTTAACGTGATAGTCCGGCTGGGTGCTGCGGGCGACAGCATGAAAAAACAGGGCCTCTTCCACCGCTGATACCAGGGCATGGCCGATACCGCCGATCATGGCATGGTAGGGCCAGATAATATAATCGTACTTGCCACTCTCCTTTAACTGCCGGGCATAATGGAGAAGATACTCCTGGCCGTAAGCAGGCGTAATGTTTAAGGCATCGGCCAGTCTCTCGTTAAAACGCCAGCGTCCCTGCACAATATCGTCTTCTGTGACAATGGTCAGCGGTGCCGGATGCTCGCCCTGGTCGTTGACCAGAAAGATACTGTGGAACACCTGAATGGGGTAATGCGTATCCATTGTCGGCACCGTTTCCGTGATCGCATGCAAATAGCGATAAATAAACCGGCACAGGCGGACATTATCATCTATCGCCCCTGTCCCCGACCTGCCTGCCACATAAAGTTCATACCCGGGAATGCAAAAGGTGTTCTGGACATCCACGAGCAGCAGACATATCTTGAACCGATCCTCGCCGGCTTTCGCAATCGCATGCCGTCCCGCCCATTCTTCCGCTTTTGCCGCCTTGTCCGCATAGTCCACGCGCCAGACCGTGCCGACGTTATCCGGATCGAAATGATCGGGGATTGGCATCTGCTCAACTACCATAGCCGCATCTCCTTGTACTGGAATTATCGCACCAAACTTGATACTTTCGTAAAAAGCGGTTTATTCCGCTGGCACGGAACTTTTGCAGAAAGTAACGGAAAGTTATGCTCTAAAGCTATGGTCTATTTTATAAGGCCATACCCGGTATTTACCCCGAGGCCTGTCGCGCCTTGTGCTATCTCTGGGGCTTGCTCCGCCAGCTCACTGTGAACTCGCCCTTTCGGGCTCAGACAACAG
>CAZWNV010000092.1:0-11802 GCA_964635265.1 uncultured Desulfobacteraceae bacterium
TTCGCCGTAAGGCAGGAGGCCATCGGGGAGGAGGCCGGGCGGATCCGGGACGTTGTTTGCTCCTTCAGGCGTTCCCTTGGATCGCTTGAGGCGGAAAACGGGGTCCTGCTGGAGCATGCCCGGAAAAAGTATCCGGATGTGGATTATGATATCCAGTCCTATTACAGGCTCCTGCGTTTTGATTTCTCCGGGGAACTCAAAGACGCCCTGTGCTACTACTTCCAGGCCGCGGCAGCCCAGGGGCTGCTGGCGCCGGTGCCGGCGCTGCGGTTCTGGAATGAAAATTCCCAGGGAGATACAGATCATGTATGCCGCTGATCTTTCAAGCCCGCTCGAGGCGAAAATCTATGATAATGCCCGTATCAGTGAAGACGAAGCCCTGCAGCTTTTTGCCTGGGACCTTCCCGCTCTCGGCAGGGCGGCGGATTTCAGGCGGCGTATGGCAATCCCGGAAGCCCATGTCGGCTTTATTCTGGACCGGATCATCAATTTTACCAATGTCTGCGAAGCGGCATGCAGGTTTTGCGCCTATCATGCCCGTGCCGGCCGGATTGAGGCCTACCGCCTCTCCACCGATGAGATCTGCCGGCGCGCCGGAGAACTGGCCGCCGCGGGCGGAACCCAGGTAATGCTGCAGGGAGGGCTCCATCCGGAGTACCGGACGGAGCATTATATTGCAATGCTGGAGGCTGTGAAAAGCCGGTTCCCGGATCTTTATCTGCATTGCTTCTCGCCCGCGGAGATCGTGCATATGGCGCAGAAAAGCGGGGAGCCGGTGGATGCCGTGATCCGCGCCTTACAGGCGGCGGGGCTGGATTCGGTTCCCGGCGCCTCGGATCTTCTGGTCGAACGCATCCGGCAGGAGGTAAGCCCGCGCAAATTGAATACGGAACAATGGTGCGGGGTGATGCGGAGCCTCTGCCGCCACGGCATGCAATCCTCGGCCACCATGACCTACGGCATGGGCGAGACCCTGGCCGAGCGGATCGAACATCTTCGGGTGGTGCGCGGGATACAGGATGAGACGAAAATTTTGCGGGCCTTTATTCCCTGGTCCTTTTCCCCGGGCAACACCCGGATGGATCATATCCCTGCCGCCAGCGGCGTGGATTACTTAAAGATTGTCGCGATCTCGCGGATCTATCTGGACAACATCGTCCATATCCAGGCAGGCTGGCTCACGGAAGGCCTCAAGCCCGCACAGATCGCCCTTGCCATGGGAGCTGATGATATGGGCGGGGTGCTCATGGAGGAGGTGGTGGTAAAGGCCACCGGTATTGAGAGGAGCACCCATATGCAGCAGTTTATCGACCTGATCCGCAACGCCGGCCGCGTTCCGGTCCAGCGGGATTCGCAATACACCGTTGTGCGCAGGTTCTAGAAGGAACAGGACCCTTTATGCCGCATCTGGATATCGCTTTTTCCCCGTGCCCCAACGATACCTTTATTTTCCATGCCATGCTCCAGGGCTACATCGATACCGGTTCCTTTCGCTTTACGCCGCATCTGGACGATGTGCAGACCCTGAACAACCTGGCTTTTTCCCGGACTTATCCCGTGACCAAGCTATCTTTTTATACCTATCTGCTTCTCAAGGATCGGTATGCGCTGCTCGATGCCGGCGCCGCCCTGGGACACGGCTGCGGTCCGCTGCTGGTCGCAGGCAGCGACCTGCCCCCGATTGCGGATGCCCGGGTAGTTGTGCCGGGCCGCTACACCACGGCGCACCTGCTCTTGAAACTCTGGCGTCCGGATATAGCCCATGTCGAAACCGCAAGCTTTGATGCGATCCTGCCCGGAATCCGTGCCGGCCGGTGGGATGCCGGCGTCATTATCCATGAGGGCCGCTTTATTTATCCGCGCTACGGTTTGACCGAGATTGTCGATCTCGGCCGGTGGTGGGAGGAAAAGACCCGGCTGCCCATTCCGCTGGGCTGTATTGCCGTGCGCAAAGATGGGGACGCCATTGCCCATAAGCAATCTCTGGAGTCCCTGATCCGGGACTCTCTCGCGTACGGGCAGAAGCATCCGCAAGCCTCGCGGGCATTTGTCAAACAGCATGCCCGGGAACTCGACGACTCCGTCATCGAGGAGCATATCAAGCTCTACGTCAATTCCTATACAATGACTCTTGGGGCCGCTGGCAAAGCGGCCGTGGATAAGCTGGAGCAGACCGCCCAATGCAGCAGTGTCCTCTAATCGGCCTGGTCATGGCCACCTACCTTGAGGCAAAGCCTTTTGTGGCGGGCCTTGACTGCCTGCGATCGAGCATCGGCCCTTTCACCGCTTACAGGGCGGAAAATACCGTGCTGGTGATCTCCGGAATGGGCAAAACCAACGCCGCAATGGCCTGCGCCTGCCTGTGCATGAGCTGCCCGCCGGCATGCCTCGTTAATATCGGGGCAGCCGGAGCCGCCGCTGAGGGCGAATTTTGCCTGGGCGGCATCTACCAGGTGAGCGCGGCTGTGGAACCGGATCGGCCGCATTTCCGAACCGGCCTGCCGTTTCACCATGAAGCGGATAGACTCCCGGGCTTTGAAGAAGCCAGGGTTGCAACCCGGGATAAGCCGGTGGTAAATCCGGACAAGCGCCGGGAAATGGCAAAAATTGCGGATTTGCTGGACATGGAGAGTGCGGCCGTGATACAGGCGGCCCGCAAGTTTCAACGGCCCTGCTTTCTGTTCAAACTCGTAAGCGACACCCCGGAGCATACCTCTGAGCGCGAAATCCCCGCCTATATCCGGCAATACCGGGATTCCTTGTTTGCATTTTTCCACTCCCGGGTCACCACCGGCCTTGAGCAGCGCTTTGGATAGCCGGCGGCCCTGCCGCCGTTACGATTTAAACCCGGCCTCCACCAGTGCCTTGATCATGGCCACCGCCTGTTCGTCGCTCATGTGGTCCGTGTTGATGATCAGGTCATAATGGGTCGGCTCGTCTATGCTCGTATAAAAATAGCGGCGGGTAAAAGAGCGGCGCTGGGCTTCCACCCTGTATATCTGCCGACGGGCTTCTTCCCCGGATACGGCCAGTTCCGCCGCCACCTTTTGAACCCGGTTTTCCAGGGAGGCGATAAAGCGCAGGCGGATGTTTTCCGGGGGCGGGATAATAAAGGACGCGCCCCTGCCCACAATGACGGCCCTGCCGTGCTCGCCGATGGCGCCGATGATTTTCATCAGGTGCCTGCTGTATTCATCGGGCCACAGGTGCCGCTGCTCAACCACCGTGGCAATCACATCCTCCAGGACGTTTAGCCCGTTCTCATCCAGGGTCTCCATCACCTGCCGGCTGGTATTGGCGTTTTCTGACATCTGGTGAATGATCTCCCGGTCAAACAGGTTGTATCCGAACGCATCCGCCAGTTTTGCCGCAATCTCGTTGCCGCGGCTTCCGGGCTGTCGGGATATGGTAATGACCGAGGGCCTGCCGGGCGCCTCTTGCCTGGCCGGCCCCTGCGACCTTTGCCATTGCTGGATACGCTCTTCCACGATTTTGTCGACAGAACGCCCTTTGGGAATCTTCATGCCTCCCTCCTCATGCTTGGATTGGAGATTTTGCGGGCAGCGGCAAAACAGCGCGCAGGAATGCTTTTCTACTCAATAAGTAACGGCAAAGCAGGACGGTGTCAATCGGGATATAGGCAGCCCGGGTTTCCGGGGAGGTGTTTGCGGCACGGGAGAATACGGGACTTTTCGGAGGCTGCGTTACACCGCCTTGCGCTGTTGGAATGTATCGGCCTGTTCATAGGATTTGCGGTCCAGCCAGGCGTCAATTTCCTGGCGGTAGCCGAGAAGATCAATGGCCCGGCTGTAGCGCCGGGCGATAAGCCGGGCGGTCTCCGGGCTAAGAGGCAGCTGATCGAGTCCGTTTCCGGCTCCCGTCCTGCGGTAGATCTCCGGAATTTCCTGCAGGCCTGTTTTCTCAGCCAGGCGCTGCCAGTCCGCGACCATGTTTTCCAGCTTGCCGACAAAGTCCACCAGCCACTCGCCCTGGTGATAGATCTCAAAGAGCTGGCTGCGGAAATGCTTGTCCGCCTCCGAATCGGGGATTTCGGCAATGCGCCGGGCAAAGGCGTCAAAGTCCATGTCGGTTTCAATGCCGTAGCGGCGCAGATTGCAGCGCTTTCCCTCTTTGCCGGGGCGCACCACCTTGTCCAGGTAGCAGGAATAGAGCCGGGTGACGGGGTTGCGGACAAAGGCGAACAAAAAGTATTTCCGCTTCAGCCGGCGGGTTTTCCGGATGCCTGCGGATTTTCGGATGCAGCGTTCCACCTGCCGCTTTTTGGATACCGTGAGTTTTCTGTTGCGCCATTCAGGGAAGTGGTGTCCTTTCTGGCGGCCGCAGATGAGGTTGCGCAGGGATGTGGAGGCGACCTTGTAAATGGGGATGTAGCCCACCCTGAGGTCCTCGATGATCAGGACGCGGCGGCGGTTTTGCAGCAGTTTCCATTTTTGTATTTTCCGTTTTATTTGTTCCCTGTTTATCATATAACACCTATTAAATTGCCTCTATTGCAATGCAAAAAATGCTTTGCCGGTTTTTTCGCTCCGCCCCGGCTTCAGTGCCTGTGAATCCACCCGGGAATTCATTTGGATCGGGGGTGCAGGGCGTCGGACGCGGGGGGGAGAAGACGGTGGCTGCTATAACAGCATTCGCCGGGCGTGTAAAGTGACATTTTCATTACAAAAACAGTACAATCGGCAAACCCGTGTAAAGGATATGCAATGACAGGGACAGACCGATTTTTCGCAAGAGCACTGCTGCTGGTGCTGATTGCCGGTTTTGCGACGGGATGCGGGGCGAACAGTTTTTTCCTGCAGAAGAAAGACTTGGCCATGATCGGCGACAAGGTGACAACTCTGGAGAAACGCGCGGACCTTCAGGCCGAAAAAACCGAGCTGCTGCTGAAACAGTCCGGGGAGCAGCAGAAATTGCTGGATACGTTCATGGAACAAAACAGCCGCCATTTTCAGGCTCTCGAGGAGCAGATACGAAAGCTCCATACCGATACGTGCCAAAGGCTGCAGGCCCTTCAGCCCTCCGGCGATTCGAAGCCGGATGCAGGGGCCGAAACACCGCCCATGCCGGAGACCTGTGGCACGGACAAGATTCTGGTCGGAAGGGTGGAAAAAGTCCGGCTTACGCCGCCGGGTCATATTTTTCGGGCACGCATCGATACCGGCGCTACCACATCCTCGCTCGACGCCCACGACATTGAAAAGTTTGAACGGGACGGGAACCCGTGGGTCCGCTTTACATTGCAGGACAGGGAAGGCGAGCCGCTCTACGAAATTGAAAAGCCGATAGTCCGCCACGTAAGAATCGTTCAGGCATCCAAAATAGAAGCAGAACGGCGGCCGGTAGTAAAAATGCAGTGCCAGATCGGCCGGATCAGGATGATCGCGGAGTTTTCCCTCGAGCAGAGAGCCCACCTCAATTACAAGGTGCTGGTCGGCCGCAATATCCTGCGGGATCTCATGGTGGTGGATGTGGCGCAAAAATTTGTCACTTCCCTGCCGGAGCCGAAATCCAGCGGGGATAGCCCCCAATGAAGTCAAAAGCCGCTTTTTACCTGGTGATTTTGACCCTGATCATCACAGGAATGATTTTTGCTTGGCTCAGGCACACCGACTTGCATATTCCCCTGATACCGGGCCAGGAAAAGCCGGTATGGCTCATTGAGGCAAGGATAGACTTTATCGCCGGAGGCGAGCCGATACGGGTAAGCCTGGATCTTCCGGACAACCCGCCGGGGTTTCGGCGGGTATCGGAGAAGGCGGCCTCGACCGGATACGGCTTCTCCATTGTGGAAAGCCCGGGCGGCAGAAGGGCGGAGTGGACCCGGCGCAGTGCCCGGGGCGCGCAGACCCTGTACTACAAGGTGCAGATGATTGCCGGCGCTAAGGCCCGCCACAAGCCGGAAAAACAAGAACGCCCGGAGCCGAAAACGATTTACTGGGGCGAACTCCAGAGTACCGCCGTACATCAGCTTGTCGAGCAGGCCTATGAAAAATCGAGCACCCCGGCCAGTTTTGCCCGGGAACTGGCCAAGCAGCTCAGCGCCCCGGAGCCGGATCAGAACGCCTCTCTGCTTTTGAGCGAGTACAGCCTCCCCGAACTGCTTATGCGGCTTCTCAACCACGCCGGTATCCCGGCGCGGGTATCCATGGGACTGGAGCTTCGGGATGCTCGCAGATACCAGTCCTTAAATCCGGTTCCGGAAATTTATGCCGGGGGCCAATGGATGGCTGTGGATCCGGAAACGGGGGCGCACGGGCTGCCGGAAAATCTGCTTTTATGGCATCGGGGAGGCAGATCCCTGCTGGATGTAACCGGCGGCAGCAACTCCGAAATCCATTTTTCCATGATGCGGCAGACCATGCCGGCCATGGATCTGGCCCGGCTCCAGTTCGACAAGGGCGGGCTCTCCCGCATGAGCCTGCTCTCCCTCCCCATTGAAGAGCAGGGCGTGTTCAAGCTCCTGCTCCTTCTGCCGGTGGGAGCCCTGATTCTGACCTTCATGCGCATCATCATCGGCATCCGCACCTCCGGCACCTTCATGCCGGTGCTGATCGCCCTTTCTTTTCTCCAGACCGAGCTGGTTCCGGGCGTGACGGCTTTTGTCACCATTGTCGCCCTGGGCCTTCTTCTGCGGGGGTATCTGTCCAGGCTGAACCTGTTGATGGTTGCGCGCATCTCCACCCTGATCGTTCTGGTCATTTTTCTCACCTCCATGATCAGTCTGCTCGGCTATGAACTGGGCTTTAACATCGGCCTGACCATCACCTTTTTTCCCATGATCATTATTGCCTGGACCATCGAGCGCATGAGCATCCTCTGGGAGGAAGAGGGCAGCCGGGAGGTTCTGATCCAGGGGCTCGGCAGCCTTTGCGTGGCCGTGCTGGCCTACCTGTGCATGCGCAATGCCGTTGTGCAGCATTTAACCTTTAATTTCCCGGAAATTCATCTTGTGCTCCTGGCCCTGATCCTCATGATGGGCCAGTATACCGGGTATAAACTAACCGAGCTCAAACGCTTCGGGGTGATGAGAGGCGGAGACTGATATGTGGATTCTGCCCGCTTCCCTGCGCAAACACGGCTTTCTGGGAATCAACGGCCGCAACGTGGCCTATATCAGCCGCTACAACACGCGCAGCCGCTATCCGCTCGTTGACAACAAGTTAAAAACCAAACTGCAGGCAGAAAAATTCAGGCTCTCCACCCCGCATCTGCGGGGGGTTATCCGCTACCAGTACGAAACCGCAGGTTTTGCCCGCCTGGTGGAAGACCTGGAGGGGTTTGCCATAAAGCCGTCCCGGGGGGCGGGCGGCAAAGGGATCCTGGTGATTACCGGCCGCAGCGGAGACCGCTTTGTCCAATCCTCCGGCCGGGCTGTCGGCATTTCGGAGATCAGGAGGCATTTGTCCAACATCCTGGCGGGTCTTTATTCCCTTGCGGGCGCCGAGGATGTGGCCATAATCGAGGATTTGGTCCGGCCTGTCGCGATGTTTGAAAAACTTTCGTATGCGGGAGTCCCGGATATTCGGATAATCGTTTTCCGCGGCTATCCCGTTATGGCCATGCTGCGGCTCTCCACCCGGGCATCCGACGGCAAGGCCAACCTGCACAAGGGTGCGGTGGGCGTGGGCCTGGATATCGCCAGCGGCCGGTGTCTGAACGCGGTGCAGTATGCACGCAGGATCACCCGGCACCCGGATACGGACCTGGCCCTGGATACCATAGCCGTGCCGGACTGGCGGAACCTGCTGGTGCTCGCCGCACGCTGCTATGAGGTTACCCGGCTCGGCTACATCGGCGCAGACCTTGTGGTGGACAAAAACCGCGGCCCCCTGCTGCTGGAATTGAACGCGCGGCCCGGCCTTGCCATTCAGATCGCGAATGGATCGGGGCTTTTGCCGCGGCTGAAAACCATTGAAGAACTGGATCCGGACCTGACTCCGGGCGCCGAAGAACGGGCGGAATTCTCTGTCGGCGCCTTCTCGGATCATTGTGCGGGCAAGGCCGCCGCCGGGGCCCCGGTTACGCCCTGAGCGGTGCCAGCAAGGCCGGCAAATCGAATGCAACGAAAGGAGAGAAAATGAATTCCAATCGCATCTGCAGTCTGCTTGGCATACGGTATCCGATAATCCAGGCGCCGATGAACTGGGTCAGCGGCGCAGCCCTGGCAGCCGCCGTGTCTGCTGCCGGCGGCATGGGAACCCTGGGACCCAATGCCGGCGCCGACGCAATTGAGCCGGATGTGGAAAAGACCGGCGAACATATGCGCGGGCAGATCCACAGGGTCCGCAGCCTCACCGACAAGCCCTTTGCGGTAAACGTGGTGGTGGGCAGGGGCGAGGACATGAAATACTCGGGAAAGATCGTGGATGTACTCGTGGAGGAGAAAGTGCCCGCGGCCATCGTATCCGTTGGCCGGCCGGACACCTATACCGAAATCCTGAAAGACGCGGGCATTGCGGTTCTGCATGCCATTTCCACGCCCCGGCATGCGCAGAAAGCCCGGCAGGCCGGCGTGGACGCGGTCATCTGTGAAGGCTACGAGGCGGGCGGCCACAAAGGGTTTACCGAGCTGACCACCTTTGTTCTCACGCCCATGGCGGCGGATGCGGTGGATATTCCCGTGGTCGCGGGCGGCGGCATCGGAGACGGCCGCGGCATCCTGGCCGCTCTTGCGCTGGGGGCGGACGGCGTCTACATGGGCTCGCGCTTTATGGCCACCCGGGAGTCGGAAAGCCACGAAAACATCAAGCAGGCCATTGTTGGTGCCCGCGACGCCTGCACCGTCTCCATAGACAAAGAATACATGATCGCCCGCGACCTGGATAACAGCTTCACGGAAAAGTACCGGACAATGCGAAAATCCGGCGCTTCCCTGGAAGAACTCGGAGCATACATCAATGCGCACGGCCAGTACTACGCCCAGCATCTCGGCCGGGCCGAAGAGGCGGAGATCTGCTGCGGCCAGGTGGCCGGGCTCATCAATGAAGTGCCGCCGGCCAGGGAACTCATCGATTCCCTGATAGCAGATCTTGAGAAACGATTTTCCGCATTGGAGCACAGTGTGCAGGCGTTTTCCCGCTAACAGCAGACATCCCGGTCACGGCAGCCGCCCTTTACAAAGGCCGGCGGATCTGCAATAGTACGATTTACTGCCGCATGCCGGGCACCTCCCGCAAGGGGCGGGCTCGTTCGGATAGTCCCGGAAACCGTCAAATTTGGGATGGCAAAGCAATGCAGGACTTCTACCGCGAGCATTACAGGGCCTACCATGAGCGCACCTTCGCGGTCGATCCGGCTGCCTTTCTGTCCCCCTTTCTCTGTGCACTGCCGCCCGGGGCCGCTGTTTTGGACGTGGGCTGCGGCTCCGGCCGCGATCTTCTCTGGTTAAAAAATAAAGGGTTCTCTGTAACCGGCCTGGAAAAATCCCCCGAGCTGGCCGGTCTCGCCAGGAAAAACGCCGGCGTCCAGGTGATCGAGGCGGACTTTGAAACCTTTGATTTTTCCCGCCTGCATTTTGACGCGGTGCTGGCCTCTGCCGCCTTCGTCCACGTCCCGCACGAGCGCCTGGAAGCGGTTGCTCGCAATGTCAGCCGGGCCCTTGCAGCAAACGGGATCTTTTATACCTCCCTGAAAATGGGGGAAGGCACAAGCATCGACGCCACCGGCAGGGTTTTCTACCTGTGGCGGGATCCGGATCTGCGGGGGGTTTTCAATCGCCTGGGGCTTTCCGTGCTGACGTTTTCGCGCAGTGCGTCCGCACTGAACGCAGAAGACGTTTGGCTCGGGTATGTGCTGCAACGAACCTGCTGAAAAAATTTTTCCCGGAGGCAGCAATGAAGATTTACCGATTCAGGGTGTCCATTTTCGGCATCACCAAACTCTACCGGATCATCGAAGCCGCTGCGGACTGTACCTTCGAGGATCTGCATGACGCCATTTTCGAGGCTTTTGACCGGTATGATCCCCACCTGTATTCCTTTTTCATCACCCGAGCGGACGCCAAAAGCATGCCTGTCATCATGGATGCCCCGGTGATCACCCACCCGGCGAATGTGGAAGGCGAAAAAGAATTCGGGAGCGCGGTGGAGGCAGCCGATGAAACAACAATTGCCGATGCCGGCCTGGAAGAAAAGGATGTTTTTCACTACTGGTTTGATTTCGGCGATGACTGGTGGCACCGCATCCGTGTCGAGAAGATAACGGAGGCCGCATCAAAATCCAAAGCCGGACACCTCGAGATCGTCAAGGCCGTCGGCGAATCCCCGCCCCAGTACCCGGATTTTGATGACGAGGATTTTGATGACTTTGATGACGAATATGATTGAAATGGCGGTTAGCGCACGTTGAAATGCACAAAAAAGCAATCCGGGAACGCATAGATAACCTGAATGTCTGGAAGCGGGGGTCTCAAAGGGCGCCCCACAAGCCCTTGCTGATCCTGTATGCAATGGGCCGCTGTCTTCGGGACAAAGAGCGGATGATCCCCTATGCAGAGATTGACCGGGGCCTGAAAATGCTTCTTGTTGAATTCGGGCCTGCCCGCAAAAGTTACCGTCCGGAATATCCTTTCTGGCACCTGCAGTCTGACGGACTCTGGGAGATTGACAAGGCAGACCAGCTTGAATTGCGGGCCTTCGGGAGGGGGGCAAACAAGAGTGAACTGCTCAAATATAACGTTTGCGGGGGCTTGCCGCATGAAGTGTACCGGCAACTTAAATCCGACCGGAAATTTTTTGGCGAAATTGCTGCCCGCATACTGGAGACGAGTTTTCCTGCCTCGATTCACGAGGATATATTGCAGGCTGTAGGCCTTGACATGGACAATATGGCCTCCATGGCCAAAATTCGGGATCCCCGTTTTCGCGACCGGATTTTGACGGCCTACGAATATCAATGTGCGGTATGCGGATTTAATGTAAGGGTAGGCGATAGCCTTGTCGGCCTTGAAGCCGCTCATATCAAGTGGCACCAAGCCGGCGGTCCGGATCGCGAAAACAACGGTATTGCCCTGTGTTCAATGCACCATAAGCTCTTTGATAGAAGGGCCTTTACCATAACGGACGACATGAAAATGCAGGTCTCGGAGGCCGCCCACGGCACCTGCGGGTTTAACGAATGGCTGATGGCCTATCATGGCAAGGAAATCCGGCCGCCCCAGCGGCCGTGTTATTACCCGGAACCGGGATTTGTGGATTGGCATGTCAGGGAAGTTTTTAAAGGTTTTGCAAGGCAATTATAACCCAGCCTATGTCCAAAAATATATTCAAAAAAACCCAAGGGGCTTTCGGCCAAGCTTAAAACCAAGATCGTAACCCGGCTGCTGCTGGCAGAAGAGAATCCCGCCAGGAGAAATTCGAATGAGGCCAAAAAGAAGTTCCACAGGTAATCGATGTTGGGAGCACGAGGTCATACATGATGCCTGGCGGGCGGGATATCCGGGATATTCGGATTTACTTTTTGAAACTTTACCATGATCGACCTGCACAGCCATATTCTGCCCGGGATTGATGACGGGCCGGGGACGCTGGAGGAGAGTGTCGAACTGGGTGTGTTGTATGAGGCGGCCGGGTTTTCGAGGGTCGTGGCAACACCGCATTATGTACCCTATTCTGCGTGGACGCCTGAGTTTGCGGTGATTTGCGAGGCGGTGGGGGATTTGAACGCTGCGCTTTCCCGCAACGGGGTGGGGGTTCGGGTGTATGCCGGCATGGAGATCGCCATGGACAGCGCTATAGCCTGGCTGCTTGCCGGGGGTCGGCTTGCCGGGCTTGCCGGGACCTC
>CAZWNV010000093.1:0-11713 GCA_964635265.1 uncultured Desulfobacteraceae bacterium
TTCGGATGTGCTTTTATGGTCATTTGATAAGCCTGCGTTTGATTTCTTTGGCTGCCAGTTCCCGCTCTCTTGCTCGGCCGCCCCTGATTGCATCAACCAAAACGAGAAGTTCATATAATGCTTTATCGTTTCTGGCGGCCTTGGGAACGGATTTGTACAATGGTGAAAAAGATGAACCTCGCGCTTCTCCCATCGGATCCGGCCATACGGGTTGTGGCTCATCCGTTCCGGAAAGAAGGGCCTTTAGCGGATTCACGGCATAAATCGTTGCTATGCCGCGAGTCATTTCGCCTCGTTCCGGCACGAAGACATATTTTATGCCGTGAATAATAAATTCTTCGAGAGCACTTCGGTTGGCTTGAATATTGTCGCTAATCGAAACTGCCAGGTGCACCCGTAAAGCGCGCTTAACAGCCGCATGCACTTCTGACGGGCTCATGCCGAGTTCCACTGCCAGTTGATTATACGTCCACTGCGCCTCTTTTATCGCAACAAGCTTGAGCATGACTACTATGTCTTGGGGTTTTAAAAGCATTGTTCTTGATCCATAAGTTTTTGTTTGTTATTCGCGATTCGCGATTCGCGAATTAAGAATATCTGGCATAATCCTTATTGTCAACAAGCTTTTTAAGAAACAGCGGCACAGGTGTTTAAAATTAAAGGACTACCCAATGAGGCATTGAAAAGTTCAATAGGATATTATCGGATCAGAAAATACGCTGTTGCCAATTTAAACTACCCCAATAAAAGTCGGAATCGATTTCAATTTCAAATTGGCATGAATGATTTTGGTCTCAGAAGAAAAACGGGTGCGGGATGGTTTGTAAAAATCTTAGAAAATGAAAGCAAATCTGCAAAATCAGGCGAAAGTTGACCACAATTATGTGTGTCAATTTTTAAGTTGCTGGAATAGATAGAATAAATGGTGGAGGCGGCGGGAGTTGAACCCGCGTCCGGCAACATTCCACAATGGCTTCTACATACTTAGCCTGAATTCTATCTTTCGCCGTTTCAGTCTCCTTCAGGCTGGATACTGAAACAACTAGCCTGTTAAATTTCGCCGGACCTGAAACAGGCATTCAGGAGCGGCTATCCTGCTAATCGACGCCCAGTTCCGGGTCTGCAGGAAAAGACCCGGAAGGACGCTAGCTGCCTCTATGCAGCTAGTGCGTAGTTGTAGTCGTCTGCGTTTGTGTTTAAACGCTGCCGGTTTTACGAGCCAGCAGAACTCGGTATGCAACCATTGCTTCCATGTCCCCGTCGAAGCCGTTTCGCCCCCATTAAGACAGGAATCAATGACAGGGTAACCGCAGTTACATTTCTACAATAATGCGCGGGGCGGGGTTTGTCAAGCGGTTCCGGCGGATCAGCGGCGCTGCTTTTTTTCCCGGTCCATCTCTCTTTTCAGCTCCCGCTCCTTGATGGCCCGGCGCTTGTCATATTTGCGCTTGCCCTGGGCCAGGGCGATTTTGATTTTGGCCTTGCCGTTTTTGAAATACACCCGCAGAGGCACCAGGGTGAAGCCCTTTTCCTGGACCTTGCCGAAGAGCCGCTTTAGTTCGGATTTGTGCAGCAGCAGTTTCCTGGGACGCTCGGGCTCGTGGTTGTCGTGGTGGGCAAAGGGGTAGGGGCTGATATGCATCTGGTAGACGTAGAGTTCGCCGTTTTTGATTTTGCCGTAGGCATCCTTCAGGTTTGCCCGTCCCTCGCGCAGGGACTTGACCTCGGTTCCGCGCAGCACCATGCCCGCTTCAATCTCGTCATTAATGGTGAACTCGTGACGGGCCTTGCGGTTTTCGGTAACAATTTTTATATGATCATTATCCATAGGAGGCTGTATTTTTTGTATAGCTTTTGATTCTGGGCGGATCGCCGGTTATTCGAACTTTGCCGTCAGTACCTCGGCATAGCTGCTTTCAATCAGGCGCATGGTGTCTATTGCCGTTTTCTGGGCAATGACCTGCTCCAGAAAATCCTTGGCCTGCCCGGCCTCGATTTGGCGGACCATGTTTTTGATCATGGGGATGGACTGCGGCGCCATGCTGAGTTCTTCAAAACCAAGCCCCATGAGCACCGGCAGGTTGATCAGCTCCGAAGCCATCTCCCCGCACATACAGGCTTTGACATTGTTGCGCCGGGCCGCGTCGGTTACCATCTTGAGCATGCGGATCACGGCCGGGTGCAGCGGGTTGTACAAATCGGCCACGTGCCGGTTGAGCCGGTCAATGGCCAGGGTATACTGCACGAGGTCGTTGGTGCCCACGCTGAAGAAATGCACGTATTTGGCCAGTTCATCGGCAATCATTACCGATGAGGGCACCTCGATCATGATCCCGACTTCGATGTCGCGGGCAAAGTCTTTCCCCTCGGCGGAAAGTGCCTCTGCTGCCTCGTCAAGGAGCTGTATCGTCTGCTCCACTTCTTCGCAGCTTGCAATCATCGGCAGCAGCAGGCGCACGTAGCCATGGCTTGCGGCCCGCAGAATCGCCCGGAGCTGGGTTTTAAACACATCCGGCTTTTTGAGGCAATAGCGGATGGCCCGCAGGCCCAATGCCGGGTTTGCCTCGTCCGGAGTGGGAACCGCCGAGATCTGCTTGTCGCCGTTGATGTCCAGCGTCCGGATGGTTACGGGCTTGGGGGTCATCAGTTCCACGACTTCCTTGTACTGCTCAAACAGCTCGTCTTCATCCGGGTGCTGCTGCCGGTTTAAGTAGAGAAATTCTGTGCGGAAAAGCCCGATCCCGTCTCCGCCGTGGTCTTTTACACCGACAATCTCCTCCGGTAGCTCGATATTGCCCATCACCCGGAACAGGACGCCGTCGGCGCTTTGTGCGGGGAGTTCGCTGGTCCGAATGGCCTCGGCCTTGTGGGCCTCGTAGCGCCTGCTGATATCTTCATACCGGAACAGTGTCTCTTCATCGGGATCAACAATAACCACACCCTGGTTGCCGTCAACAATAATGATGTCATCATTCTTGATGACGGCGGTAGCATTTTCCAGGCCGAGAACAGCGGGAATCTCCAAGGTCCGGGCAATGATGCTGGTGTGGGAGGTCTTGCCGCCCCGGTCCGTGATAAAGCCCTTGATGCGCTCGAGCTGGATCTGACTCGTCTCTGCCGGGGAGAGGCTGTGGGCCACGAGTACAACCCGCTTGTCGATGTTGGAGATATCAATGTCCTGTGCGCCCACGAGGTTGCGCATGATGGTCTCCGAGACATGCTCCACATCAGCGGAGCGGCTTCGGAGGTAGGGGTCGGTGATGCTCTCGAACATGCTCTTTGCCCGCGAGGTCGCCTCTTTGAGGGCCCATTCGGCATTGACCCTGCTGGATTCAATGATCTCGATGGCCTTGCCGTAGAGCATTTTATCCTTGTGCAAAAGCATGTGGGTCTCAAGGATATAGGCGTGCTGGCGCAGATCCTCGGGCAGGCTCTCCAGTACCTGGGCCAGTTCGTTCTTGGCCTTTTTGGCGGCATTTTTAAAGCGCGAAACCTCACCCTGGACCTGATCCTCGCGAATGTAGTACTTCTCGATGACATCAACCCCCTCCCGGTCCACAAGGTAGGCCTTGCCAATACAGATCCCGGGCGATCCGCTAATGCCGTTTAATACAATTTCGCGTTCTCTCGGCGCCATTTATTCTCCAAAGCCGGATTGGAACAGCTCGTGCAGTTGATTCAGGATCTCTGCATCCGCCGGGTCTTCGATTTGAAGGATGATGGTTGAACCCTGCAAGCAGGCCAGTGAAAGGATGTCTATGATGCTTGAGGCATCCGCGTATTGATCGTCTTTGATCAGCCAGACATTGGATTCGGCTTTACCCGCCAACTCGGCCACCATTGCGGCAGGCCTTGCGTGAAGACCGAGTTCGTTGGTAATGGTAATATCTCTTTTCAGCTCTTTTTTCGGATCATCCATCTTTTTGATTGTTTTCAATATGATAACTTAACATCTATAGCAGGCCCCGGCGCTTTTTGTCAAAGGAAATCATTGACATCGTCTTGTGCCGCTGGTACCTAATTATATTTTGCCTTAACTTCAACCTATTGAATTCAAATCAAATTGTATTGGCGGAGGTCTTGTGGGCGATTCCATCATTATTTTCGGCAAATCCAGGTGACCGTTTACCCGGGCGGCTCGGGAAGCTTACGAAAAAAAGTCCCAGGATGTAACCTATATTGACGTGGCCGCGGATAAGGCGGAGATCGAGACCATGCTGGCCTATACCGGCGGCAGCCGGCGGATTCCTGTAATTGTTGACGGCGATGAAGTCTCCATCGGATTCGGGGGCAGAAGCTGAAGGGCATGACGGATGCCGGCAGGCTGCCGGCGGGGAGTTCTATGCAATGAGAGACAGGAAGCCTGCGCACCAATACCTGATAGACGAATTCAAACTCGGCGAGTCCTGGCGCCTGTTCAAGATTATGGGCGAATTTGTGGACGGTATCGAGGCCCTGCACGATATCGGCCCGGCGGTCACCCTGTTCGGCTCGGCCCGCATGAGCAGGGACTGCTATCATTACCAGGCCGCGGTCCGTACGGCGGAGCTGCTGGTGGAAAACGGTTTTTCCGTGATGACGGGCGGAGGCGGTGGCATTATGGAGGCCGGGAACAAGGGTGCGGCCGGGGCCGGGGAGAACGGCTGGTCCATAGGCTTGAACATCAAGCTGCCCATGGAGCAGAAGCCCAACGACTATGCCAATGTGAGACTGGAGTTCAAGTATTTCTTCATCCGGAAGGTGATGTTTGTCAAATACGCCATGGCCTATATCATCATGCCCGGCGGGTTCGGGACCCTGGATGAACTGTTTGAGGCGGTAACCCTGATCCAGACCCACCGGATCAAGCCGCTGCCGGTGATCCTCTTTGATTCCGCATACTGGTGCGGCCTGATCGACTGGATCAAGTGCCAGTTGCTGGAAAACGGCATGATATCGTCCAGTGATATCCATATCATGAAGATGGCGGATACGCCGGAGGAAGTCCTGCGGATCGTCCAGGACACCCTGGCCGCAGCCGAAGCCGAAGACGGGGGCGGGCAGCAGGATATATAGGCCGCAGAACCCGTCGCAACCTGTTTTTGCCGCAGCTCCTTATGCAGACCAAGCACAGCTTGTATTACGCAGATGCCCGGGGCATGGGATCGGTTGCGGAGGCGAGTGTGGATCTCGTGGTGACCTCGCCGCCGTATCCCATGATCGAGATGTGGGATCAAACCTTTGCCCGGCAGAGCAGTCGCGTCTGTGCCGCCCTGGAGTCAGAGGACGGAAACCGGGCATTCGAGGCCATGCACCAGGTGCTGGACCCGGTATGGCAGGAGGTGGCACGGGTACTCAGACCGGGCGGCTTTGCCTGTATCAATATAGGGGACGCAGCCCGCAAGGTGGGCGAGGACTTCATGCTGTACCCCAATCATGCCCGGGTGCTGCTTCGCCTCCATGAATACGGGCTCTCCCCGCTGCCCGCGATTTTGTGGCGTAAGCAGACCAATGCCCCCAACAAGTTCATGGGCTCGGGCATGCTGCCTGCAGGGGCGTATGTCACGCTGGAACACGAGTATGTCCTCATACTGCGCAAAGGGGGCAAGCGCCGGTTTGCCACACCGGCCCGGAAGGCGCGCCGATATGAAAGCGCAATTTTCTGGGAGGAGAGAAACCAGTGGTTCTCCGATATCTGGCTGGACCTGAAGGGCGCGCGGCAGCAGATGCAGGAAAAAGAGGTGCGCGCCCGCTCCGGGGCCTTTCCCCTGGAGCTGCCCTACCGGCTGATCAGCATGTACTCGGCCGCCGGCGATACCGTGCTCGATCCCTTTCTGGGCGCGGGGACAACGCTTTTTGCAGCCATGGCGGCCGCCCGCAGCTCTATCGGCTTTGAACTGGAAGAGGGGTTTTTTCCGGCCATCCGCAGGGGCGCTGAAAAGCTTCCGGATGCCGGCAATCAAATCATCTCCGAGCGGCTGGCCGCACATGAGGCGTTTGTCCGCCGACGGCTGGCAGAAGGCAGGGAGCTCAAGTACAGGAGCCGCTATTATGGATTTCCCGTAATGACGCGGCAGGAAATCGATATCTGGCTTCACAGGCCCGAGTGTGTCGAGAAGGAGTGCGGGGACCGGTTTCTTGTTTCCTACCAGGCAGCAGAAGACGGGCTGGGCAGCGGATGAACACGGTTTTTTTTGCCATTGTGGCTGTTGCTTTTGTTTTTGCGGCCATTCGCCAGCTAAGCGGTGTGCCTGCAGATGCGGACAGCCTTCCCATCCAGGAGCTCTCGAAGGCGGTCGTGGATTCGGCCGGCGGCGCAGTGGAGCTTGCCATCGGCCTGATCGGCGTGATGACCCTTTTTCTGGGGCTGATGAAGGTGGCGGAAGAGGGCGGACTCCTGCAGATCCTCTCCCGGCTGATCCGGCCGATCATGGTGCGTCTTTTCCCCGAGGTGCCGCCGGAACATCCCGCCATGGGGGCAATGATTCTCAACATGTCGGCAAATGCTCTGGGTCTGGGAAATGCCGCCACCCCTTTCGGCATCCGGGCCATGCAGGAACTCGACAAGCTAAACCCTGCCAAGGGAACCGCCACCGATTCCATGGCGCTTTTTCTGGCGATCAACACCTCCAATATCACCCTGCTTCCCACCGGTGTTATTGCATTGCGGGCGGCTGCGGGCTCCAGCGATCCGGCAGGGATACTGCCCACAACGCTTCTGGCGACCATGGGCTCATCGGTGGTGGCCATCACTGCGGCAAAGCTCTACGCCCGCTTTGCCTCGCCGGACCCGGGAAAGCAGGCGCCGGCATCCGGCAGCGCGGCAGCGGAGGGGCAGGAAACAGCGGATGCCGCATCGGCTGATGAGCCCTCTGGCGGGGCGGAACTGGACGGCGGCTATGACGTATCCACCGGCTATCCCCTCTGGGTGAGCCTTCTGGCGCTTGGCGTTGTGGTCTGCCTGATTCCCCTCACCGTAATCTATGGCAAGCAGGTCTCGCCCTGGATTATCCCTTCGCTGATGCTCGGCTTTCTGCTCTTCGGCCTAATCCGGCGGGTGCGGATCTACGAGGTGTTTGTGGAAGGGGCCAAGGACGGCTTCCAGGTGGCGGTTAAAATCATTCCCTACCTGGTGGCCATTCTCGTGGCGGTGGGGATGTTTCGGGCAAGCGGGGCAATGGAGGCGATGGTGGCGCTTGTGGGCGATTTTACCGCAAAAGTCGGTCTTCCGGCAGAAGCCCTGCCCATGGCGCTTTTGCGGCCGCTTTCCGGCTCCGGGGCTTACGGCATCCTGGCTTCGATTATACAGGACCCGGCCGTGGGCCCGGACAGCTACGTGGGCTATCTTGTCAGCACATTTCAGGGGTCGACCGAAACCACCTTTTACGTGATCGCCGTCTACTTTGGTGCCGTGCAGGTCCGGCGCATCCGGCACACCATGGCTGCCGCCCTTACGGCCGATCTTGCCGGTATTATGGGGGCGGTTCTGGCCTGCAGCTACTTCTTCGCGTAGACGCCCGTCCGGGCCGCCGCCTTCCTCCGGGGCCGGCCGGGTTTTTGGCAGCTCCTATTTCCAGTGGTCGTCGTGCTTTTTGAGATCGATGGTGTTGTCCTCCGGGCCGCCGCTTTTGCTGATCGAGTCCTGGAGGAAGAGGTTGAGAAGCCAGTTGACCACGCTGATGATGAGGGCTCCGAACACGGCCGACCAGAAGCCGATCACGGAGAATCCGGGAATCAGGCCGGAGGCGATCTTGAGCATCAGGGCATTCAGGATAAAGGTGAAAAGGCCCATGGTCATGATGGTGATGGGCAGGGTCAGGATAAACAGGATGGGGCGCAGAACCACGTTTAATACGCCGAGAACGGCGGCGGTGCCCAGGGCGTGCGCAAATCCCGCAACGTGGATGCCGTCAATCAAGTAAGCGGTCAGCAGAATGGCCGCCGTCAGGCAGAGCCACTTGAGAAGCAGCCAGAAAATGGCCGGGTCACCCCCTCCCGGGCTGCCGGATCCGCCGGGCGCTCCGCCGCTGTGGCGGTACATCCCGGAATGCCTATGGATATTAATACGCATCGATTCTCTCTCCGTTAATCAGTATGAGCGGGGGGTTGTCTTGCTGAGCGGCAAGGGTGATCTCGGCTTCCATATCACCCCGCAGCTCCGGGTATCCGGCCCGCAGATGGTTGAAGTCAAAGTTTTCGAGCCCCTTTTGCAGCATCTCGATGCGGGTCTCCAGGGGCTGCCTTTCTGCATCCGTTGCCGCCTTGAAGTATTGCGACAGCGCTTTGTTGTACTGCCGCTTCATCTCGGTTTCAATACAGTGGCGGCGTAAATCCAGTTTCATCTTCATATTTTCGCGGTAATCTGATATAGATATGGGTTGAGAATATGCTCATGCAATCCTTATTATTTATATCAGGTCGGCCTTGCGCTTGGCAAGAGATGGCCGGAGAAAATCCTCCGGGGAAATGTTGCGTTTTTTGGATTCTATTTGACAAATCCCCCTTCAGCAAATTACTAGAGGCAATTGCCTGTTTCGTCCCTGCTGGTCCGATTCCGTTCCGGGGGCGGGGCAGGCGCGGGAAATAGAGGGAGCGGTAGCCATGTATGTGCCGAGATACATTTTTTTTACAAAAGGCGTGGGGCGGGATAAAGCCCAGCTGGCCTCTTTTGAGAACGCCCTGCGCGATGCCGGCATCGCGCATCTGAACCTGGTGCAGGTCTCCTCCATTTTTCCACCGGGATGCAGGATCCTGGACAAAGAGGAGGGGCTTGCCAAGCTCGAGGCCGGGGAAATCACCCATTGCGTCATGGCAAAGGAGGAAAGCCGGGAGCCCGGCCGAAGGCTGGTGGCAAGTATCGGGCTGGCCCTGCCGGAAGGCAACGAGCGCTACGGCTACCTGTCCGAGCATCATGGCTACGGCCAGACCGAAACCGAGGCCGGCGAGTTTGCAGAGGATATTGCCGCCTCCATGCTGGCCAATACTTTGGGTATTGAATTTGATCCGGATAAGGATTATGATGAACGGCGGGATATATACAAGATGTCGGGCAAAATCATTCATTCCCGGCATATCAGCCAGGCAGCCCTCGGCGCGGAGGGCCAGCTCTGGACAACCGTATTGGCAGCAGCCATATTTGTGAAATAATGACACAGCAGACTTTTATTCCGTTTGGCGGCGAAGCGATCCACACCCCGGATATCGAACACGCGCGGGTGGTGGTATTGCCCGTTTATTACGAGGTGGCCCCCTCTTTTGGCAGCGGGGCGGGGCAGGGGCCGTATCACCTGCTGCAGGCCTCCCGTGAACTCGAATGCCTGGATGAAGAAACCCTGGTGGATTGGCGGGATCTGGGCATCCATACCCTTGCCGGACTGTTTCCGGGAGAGGATCCCGAGCAGGCGGTGACGACAATTGAGGAGGCTGCTGCAAAGTATCTGGCCGACGGCCGGTTCCTGTTTTCCATAGGCGGCGACCACGCCATAGCCATCGGCTTGAGCAGGGCTGTGGCAGCGCGGTATCCGGATGTGGGTGTGCTGCAGGTGGATGCGCACCTCGATCTCCGCGACCAATGGAACGGCAGCCGCTACAACCACGCATGCGTGATGCGCCGGATCGGCGAGGATCTCAAGCTTCCGTTTGTCCAGGTGGGCATCCGCTCCTTCTGTCCGGAGGAATACGATTATATCAAGAGCCATCACCTGTATCCGTTTTACGCCCACAATCTCAGCCCGAACGATGACTCCTGGATGGATGATGTGATATACGCCCTGCCGGATAACGTATACATGAGCATCGACCTCGACGGCCTGGACCCCAGCGTAATGCCCGGTACAGGCACGCCCGTGCCCGGCGGGATGACCTACCGCCAGGCAGTGGAACTCATCCGGCGTGTCGGTACGGAGAAAAACGTGGTGGGGGCCGATATCAACGAACTGGCCAAGGTGGAAGGCTCCGTGGTATCCGAATTCACTGCGGCCAAGCTCGCCACCAAGCTGTTTGTGTACGGCGTGAAATAAGCGGGAACAAAAGCGAAAAGCAAAAAAATCCCTGCACGAAGCGAAAAAGCCCCGGAAGGCGTCTGCCTCCCGGGGCTTTTGATTGGGGCCGGCCTTTGGCAGCGCTTTCTAGAACAGGCCGGATACCTTGCCGGTTTCGGTGTCCACGTCGACCTTGGTGTAGGCCGGGCTGGAGCTGGTGCCGGGCATAAAGGGGATGGCGCCGGCCACCGGCACCAGGAACTTGGCCCCGGAGTAGATGTAGATATCGCGTACCGGAAGTCTCCAGTTTTTGGGCACGCCCTTCCAGGTGGGTTCATGGGAGAGGCTCAAGTGGGTCTTGGCCATCATTGTCGCGTAATCCTTGAACTGCGGGTCCGCATCCACCATCTGGAGTTTCTTCTCGGCATCCGGCAGCCAGTCCACGCCGTCTGCGCCGTAAACTTCGCGGGCGATGGTGTCCACGCGGTCGCGCAGGCTCTTGTCCATGGGATAGAGGAACTCGAAGTTGTTTCCTTCCTCGCAGGCCTCGATCACGGCATCGGCGAGCTCCAGGGCGCCTTCGCCGCCGTCCATGAAGTGGGTGGAGGGGGCGCACCGGGCGCCGGCTTCCTCGGCCCGTTTCCTGACGAGATCAATTTCCGCCTTGGTGTCGGTGGGGAAGCAGTTGACACAGACCACGGGGTTGATGCCGGCCTTGCGGATAACGCCGATCATGTGGACCATGTTCTCAATGCCCTTCTCGAGCAGTTCCAGATTTTCCTTGGTGTATTCCTCGGGCAGGGGGCGTCCCGGGACCACCTTGGGCCCGCCGCCGTGCATTTTCAGCGCCCGGATGGTGGCGGTTAGCACGGAGACATGGGGTTTGAGTCCGCTGTTGCGGCACTTGACATTCCAGAATTTTTCAAAACCGATGTCAGCGGCGAATCCACTCTCGGTAACGTGATAATCAAACATTTTCAGGCCGACCCGGTCGGCAATGATGGAGGACTGGCCGACAGCGATGTTGGCGAAGGGTCCCGCGTGCACGAAGCAGGGCTGGTATTCGGCAGTGCACATCAGCGTGGGGTTGATGGTGTTGCGCATCCAGGCGGTCATGGCGCCGCCGACCTTCAGGTCGCCGGTGGTGACGCGGTTGCCGTTTAAGTCAAAGCCCACCGTTATGTTGCCCAGTCTTTCCCGCAGGTCCGCCAGGTCCTTGGCAATGGCCAGGATAGCCATGCACTCGGAGCTGACCGCGATGTTGAAGCCGGATTCCATGGTGTAGCCGTTGGCGCGGCCGCCGAGGCCGATGACCATCTTTCGCAGGGCCTGGGCGCAGTAGTCGATAATCCAGTTCATCTCCACGCGGTTGGGATCGATATTTAAGGCCGGAATGCCGGAGAGCCGCTCGATTTTTTCCGGGCCGTAGTTGCGTTCATGCTGCATCCGGGCGGTCAATGCGACCATGGCCAGGTTGTGGGCGTTCATGATGTCGTTGATATCGCCGGTAAGCCCCAGGGAGAATTCGGTCATGGGAATCAGGATGGCATTGCCGCCGCCGGCCGCAGATCCTTTGATGTTCATGGTCGGCCCGCCGGAAGGCTGGCGCAGGGCACCGCCCACGTTCTTGCCGCGCTTGCCGAGCCCCTCCATGAGACCTACCGAGGTGGTACTTTTGCCTTCTCCAAGCGGGGTTGGGGTGATGGCGGTGACCTCGATGTATTTCCCGTCCGGTTTGTCTTTCATCCGGTTCA
>CAZWNV010000094.1:0-11655 GCA_964635265.1 uncultured Desulfobacteraceae bacterium
CGCCTTGCGATATGACCAAATCCATGCAATCAGCCTTTCGCAATGACCGGTGATGCCCGGAGGATAATGCAAGGATTCGTAATGATATCGGGGGAAGGGGGTTTCCGAGCGACATTTAGGGAATTTTGGGGAAAAGCGGGACAAACAGCCGGCGGTAAAAATTTCTTGCCTGTTTGAGGGGCGAAGCCCCGAGTTCAAGAAATTTCGCCGGGTGTTTGGAACGCTCCCAAAATGACCGGGGAGCAAGGAAACCGCCTTCCCCCGATACCATCAGCATAAAAGTTGCTTAGAAGAAGAAGCCTCTATGATTATGTTTTTTTTCATGACATGGAGGGCAATTTCTACGAATGCAATGAAGCTGCGCTGCAGGCTTCGGGATACAGCAAGGACAAGGGCACCGGGCTGGGACTGTCTGTATGCTAAGGGATCATCAAAAATGCCGGCGGCTGCATACAGGTGCAGAGCACACCAAGCGCCGGCAACCGTTTTGTGGTTGCGGACAAGCTCAAGGCAGCCGGCATCTCGGAGATTCTGCTAAAACCCATAGCCAGGCAGGACCTGGCGCATACCCTGAGAAAGGTGCTGGACAGCGGGTAATGGGTTACAAAGCGGCGCGGCTGCCGGTATAAGTATGGAACCGGCCGCTCCGGCGGCTAGTCCCATTGCAGGATTTCCGTGTCGTAGATTTCCTCGATTTTGCGCTTGTGCTTGAGTTCTTCGTTGGCAAGAAAATCAAATACGCCGGCGCTTTTCTCGCTGGAGCAGCGCTTTTTCCAGGCCGCATAAAATGCGTGGGCTTTTTCCTCTTTTTTCATGGCCATGGTAAGCGCCTGCTGATAGTTGATATCCGGTCGGAACGCAACATCCACCATGAAATCGCTCAAGCGGAGATCCTCCCCGGCGGGTTCGGCAAACTCCGGCTCCCCGCTCATATCCTGCTCCTTTAACAGGTCCCGGTGCCGGGCTTCTTCATCGGCCATTTCCCTGAAAAACTCCTTGATTCCCTTCCTTTGGGCTCTTTGCATGCATTGCAGGTAGAAATCGCGGGCTTTTTCCTCGCGGTCAATCGCAAAGGCCACCACATCCTCCATTGATCGACAGGCCATCTCGGTCATAGCCAACCTCCGAATGTCTTACAGGCGTTTGATTTTTCGGGAACTTTTGACCCGGTCCGAAAGCAGCTTGGCACAGGTCGGGCAGTACTGATGATGCTCCTTGACATGGGGGTGGTCCTCGGTTTTCTCCTCCACCCGCGACAGGAATTTCTGGGTGGCAAACATCCGGCCGCAGGCTTCGCAGCGGACCAGCTCGCTTCTGCCGATCACCTCATCGCGGATATAAATGGTCCGCACCCCGTCCTTGTCCTGCATTTGGATCGCACCGGTCGGACAGAGATTGACGCAGGTTCCGCAGCCGATACAATTGTCTCCGGGCTCCGGCACTACGTTATCCAGGTCATCCATTCGAAGCGCGGCCGCGCCCACGATTTCTCTGCAGGCCCGAATGCAGAGCTGACAGCGGACACAGTAATCCGGGATCGGCCCCACTTCGACGCCGAACTTCCCGGCCATATTCAGAAGTTTTTCCGAATCCGGGGCGTTGCGGAGCAGCCGCCGAAACGCCTTGGTACGGGCTCTTTGCACACGCTCGGTCTCGGTTTGAATATCCATGCCCTCCTTGGGCTTTAACACGCAGGAGGGCATAATGCGCGGTTTTTTCTCCGGCATGGTAACTTCCACCACGCACAGTTTACAGGCCCCTGCCGGGGTAAGGGCGGGATGGTAGCAAAGTGTGGGCACCTCGATGTCCAGGGAGCGGATGGCTTCCAGGACGAAGCTGTCCGCATCGACTTCCACCGTCTGGCCGTTGATCGTTATCTGGGGCATTATGCTGTTTCCCTTTCCGGCGGTTGACAGACTCCACAGCCTCCGTAATCGGCGGGGCAGGCTCACGTCTGCCCCAGCGATTACGAAAACAAGTAGGAGTTGCGATATATATCAATAAGCTGCCTCCGGCCCCACAATCAAAAGCCCGGAAAACAACAGCTTTTGCCGGGTTTAGCCGCCCTGATCGATCACCCGGAGGCAGTCCTGGGGAAAGCGGTGCGTCCCCTTTTCATCCAGGCTTACCTCAATAAGGGCGTCCGGATCGTTCTTGCTGGTATCCGGATCCGTGATGATCCCGTGCATACCAATAAATTCCTCCATATAAGGCTCCCAGCTCTCATCCTCGGAGCGCCTGTAAATCTCCACCTTCTGTCCCTGGCGAAATACCATTGTGCTGCCCCTCTCTGATGGTTTGCACCCGGGGCCGGTCCGCCGGGTGTCCTCCGAATTTACTGCCGCTCCTCCGGCGGCAGGATTTCCGCATGCATCTTGCCGGATTCCTTTCTGGCACATTCAAGACAGATTCTCCTGCCTCCCAGCGAGGGACTGATCTCCCGCACCCGGCGCATGATATAGTCATGATACCGCGCCGGACCGAGAACGGCCCCGCAGCTATCGCAGTATTCCAGCTTAAGCCGGTTTAAGACTGTGCCGCACAGAGACAAAATCCGGTATCCGTCCTGGTCATGGATCTGCATGGCACCTGTAGGGCAGTTGGTTGCACAGGCCCCGCAGGCAATGCAGCGTTCAGCCGCTATTTTTAAATCCGTGGGGCCCGGATTGTCGAAATCCATATAACCGAACTGAAGCGCATCAACGCCCATTTTATCCCGGCAGATCTCCACGCAGCGGCCGCAGCGGATACATACATCGCAGCGCAGGCAGCGCCTGGTCTCATTATGGGCCTGGCTGTCCTCGAAGCCCAGCCGGACCTGCTGAAAGGTGATACGCCGGCGCTCATTTCCAAGAAGGGCCATTTGGGGCCGCTTAAGATCCATTTTCAGATGGGCCGGCATCTCGCAGTATTCCATCCTCCCGCGGCGCACCGGAACCGGCGGCAGCTCGGGCTGGGGGATGTTTTCAAAATACCGGTGAATCGCATAGGCCGCCTTTTTCCCGCCGGCAATGGCCTCCACAACGGTAGCCGGGCCGGTCACGGCGTCGCCCACGGCAAACACGCCAGCCTGATGGGTCTGCATGCTGATGGTGTTCACCCGGAGGGTATTGCGGCGGGTCCAGCCCACTTCGGCAAAGCTTCCCAGACCGGTGCTGTCCACCTCCTGTCCGATAGCAGGGATCACGACATCCACGGGAAGGACGTGCTCGCTGCCTTCCACCGGCACGGGCCGTTGCCGTCCCGAGTCATCCGGTTCACTGAGTTCCGCCCGCATGCAGACAATACCTGTCAATTGGCCGTTTTCACCGACAATTTCCTTGGGAATGGTAAGGTAGGAGAACTGCACGCCTTCTTCTTCCGCCTCGACCACTTCCTCATCATGGGCCGGCATCTGGTCATGGGTGCGGCGATACAGGATGCTTACCTCATCGCAGCCGAGCCGCAGCGAGGTCCGGGCGGCGTCAATGGCGACATTGCCCCCGCCGACAACCGCAACGCGTTTTCCCGGACGCCGGTGGTCGCCGAGACTGACCCGCCGCAGATAATCCACGGCCGATAGAACCTGAGGAAAATCCTCCTCCCCGGGAATCATCAACTTGTAAGAGCCATGAGCGCCTATTGCCAGCAGGAAGGCCTCAAATCCCTCGGCCTCCAGTTCCTCCACGGTAACATCGGTTCCAAGGCGGGTATTTAACCGAATCCTCACCCCCAGCTCCTCGATCATATTGACCTCCCGGTCAATCACCTCACGCGGCAGTCGATACCTGGGAATGCCCACCATCATCATGCCGCCTGCAACAGGCAGGGCTTCGATCACGGTAACCTGATAGCCCTCAAGAGCCAGGTAATACGCAGCGGTAAGCCCGCCCGGTCCTGCTCCGATAACGCAAACCTTGCGGCCGTTATCCGGCATCTTCTCCGGGTTCTCGTATTCCCTCGCAGACATGGCCTTTTCGGCGGCAAAGCCTTTTAAATCCATGATCGCAATCGGACTGTCAATCCGGCCGCGGACACACATGAACTCACAGGGATGGGTGCAGACGAGGCCGCATACCCAGGGGAAGGGATTGTCCTTGCGAATGACCGCGACAGCTTCCGCATATCGGCCCTGACTGATCATCATGAGGTAGGTCGGGATATCAATGCCCGCCGGGCATGCCATCTGGCAGGGCGCAGGCGTAAGCATGGGGCAGTGGCCGGTCGGGCAGGTATGGGTCTGAATATGGCTCTCAAACACCTCCCGGTTCTCCTGGACCTGCTTGGAAACCTCTTTGCCCAGGCGCCTGCACTCGGGACTGAGGCCCTCAAATTCCAACTGATCGGAAAGTTCGAGAATACTCGGGAGATGGTCTTTGCCCGCCCTTGCCTGGGAGACATCATAGACCAGGTCAAATATTTCCGACGCCTTCTGCCTGCATCGGGGATGGGTCAACTCCCCGGACTGCAGTTTGGCCTTGAGCCAGTCGTGCATCTGCCGTACTTTACAAATATTTTCCGTCATTCAAACGCCTATATCCGTATAATCCTGTTGTGACAGCCTGCCCGCCGGTCGGGCCGCCTGTCTGCAAATCCATCTGCCGCCTATGCCCGGCCCTTTTCGCAGGCCGGGCGCCGCGATTAATTCTCCTGCGCCCTCGCCTTTGCATAGCGTTCCCGCCGGACCTCAGGGAGATCTTCGGGCTTTCCGAAATACAGGCACTGAGTGGGGCAAACAGTCACGCAGGCCGGCTTAAGCCCTGCCTCAAGGCGGTCGTAGCACATATCGCACTTAACCGCTTTTCCGGTCTCCGGATTCCACTGCGGAGCCCCCCAGGGGCAGGCGGATATACATGTCTTGCACCCCACGCAAAGATCGGGATTCACGGTAACAATCCCGTCCTTTTCGCGCCGCTGCATGGCGCCGGTGGGGCATGCAGCCACGCACCAGGGGTTTTCACAGTGGAAGCAGGGCATGAAGGTAAAGGCCGTGCGCGGCAGCTCCCCCACCCACTTGGGCCCGACTGTGACAACGAGGCAGGGCTGCGGGCCGATCGGAAGGGCCTGTCGGGTTTTGCAGGCCACGACACAGGCCATGCAGCCGATACATTTTTTCTGATCCTGGAAAAGGAAGTACTGACTCATTATTGCTTTCTCCGTTGGCAATGCGGAATTGGCGGAAAAGCCCAAACACCCGAAACAGCTCCGGTGCCTCAGGCCTGCCGCACGGTTACAAAAGTCTCGTGAAAGGCCGGGCTTCCGCCTACTTCATCCGTGACGTTGCGTATCAAGAGGGAATCGTTCAACCCGCGGTTACAGGAACGCTCGGCAAGGGGGACCTGATGACCGAATCCGTGCAGCATAAAGACGCATTCCGGATGGATCATATCCGTCACTCGGGCCTGGATCCTGCCGGTATACTGCCCGGATGCCACCTCCACTTCATCTTTTTCGCTGATTCCCAGTTTATCAGCAACCTCCTCGCTGATCCAGAGCTGATTTTCGGACACCAGCTCGTTTAGATACAGGTTGTTCTGGGTGGAGATGTGGGTGTGCTGCGCGCACCTGCCCACCACCAGCCGCATCTGCTGCTCTCTTTGTGGAGAGGCCACGGCATCCGGATGCGGAAAAGAAGCGTATCCCGCATCCTCCAAAAGGGAAGAGACAAACTCGATTTTTCCCGAGGGGGTCTTGAACTTGATACCGCTTTCCCTGTCCCACAGAATCTGCTTGTCCGTATAGGCAACAAAGCCTTTCTGCCGGAAATCCTCCAGCTTGAAGCCGGTAGGCTCAAGCTGCCACCGCACCAGATCTTCCACGCTTGTATAGGGAAAATACCTGTCCACTCCCATGCGCCGGGCCAACTGCTGCAGGATCTCCGGGCCGGGCCGGGTGTCATAGCGCGGGCTTACAGCCTGCTGCCGCAGAAAAATCTGGGGTTTCAAGCCATTGGCCTGCTGCGGACTGTCCATGCGCTCCAAAAAAGTCGATTCCGGCAGGATTACATCGGAATACCAGGCAGTATCACTGTAGTTGATCTCGATGGAGACGATCAGATCCAGTTTATCCAGTGCTTCCCTGGTGGTATTGGTGTCCGGAATGGACATGAGCGGATCAAAACGATAGGCGAACAGGGCCTTAATGGGGTAGGGATCCTCCTGCAGAACGGCCCGGGGAAACCTCTGCGGCACGCCGTGATTGGGGTCTGGCAGCGGGAAATCCCGGGTCCCGACCTTGTCAAAACGCACGTCAGAGGGCTTGGGCAGATCTTCCTGATCCGTAAGCTTGCGCAGCGGCTTGCCGCCAACTTCACCGGGCCCCTTTTTGAAAAAGACTCCTCCCTTGCTTTCCACACTGCCCATGAGGGCATTGAGTATAAGAATGGAGCGGCGGAAATAGATTTCGTTTTCATGATTGGCGCAGCGGTAGCCGCAGTGAAAAATGACGCGGGGCTTCTGCCCGCTGAGCTCCCGGGCGAAATGAATAATCTCGTCGGCCTTGATACCGGTCTCCGCCTCCGCCCACTCGGGCGTATAAGACTGCACGAAATCCTGAAGCTCCTGGAATCCGTGCACCCATTTGCCGACATAGTCGCTGTCATAGAGTTTTTCATTGATAATGACATGCATCAGGGCATAATTGAGCGCGAGATCGGTCCCCGGCCGAATCATCCAGTAGCGATGCGCCTTGGTTGCTGTTACTGTCACGCGGGGATCGATATAGGTCAGTTTGGCTCCCTCCTCCATGGCCTGGCTGAACTGCCGCACCGGTTTTACCTGCAGGGCCTCGAACAGGTTTCTCCCATACAGAACCAGATGCCGGGTATTGGCATAATCAAATCCGATCTGTCCGTCCGTATAACCGAAAAGCGAACGGCAGGCAGTGTTCAGGGAGCCTTTGCACAAGGCGTCATGGGTGAAATGATTGGGAGATCCCAGGGCCCGCATAAAGGTCTTGCTGATATGGGTGCTCAACTGGGTGCGCTCTCCAAGAGCAACAGCCCGGCCGCCATGAACACGGGTGATCTCCCCCAGCTTCTCCGCGATATAGTCATAGGCTTCCTCCCATGTAGCGCGCCGCCATTTGCCGGACCCCCTGGGTCCGGTCCGGATCATCGGGGTCTGCACCCGCTGGGTGTCGTTTACAAGGGCGGCGGCTGCCGCTCCTTTGGGGCAGAGGCTGCCCTCTATCCCCTTTACATGCGGGTTTCCTTCAATAAACTGTATCTGCCCATTCTCCACTGTCACCTTGATGGGACAGCGAATGGAACACATAAAACACAAACTGTATACCTGCTCCTGCATTGTTTCCTCTCCTGCTCATTTCTCCTGAGCTTCGGGTTTTTTGTTAACCAAGCCCCGAATAGTCTGCCCGCCTTTCCAGATTGCTGCCTGCATTTTCCGAATCCCGCGGAGCGGCGCATTCTGCCTCCCCTTCTTCGCTGCCCCCGCTTCTGCCGCGTCTTTTCCGGAGCAAACCGAATGCGAAAACAAGGATATAGACAGCAAGCACGCAGGCCACAAACCAGAAGGCCGGCCCCACGGAATAGGACTTTCCGCTGAACCAGACAAAATCAAACAAGTGCCTGCTCCCGAACATGGCCTCCAGAGCCTCGGGCCGGTATGTGTAGTTGACAAAGGCCAGCATGGAAAAAATCGGGATATACATGGTCAGCAGATTGTTTAACAGGCCCTCAAAAAAATAGTTGTAATAGACCTCATTGAGCTTGCCCTTATCGATATCGATCCCGAGTTGCCGGGCCTTTTCCGGGTCCTGGCGCCCAAGCCGCAGCGCTTCCTGCTTAATGTTGTACCAGTAGTGAAACTCCTCTTCCAGTTCCCGGAATCGCCGCGTCTTAAAGCGCCTGGTGAAAAACCGTGCCAGAAAAACAGTAAGCGCGGCAATCAGGGCTATGGTTACTACAGGCCCGAACACATGGAGGGGACTGACCAGATAAAAAATCCCCGCCTGAATATGCTGGATAGCCTGCAACAGTATGGCCCAGAGTGCATCCATAATCGTATAGCTTGCGTAATCCCCGGTTGACCGGAGGGTCCGGGCAAAAAGCCCGGACCCTCCGGATCAGGGGGGAGGGTTAGCATTTAAATCCAGACTTCTATTTTGAAAAAGCGGAAGAACAGGAAGAACAGGACAACCGCCAGGATGACCTTGAGCTGCACCTCGGTGAAGAGCTTCTGCATCCGGCTGCCGATTGTACCTCCCACGAAACCGCCGATGATAATTGCCAGAGCAATCCAGAAATCCGGCAGGTAGCCGCTGATAATATAGCCGATAAAGGAGCCGATACTGCTGAAGCTGCTCCCTACGAGGGAAACCGGCACGGCCACATACATGGGCAGCGCCCCGATCATCGTCATGATCGGCGTCAGCAGAAACCCGCCGCCGATGCCGAAGCACCTGGACACGATGCCGATGCCGAGCCCGATTATGCCGAAAAGCAGCGGATTGATCTTGAATTCCTCGCCCCAGAACTTGAAGCGGTAGTTGATCAGGCCGCTGGACACGGGTTCAATCCGGCCCATCTTGGCAGCCCGGCCTTCCTCCTTGGCCCGCTGCACCTCCTTGTTAAACTTGTCGGTCATGGCTTTGATGTTTTTGCGCTTCTCCATCACCCGCGGGGTAAGCTCGTAGACCGTCCGGATTCCCATGAGCACGACAAGAACGGCGAGCCACTCCTTGTATGAGGCCATGGGGAGGAACTGGGTAACGTATTTGCCAAGCCAGATGGAGCCGATCAGGATGCCCACCCCAAAGGAGAGGCCGACCGGCCAGGCAACCCGGTGTTCCTTTACCGCATAGCGGTAAAAAGAACCCAGGGGAGAAAACAGGGTCAAGGCGACATTGGAAGGCCTGAGCACGTTGGCGGCATTTAATCCCACAGGCCCCATGGTGTTTACCACCATCACCTGGTATGCGGCCATCAGCATTCCGCCGGCGGCGCCGATAAGGGAAAAGAACGCCCCAACCAGGATTGCGCCGAGAATAATCCAGAGCGGATTCATGTAACGGCCGCCCATGGAGAGCCAGAAACCGTTACCTTCCAGACTGTAACTGCCGATGGAGGCGCCGTTTACCTGCACGTTGAACTCTGTGTCCGGCGGTGTATGGCGGAAGGAGTCAAAACTTACAGTAAACTCGCCGGTTTCCTTGTTCAGTTCGATGCTGGTGCCCTCATCCCAGTAATGGCCGTTTTTCTCGTAATCCGAGAGCACGCTTCTGGCAAAGATGGTAACCTTGCCAACCTGAGTACGCTCCTTGGTAACCGTGTTGATCCCGTATGTGGTTTCATGGTTATACTTGTAAAAATCCCACTCCGCCTTGCTTTCCAAGGGGCCCAGCACCTTCCTGGTCTCCGGGGAAAGTTCCTCCCACTGGAAGAGCTCAAACATTGTCGTGCTGTATATGCCTTTTACAAAGGAGGGACCCCCGTAGCGCTTCTTGACCACCTGCCCGAACTGTTCGGGCCTGGTGGTAAGCATATAATAAAAAACCGGCACTGACGTATCCATGGAAAAGGCGTTGTTCTTGACCGCCTCTTTGAATGTCTTGATTTCATTGACGCCCTCGGCTTGCTGCGGGGCAAATTTTCTCTGGGAAGCAACCGATACATAGAGTTCTTCACCAGCCGGAACCTGACCGGTTATGACGATTTTCTCTCCCGCCTTGTAGCTTTCCTGGCTGATTTCTGCATCAACGCCCTGTGCTGCGAGAAGCGGCGAACACCACAAAAGAAGCAGCAGAAAAGTGGATATGATCAGGCCTGGCCGCTTTGTGCTTTTCATAAATCCCTCCTGTAAAAAGTTTTGCAGGTATATCCCGAGTCTCAATCTTTACTAAAGCTAACCGCATGGGCTGCAGGTGCAAAAAAAAATTGCAGCAGGCCCCTGCAGGTAAGTTACAACGCAGTTGCAACATCCATTCCAAGAAACGCCGCGCCCCTCCAGTCAATCAAAAATTGAAGGATTTGCATCAATATAGGCATGTTATTTATATTTTGCCCCGAAGCTGCACCGCCTTTCGACAGGATGAGCAGCGAAAAAAAATCCGTAGGCTGAAATAAATTTATTGCAGGGCAATAAATTTGCTGCAATGGTGTTTTTTTCCGTAATTTCAGCGGCAGGTGCATTGCGCAGCAGGCAGTGCAAAAATTTTCTTGCACATTGCCGCCAAAATTTGGCAGGCTTTTCGGCCGCCTGGCAAAAACCACTTCAACGGGCATTTTGAAAAGGGGGAAACATTCGTTCCGGGATATCCGGATGCAGAGATCCGGTTTGCCGCTGCAAAGAGGGGGCCGGACAAATGGGTGTTTTCTGGCATATCAATTGCAAAAGGTATGTTGAATGAACTCACTTCCTGGTAAAGGGCCTGAAAATTTCGTGATGCAACTGATACGCCCGGTCCTGTTCGTTACCCTACTGGCAGGCTTATTGTCTGCCACGGCCGGACCTGCTGCGGCCACGCAGGCACATGGTCCGCCGGAGGGGCTGTATGTGCATCAGTTCTCCCACCTATTTTTTATTGTCGCCATGGCCATCCTGGTTTATTGGCTGCGCTCCCGCGGACTGGTCCGGGAAACCGGCTGGCGGCACATACAATTTGCAGCGCTGTTTTTTCTGCTCTGGTCACTGGATGCCTTTTTCGTCCACATCCTCGATGAACAGCTTCTCCTGATTCAAGCAACCCGAACCGGCCCCTGGCGGATCCACTTGAATCCGCCTGAGGGATACGACTGGCTGGCCTATGTCTATTATCTGTTAAAGCTGGACCATCTCCTGTGCGTACCAGGCCTGTTGTTTCTTTATACCGGAGTCCGCAGGCTGTTTGTTGACCAGCAAATCCCTGCAGACCGGCAAGGAGAAAAGCCATGACCGTCTACTCGCTGCCTATACAGCTGGTGGATATGGCCGGCTCCACGGTAATGATCCTCCTGTCGCTGCTCTGTATCCGGCAGACCTTCCGTCTGGTCCGCAAAACCCCCGACAATGTGGTCTGGACCTATCTCTTCTGGCTGAGCTGCTGCCTGGGCATATTTGCGGTATCGCGCTCCGGCGGGCATATCCTGAAACAGATTTTTTTCATGGCCGATCTCTCCCCTACCTGGAAAGGCCTCCAGCCTTACAGCGGCACCCTCAATACCGCTCTTCTGATCGTTGCGGCATCGGTCACCCTGTTTTTCAACAGGATATGGAAGGTCTATCAGCAGATCGCAAGCGACCGGCAGGCACTGCAGACAGCCCATGCGGAACTTCTGGAGTTAAATGAAACCCTGGAGAACAGGGTCAGGGAGCGTACGGATGCCCTCGTCCGCCATGAAAAGCAGATGGCCCATGCGGACCGGCTGGCCTCCATTGGTCAGCTCTCCTCGGGAATCGCCCACGAGATCAACAATCCCCTCGGGATTATCCAGGGCTACACCCAGCTTTTGCTAAGAGATGAGAACCCGGACACCCAGCGCTACAATGATCTGAACACCATCCTCAAGCATGCGGGCAGCTGCAAAGCCATCGTGGAGGATCTGCTCAACTTTGCCCGCCGCTCCAAGCCCACCGCGGAGCTCGTGCAGATCAAGGATCTCATCGAGGACGCCCTGGTGTTTCTCGAGCATCGCTCCCGGAAGGACAATATTGACATATACCGGCATTTTGCAGATGCTGT
>CAZWNV010000095.1:0-11623 GCA_964635265.1 uncultured Desulfobacteraceae bacterium
TGCGGAAGATATTCAACTTACTCCAACGAGAATGCATGTCAAGATTTTCTCATCTCTTTTTGTAATGCTCTGAAATGTCGGTTTTTTTTTGCTGCTTGACACCCGGGCTGAACCTTGTCATACAGTGGAATTCAAAAAGAACCCCTGAATCCTTTCCCGAGGCCTGCAAACAAACAAAGGATTTCCTTGCTGCAAGAACCACGAAACCGCCGTTACGGCCCGACAAGCGGGAAAATAGTTTTCAATCTAAAGGCCAAGGTCCTGTTTATTTTCCTTATCCTTGCGCTGATACCGCTCATGATCATTGGGTGGTTTTCGCTGAAAACCACCGAGAACCTGATTGTCAGCATGGTGGTACGGCAGCTCGAGAACGTGGCGGTGGATAAGGTGGCGCTTCTCGAGCGTTGGCTGGATGAACGCAAAGCGGATATGAAGGTGATAGCCGGGACATCTCTGGTCCAATCAATGGATGCAGCGGCAATCCGGCCCTACCTGGATCTCATGCAGGAAAAATACGGTGTATATAAGGATCTTTCGGTTGTCTCCGCTAACGGGAACCTTGTCTGCAGCACCAGCGGGCGGGGGAAGACGGGGGGTGCCGGGGGGAGCCATTCCTATATCCCCAGGAATCGCCTCTATATGTCCAGCATTACGTATGCGCCCGAAGCCAATGAATCCACATTTTTTATTGCTGCCCCGGTTTCAGGGAGCTCCGGTGACCTGGCCGGTACCGTCTACGGCAGTGTCGGCACAAACAAGATCATTGTCCACATACTGAATGTATCGCTGGGGGATACGGGAGAATGCTACCTGGTGGATAAGGATGGCCGGTTCCTGGCGCACAAGGAGCCGCACCGGATTCTGACGGAGAACATTTCCCAGTCGGAGAGCTTTAGAAACATATTTGAAAAGCGCGATCCGGGCAAGCCGTACCTGGATTACCGGGGAATCGAGGTTCTGGGCACCTCCATGAAGGTTGCCGGAACAGACTGGTATATCGTGGTTGAGCAGGACCGGAAGGAAGCCTTCCAGAGCGCGGAAACCCTGAAACGCATTGTCTTTTTGACGCTTTTGTTGTTTATTGGCTGTGCATTGATGCTGACCTGGATGATTTCCTATCATATTATCCGCCCGATCCATAATCTGAGCCGGTACGCGGGCATTATCGGGGAAGCGGAATTTGACAGGGCCATGGTTCCGATTCATCGCAGCGATGAAATCGGAATGCTGTACCGGGCATTTCAGGATATGACCGCAAAGCTTCAAGAGCGCCAGAGCCGTCTTGAGCAAAAGGTGGATTTAAAGGATGCCGAGCTCAAGGAGACGGATCTGATCTTAAAGAAAACCAAATTGATTGCCGAGCGCTCGGAGAAATTCGCGGCAATCGGAAGGATGGGAGCGGCTGTCGCCCACGAGATACGAACGCCCTTGACATCGCTGAAGCTCTTCATGGAGTCAATGGAGGCGGAAATGGAGATCTCGCCGGAGGATGCGGAAGACTTCCAGATTGCCATGGAGCAGATCAGCCGGATTGAGGCCACCATCAATCGTTTTCTGGACTTCACGAAACCCCAGGATCTCGTTTTTTCTGAAATCTCGCTTGCAGAGCTGGTCGAGGATGTGTTGATCATGGTACGACCGATGATCAAACGCCAGGAATGCAGCCTGGATACCCATATGGACGAGCAGCTTCCGCCGGTCCACGGGGACAGAAAGCTTTTGGCGGAGGCCCTGGTCAACCTGTTCGTCAACGCGCTGGAGGCGATGGAATCCGGCGGCTGCCTGTCAATAAAAGCGGTAGTCGACAGTTTCGCCTTGAGTGAGGCAACAGCCGGCTGCCTGCGGATCGATATCTCTGATACCGGCCACGGCATTACAGAAGAACAAATAGACAATCTGTTTGAGCCGTTTTTTACGACCAAGGCCTCCGGCACCGGCCTGGGCCTGCCGCTCGTGTTTCATACGATTCAAAACCATGGCGGTGTCATACGGGTACAAAGCCGCGTCCAACACGGCACCACATTCTCTGTCTATTTGCCGTTAAACCCTGATCAACCATTATGTGATGACGATGGAAAAAATCCTGCTGATTGATGATGACGAAGGGCTTATCCATTTTTTAAGCCGTTTTTTCGAGCGAAAAGGGTATGCGGTTACGGCCTGTGCAGACGGACCGTGTGCCATCGAAAAAATCGGCGGGGAAAGCTTCGACCTGATTCTGCTGGACTACAAGATGCCGGAGCTAAACGGCCTGGATACGCTGAGTGCAATCAAGGACGTGGAGGTAAAAACGCCCGTTATTCTCATGACCGCCTACGGTACAACGGAACTGGCGATCGAAGCCATGAAGCGGGGCGCCTATGATTATCTTGTCAAGCCTTTTGAACGCAGAGACTTAAGCCGAATTGTCAACGAAGCCCTCCAGGTGAACCGCCAGATGAAGGAAGTCGTCCGGCTGCCGGCAGCAGCGGAGCCGTCTGAAGAATCCGCACCGGCAAACACGCTGCAGATTATCGGCAACAGCAGGAAAATGCAGGAAATTTATAAACTGATCGGCCAGGTCGCGGAAAAGGACGTGCCGGTCCTGATCACGGGGGAGAGCGGGACCGGCAAGGAACTGGTGGCAAAGGCCGTCTATCACCACAGCCGCCGCAACGATAAGCCTTTTATGGCGGTCAATTGCGCCGCTATACCGGAATCGCTTTTTGAGAGCGAACTCTTTGGACATGAAAGGGGCGCTTTTACCGGAGCGGACAGGACTTATATCGGAAAAATCGAAAGATGCCACGGCGGCACCCTGCTGCTGGATGAAATCGGGGAGATGCCCACCGCATTGCAGAGCAAGCTGCTGCGTGTGCTGCAGGAAAACGAAATCGAAAGACTGGGCTCCACCCGGACTGTCGAAGTCGATGTCCGGATTATCGCGGCCACCAACAAGGAGCTGGAAAAGGCGGTGGAGGCCGGTACATTCAGAAAAGACCTGTATTGGCGTTTGAATGTCATCTCTTTTCATCTGCCGCCGCTCATGGAGCGCAGCGAGGATATCCCGGAGCTGGTGAATTATTTTTTGCGGCGGTTCGCATCAGAATATGAACGGCCGGTTTGTTATATGGCCGAGGCAGCGATGAACAAGCTTCTTGCCTATTCCTGGCCGGGAAATGTCCGTGAGCTGGAAAACTGCATCCGGCGCGCTGTTTTACTCAGCACCGGCGACGTGGTTGCCGAGGGCAACTTGATGATACCGCAGCAGGCCCAGGCATGCCCTGCTTCCGCAGGGCGCAGGGAGCAGCTGATCGCAGGCCTGAGGAACAAACTCGAAGAGATTGTTCCGGAAATTCTTCGCCTTTCGGTAGAGGACGCCTATGCCAATATCATTGAAATGGTGGAAGAAACGCTCATCAGCAAAGCGCTTGAAGAATGCGGTAACAATCAGGTTCAGGCCGCAAAAATGCTTGGAATCAGCCGCAACACGCTGCGGCATCGGTTAAAAAGACAGTCCGATAAGCAATCGCCGGATGCGGAGCCGGACCTGAAAACGGATCCCTCCGGTGACTGATCATATGTTTTGATCAAATTCCATCATGGGTGTTTAATTTATGAACACCCCTTCGAAATCCCCTCTGACCGCTGAAACCGGGCATGCTTCCGTTTATTTTATCCCTCTCCGGGGTTTTTGCCTGTGTTTATTCCCACCACGAACCAGGCCCCGGCCGCGCTGTACAACTTTGCCGGAATAAAAATTTTTCATTTTATTCCAACTAATTGGGAAAAAATGCCCAAACCTGCTCCCGTACGGCACACTCCCTGCAAAATAGCCAGTGATATGCCGGCAGACCGTTGGGTATGCCGGCGCCAAACGAAGGCTTTGTTTTGACCGGCCTTTTCCATTGTATTGAAAAACGGGGGGAAATCTCATGTTTAGGAATCATGGAAACGATATTTCCGGCTTCGGCGGCCGGGACCTTGTGGCAAACGGGGCTGACATGAGCGAGGAAGGGCTTCTGGTATGCGAGAGAATAAAAGAGATCATGATGATGTGTGAGAGAGAGGATCCGGTTTATGAACAGATCAGCAGTTTCAGCATTGCCCTTTATACCATCGGCTATTTTGAATGCCCGGACCTGATGTCTTTTCAGGACGTGGACGGGCAGGAGGCGGCCGCGATTCTGCGGGAGGATTTTACGCGCGTGCCCGTAGAAGAGGTGCCATGGGATTACCTCATTACGCAATCCGCTGAAAAGTATCTGCTCGTTATCGGAGATCCCCTGTTTCCCCTCCATTTTGCAGTGCTTACCGATTTCCGCCATGAACGGCCCTATTTTTCCAAACTGCCGCTTTTCGGCAGCGGTTTTGACAGCCTGTCCGAACTGACGGAGGAGTTCTCCGGGTATGACGGCGTTGCTCGATACGAGGTGCACTATTTCAGAAGAAATCAGGAAATGGTGCGATCTCCGGCAGTCCGGAAAGGCCGGATCTATATTGTAAAAGATTAGCCCGCATCCTTGAGCGCTGGCGCGCCGACAGCATTTGCCCCGGCGATTCCCTGCTTAACAAGGCATCAGGTACAGGATTTTTGTATCCTTTGTTTCAATAAACGGTTAACTAGCAAGGAGGCCCATGAATGTCTGTTATTGAAGAGGTGATTGAGAAAGTAAAGCACACAGACCCTGAGCAGAATGAATTCCATCAAGCCGTTATCGAGGTGCTGGAAACCCTGGCCCCAACAGCCGAAAAACATCCGGAATTCGTTAAGGCCGGCATATATGAGAGGATTGTCGAACCGGAGCGGATGGTCATTTTCCGGGTGCCCTGGGTGGATGATAGGGGGGAAGTACAGGTCAACAGGGGATTCCGGGTACAGTTCAACAACGCAATCGGTCCTTTCAAGGGCGGTATCCGTTTCCATCCATCCGTCAACTTGAGCATCATTAAATTCCTGGGCTTTGAACAGGTGTTCAAGAATTCTTTGACAACCCTGCCCATGGGCGGCGGAAAAGGGGGATCGGATTTTGACCCCAAGGGCAAATCTGACGGGGAAATGATGCGGTTCTGCCAGGCTTTCATGCGGGAGTTATACCGCCATATCGGAGCGGAAACGGATGTTCCGGCGGGGGATATCGGCGTCGGCGCGCGCGAGATTGGCTATATGTTCGGCTATTATAAAAAAATCAGAAATGAGCACACCGGGGTTCTGACCGGAAAAGGCCTGGACTATGGGGGAAGCCTGATCCGGCCGGAGGCGACCGGGTATGGAACCGTCTATTTTGCCGCTGAGATGCTGGCCACCCGGGGGCTGGATTTCAAGGGCAAGACCGTGGCGGTCAGCGGTGCCGGCAATGTTGCCCAGTTTGCCATTGAAAAAATCAATCAGATGGGGGGACGGGCCATTTCCGCCTGCGACTCAAGCGCCACGGTGATCGATGAAAAGGGGATTGACAATGACAAGTGCTGTTATCTGATGGAACTGAAAAATATTCATCGCGGCAGGGTCAATGAATATGCGGACAGATACAAGACCGTTTGTTTTGAAGGCAAAAGCGTATGGGATGTGATCCGGGAGCAGGGGGTCAAAGTCGATATTGCACTGCCCTGTGCCACCCAGAATGAAATCGACGCCGAGAATGCGGAAGCGCTGGTGAAAAACGGCTGCATCTGTGTTGCCGAAGGCGCCAACATGCCGTCTTCACCGGACGCTGTGAAAGTTTTCCAGGACAACAACATCCTGTACGGACCCGGCAAAGCGGCAAATGCCGGGGGAGTGGCCACTTCCGGCCTGGAAATGAGCCAAAACAGCCAGAAGCTGTCCTGGACGCGGGAAGAAGTGGACAGCCGGCTTCTGCTGATCATGAAAAGTATTCATCAGTCCTGCCTGGATGCGGCCGAGGCCTACGGGCACAGCGGCGATTATGTGATGGGCGCCAATATCGCAGGCTTTACCAAGGTTGCCAATACCATGCTGGCATATGGCGTGGTCTGATTGCGTGGAAAGAGGACAGGCCAAGCCTGTCCTCTTCAGCTTCCCCCATCAGCCGGATGTGTCAGATAACAGGCCACCTGCCCGGCTGCGATATCCGAGGCCAGCATGAGCCCGTATCCGCTCGTATCAGCGATTGTCACAACGTCGCGCAAGTGGCGCGCAGCGGGGATAAAGCTTTCGAGCCGGTTGGGAAGGGATTGCAGCCAATCCGCTTTAAACACCACCCCTGCATTTTCCGGATAAATCGCCATATAGAAGATGCCGGTCTCGATAAGATCGTGGAAAAAATGGGTCCCAAAGGACAAGTCCGGAACCATGTTGCTCATCTGATGGCTGATTTCGGCAATCACGGCAATGTTGTTGATTTCCGAAAATTTTACCGGAATCCCCATTTCCGGGCTTTGGGTTCCCCACCGGCCGGGGCCCATAAGCAGGGCGGGGTTCTGCCCTCTTGATTGCAAACACTGGTTCAGCTTTCCCACCAGCCTTGCCACGGCGAATTTCTCCGGAGGCGAGAGCGCGGCGTATGCCTGAGGGGCAATGAATATGATTTTCGAAATCGGCTGCACGAGATTGCCCCCCATGAAATTGCCTGCAATCCGGATAATTGTCTGCTCTTCGGGGATTTTTTCGGGTATCGCGGTTTTGTCGAAATCCCCGGTCGTTTGAAAGGATCGGCACTGCAGCAGATTGATGCGAAGCTCCCCGGCCCTGTTAAAATTCACCGTAAATTCAATATCCACCGGGTTTTGGTAGGCCGCTTCAAGCTTTTTCAGGATACCCCCCATTAAATCGCTGAAAGGCGTTTTCGTAAGAAAGGGATCGAATGTCAGTATCCAGTACTCCCCGGCAGAGCGTCCCATCCGCCGCATCTGTTCGGCGGCTTCCGTATCCCGGATGCCCACCAGGTCAATGCGGGCAATCAGTTGCTTCTTGATCAGTTCCTGGAGATGGAGGGTTTCCGGTTGATTTTCCTCGAGGTTCAGCAGATCCACCAGGTGCTGGGAAAATTTCCGGATATCCATGATGCCGGCCAGGGGTTTGACAAGCGGGTTGTCCATGGCGATGATCCGGGGATAATCGTTTTCCACCCGGTTGACCGCACGGGTTCCCAGCCCCAATACAAGACGGACCATCCCCGCCTTTGCGTCCATGCCTTTCTGCCAGATAAAGGGATTGTGGGACAGCCCCACGCCGGCAAGTTCAGGGAAAAAGTAATGCTTGTGATAAGCGCCGGAGACCCGCTGCACAAGAAGCGCCATTTGCTCATCGCTTTCCCCGAGACCTCTCTGGCGTCTGTAAGCCAGGGCATCCCTGCTCATGGTGCTGGCATAGACCTGGCGCACCGCGGTAATAAACTCTTCGTATCGTTTTTCGGGTGATCCCTGATTGACGCAGAAAAAACTGTCATATTTGCCGGCAAACGCATTGCCGTAATCATCTTCCAGCAGACTGCTGGAGCGGACGATAATCGGGGATTGGCCGAAGTACTCGAGCATCCGCTGGAATTTTTCCGTTATTTCTTCGGCGAAAAGGCCGCCAAGCATCTTGTTTTTCAGTTCTGCCGCTTTTGCAAAATAGCCCTCGCTGGTTTTGTGGGCCATAAACAGTTTCCACCAGCCGTTTTGAACAATATAGGAATAAAAGACATCCGAGCCGATATAAAAGGAATCATGGGGTTCCAGCACTTCCTGCCAGTCAAACGCATCATCGTGCATCAGGATTTTGCGGGAAAGCAGCATGCCGACGGATTTGCCGCCGATAAAGCCTGTGCCGATGAGGCGCTCCTTGATCCGGAGGAGATCTTCAAGCCGCATAAAACGCCGGATCAGGGAAAGAATCCGTTTGTTGCGGGAGAGCATGAGGCGGCTTAGCTGTTCGACCATATCCGTTTTTTCTTCGGGCCGCGCTCCGGATTGCAGCAGTTGTTTGGCCTCGATGAACAGGCGGTCCCAATAATCCAGATGCCGCTGGGCGGAAGCCTCCTCGTTTCTTGTCAGATCCGAGAACATCCGGGTTGCATCCACACTGTCGATAACCGGCACCAGGCTTTCTTCCTCCATGATGTGGGGGAAGAACATGGTCGGGGAATAGCGGTGCTTGACCTTGATGGGATGGATGCACATTCGGCCATGGTACTTATAGACATCTATAAGCACCTGCGTGATTTCCCGGATGCGGGCGATTGCCTTGAAGGAATGCCGGTGGCGGCGGATGGCAAAGTAGGCAATGGTGTTGAGTTCAAATAGATAGGGGCAGGTGATGAAGAAAAAATCGCCGATCATCAGATCGGTTGCCCACACATGCAGCAGCTCGGATAACGAATCAAACACATAGGAGACACCCCGTCCCTCACGGGTAATGATGCTGTGGACTTCCGCGGAAAACGACTCGAATCCGCTCTCCAGCGGCAAATGGTAGACAGATACGTTTTCTCCTGTTTCAAGAAGCGGTGCGTGGCGGGCAAACCGCATGTATATGACGCGCTCGCCCCTTGCAGCAGCGCTTTCCGCAAAGGGCGTGACCAAACGTTGGTAATCGTCTATCTCGTCAACCTGCCATACAACGTTGTCGCCTCTTCGCAGATGATCGATGATTGTGTCCAGGCTTTCCCAGCCTGTGCTGACATGGGGTTGGTAAACCATTCGAACCGCTTTTTTTAAGCCGTTAGGAAAAGGGCCGGTGCACTTGTCCCGGCCTCCTCAACACCGTCTGGTATCACCCGGGATGCCCTGCGAAGACCAGCAGGCCGCAATACCCTCCCCCCGATGATCCGGACAGCCCTTGCCGCATAAGGGCTTATGCTGATGCCCTGTCATTCCGACAGCCTGCATCCCTCCACTGCTCTTTGGGCCAGGCCCGCACCGGCTTGTTCATACATGTTGTAGGCTGTGCAAACCCCGAGCTCGGTGAGTTCCTCTATTTCTTCCGGAAAACGGGCAATGGCCGCCACCTGGCAGGTAAACCCCATATTCCGCAGCTGGCGGATGGCATACATGTTGCCCTGGTGGTTGGGCATGGCCAGAACGACCAGTTCCAGAGCCAGATCCTTTTTCAGCTTCAGCCAGAATTCCGTGTCGCAGGCATCCCCCAAAAGGACGTTGCGCCCGTGTCCGCGATGATAATCCACACGCTCCGGTGTGTGCTCCACGCCGCAGATTGCATTCCGGAAAAAGGTCTCCAGTTCGTCGTATGCGCCGGAACCGATCCGCCCCATACCAAACACCACCACTTTTACTGCGCCCAGGTCAATAGGTGCGTCGTGGGGATGAATATATGCACGCTCGAAGCGTTTCAGCCGGTCGGCAATGAGCCGGTAGACAGACTCGGAATACAGGCCCAGCGGGGAAGACACCGCAAAGCTGATACTCACGGTAATGGCCATGACCAGGAGCCACTCCGGGGACAAAAGCCCCTGCTCTGCTGCGATGGCGGTTACAATCAGACCGAATTCCGAATAGTTGGTAAGCGTCAGAGCGGAAAAAAGGCTGCTGCGGGCGCGCATGCCGAAAAAAGTGAAAATGGCATGGTAGATGCCGCTTTTGCAAAACATAATGAAACAAAGCAGAACGGCCGCCGCCAGCATGTCCCATGTCGGCAGCCCGGTCATGCCGATAGAGAGAAAAAATCCGACCAGCATCAGTTCCTTGAATCCGAACAATGCCTTGGAAAGCTCGGAGGCCCGGGAGTGACCTGCAACCAGTACACCCACGACAAGGGCGCCCAGATCCGGCTTGAGACCAACCAGGGAAAAGCCTTCCGCACCAACACCAAGGGCAAGAAACAATCCGTACAGGATGAACAATTCCCCGCGACCGGCCTTGTCCATCAGCCAGAAAAGGACAGGGCGTAAAAACAGAAGGGCCAGGACACCAAAAGCCCAGATGCTTGGCAGTTTTCCTTCCGAGGCACTCAGAAAAATCACTGCAAACAGATCCTGCATGATCAGGATGCCGATTGCGATTCGTCCATAAAAGGCTGTAAGATCGCCTTTTTCTTCCAGCACCTTGACTGCGTAGACCGTGCTGGAGAAAGACAGGGCAAAGGCCAGAATCAGCATGCTTGGCCATGCCATTTCCAATAGCGGTGAGGAAAGCCAGGATTGGCCCAGAAATAACACCGCACACATGAACATTGTGGTAAGGACCAGCTGGGAAGTGGCTCCGGCCCATATTTCAGGCTTAAGCAGGCCGCGGACATCCAGCTTGAGGCCGATGGAGAAAAGCAGCATCGTTATACCAAGGTCAGCAACCAGATCCAGGCCCTGGGGAGGTTCGAAACCAACCATGTTATAGGCGAAACCGGCCAGGAGAAATCCCACCATGGGCGGCAGCCCGAACCGGGACAGGGCAAGACCGAAAGCAAAAGCAAAACTGATCAGAATAACGAGCATGATCTTCTTTATCAAAACATATTGTGGGTGGCAATAGAATCCATCCTGCTTGGAAAAGCAGGAAAACGGGAACCGGGATTTGTATTCCGCATGTATCAGTTGTTGTCCAGTACGCCGTATTCACGGGCCATTTCCCTGTCAAAGGCCGCTTTTCTGGAGGGGCAGTCTTTCCGCGGACACAATTGGCAGTTCAGAAAGGTAACTTCAGAGGGGAAAAACATCCCCGATTCAGACTTGGAGGGATGCATGAGCATGCTCGGGGCAAGCTGCACACCGATGGCATGATAGACATCGCCGAGCAGGGAAAAAAGCTGCCGCTGTTGCTGGATTGGCCAATCCTCAAGCGATCCCACGCTCATGTAGGACAGTTTTTTCAGTTTGTGTTGATTCTGCAGGTGAGTACGCAAATCCTTTATCACACCCTGGAGGACGACATTGGCGATTATATCCATATAGTACTGTTCAAGATAATCCTTCTGGGCCTTCGCTTCTTCCTCCAGCGCATCGCCGATGGTGACCACAAAAGGAAAAGCTTTTTCCGCCGCTTCAAGATTTTTTCGCAGCACCCGGCTTTGAAAACAAACCCCCTCAAGGATTACTGCAGCATCGTTTTTTTGTTCTATATAGCAAGCCTTATAGACGCATTTGGGCTTGACCAGCGGGAGGATCCGTTCCGCAAGCGCCTGTACCCTTTCCCACTCCCCGCTGTCAGCACTCAGGCACAAGGCTTTTCGCAATTCCGCATTGTTCATGCGGGGCTCAAAATTATCGAGAACCTTCATCTTTTTCGCTCCTTTCCCGGCAAAGACCAGGGTGATTCCAAAGTAAACAAGAAAACAAGCCGTGGGGCAGTATGCACAAAAGCCTCTTTATCAAACGCAGATCCGGATATCTTTACCAATCCCTGACAGACTACGCAAAGATTATGCGAAATCGATGTTTTTTGGCTTCCAGCATGGCCAGGTCTGCATTTCCTGCCATACGGGTAATCCGATCGTATTCCCGAATATCGGTAAACAGGCTGATGCTGGGATCCGGGGAAACCTTAGAAACCTGATGGGTACACGAGGTATTGCTTTGTTCAATAGATCCATCCTGGAACATTGAAACAAAAAATTTGATTTTATTAAATAATGATATCATTTTGATCCAATGGTTTTCGATATGCATATCCATACCACAATTTCGTCCTGCAGCCGGATAGATGTTTCCGAATTGATTGAAACAGCCGGAAGGATCGGCCTGGACGGGAT
>CAZWNV010000096.1:0-11569 GCA_964635265.1 uncultured Desulfobacteraceae bacterium
TCAACACCGCTTCTGTTGCCGCCTATGAAGGGCAGGTGGGCCAGGTGCCCTACGCCGCTTCAAAGGCCGGAATCGTCGGCATGACCCTCCCCCTGGCCCGGGAGTTCGCCGACCAGGGCATCCGGGTGGTCACCATTGCGCCGGGGCTTTTTGACACTCCCATGTTTGATGCGCTGCCCGAAAATGTCCGCCAGTCCCTGCAGCAGCAGCTCCCCTTCCCATCCCGCTTCGGGCGCCCGGCGGAATACGCCCGGATGGTGGGAGCCATCCTTGCCAACCCCGTGTTAAACGGCGAAACCATCCGGCTGGATTCAGCGATGCGGATGCAGCCGCGGTAGCCGGCCGGCACCCCTTTTTCCGCAACAGAAATCCGGATCTTGAGCAGCCAACATCTTTTCCAGGAGGAACAGCATGCGAAAAGTTGCCATTGCAGGCACCGGGCATACGGATTTTGCCTCGGGCGCCAAAAAAACCGAAATTGAATTGTTCTGTGAGGCCGCAACTGAAGCCATGGCGGAAGCCTCTACAGGGCCGGGTGATATCCAGGCCCTCTACTGCGGCAACGTATTCGGAGACTTCAGCGAAGGCCAGGGGATGATCCAGTCCTATATCGCCAACGAACTGGGCTGCTGGCACATCCCGGCCACCCGTTTCGAAGGGGCCTGCGCCTCAGCCACCCTGGCCATACGGGATGCCTTCATGTGGGTGGCCTCCGGATTCTACGATATCGTACTTGTCGGGGGCACGGAAAAGGCAACAGCAATGGGCACCCCCCTTGCAACCCGCACCTTTGCCATGGGCAGCGACAGCAAGTATGAATTCCCGGCGGGACTGACCTTCCCCGGATTCTTTGCCCTGCTGGCCCATCTCTACAGCGACACCTATAACGTCCCCATGGAGCGGCTGCGGGAGCAGATGTCTCTGGTGTCCGTGCAGTCGCATTTCTACGGAACCAAAAACCCGCATGCCCAGTTTCAGCACAAGGAAGTAACCGCGGAAGAGGTAAGCAAGGGCTTTATGGTGGCTTCGCCGCTGCGGCTGCTCGACTGCTGCCCCTTCTCCGACGGTGCCGCCGCCCTGGTTCTGGCATCGGAGGATGCAGCAAAAAAACTGACGGACAAGCCGGTCTACATTAGCGGTGTCGGCCAGGCCTCCTCGCCCCGGCTCAGCGCACAGGCGCCCTACCTGCCGCGCATCCGGGCCAGGGAAGTCTCGGTCCGGCAGGCCTATGACATGGCCGGCATCGGGCCGGAGGCCGTGGATTTGTGCGAACTCCACGACTGCTTCAGCATTGCCAGCCTGATTGCCGCTGAAAACCTGGGCTTTGCGGAAAACGGCAAAGCCGGGGAGCTCTGGGAAAACGGCGAGACCCGGATCGGGGGCAGAATCCCGATCAATGTCTCCGGCGGACTCAAGGCCAAGGGACATCCCATTGGGGCCACCGGCGCCTCACAAGCCTGCGAGGTGGCCCGGCAACTGCGCGGAGACCTTGCCGAACAAGGCCGGCAGGTGGAAGGGGCCAGAATCGGGCTTGTGGACACCCTGGGCGGAGACGGCGTCATCAGCAACCTGGTGCTGCAGGCGGGATTCTAGAAAACACATGCAGGACAATTCTCAGGAGGAGATCCCATGGAATACAAACTCCCCTTTCAGGATTACCATAAAGCGCTTCTGAAAAACAAACTCCTGGGGCTGCAATGCAGGCAGTGCCAGACCGTAACATGCCCGCCCCAGATGAGCTGCAGCCACTGCGCGGGCTTTGACCTGGAGATAGTGGAGCTCTCGGGCAGGGGCCGGATAAGGAGCTATACCACCATTTACGTGCCGGCAGAGGGCCGGGGGTCGGAAGCCCCCTACATCGTGGTCCTTGTCGAGCTCAAGGAAGGGCCCTGGATCATGGGCAACCTCTACGATCTCGACCCGGAGCGCGCCTCCATGGATCTGGTGGGGCGGCAGGTGGAGACGGGCGTCCGGTTTTTCCCCGGAGACAAGTACTCCGATGGGCCTGCGGCCCGGCCGGCGTTCCGCTTTCTGGCAGAGTAAAAGGACCCATCCGGACAAACGCAGCAGCAGGTATTGGAAGCTGATTATACCGCTTGCGCGGTATAATCAGCTTTTTGTGAGGCCGGGAGGAATCAGGGGAAGTAGGAAATGCTGAAATGTGTCAGATAGGCCTCACCCGTGCCGTCATAGAGGTACGGCTCATCATCGTCATATTCCAGGTAGGTGAACCCGCATCCCAGGGAGAGGTTCTCGTCCAGTTGATAGCTTGCCTGCAGGGAAATATCGGTTTGGGCAATATTGAGCTCCGAATAGGAATGCACGGCACTCAGGTCATAGTTATAGGCGCTCATTCCGGCCAGCTTTTCGCAAAGCGCGGAGTAGTCCTGCAATCTGTCCATACCGGATTCGGAGTCGGTATACGTGCCGCTCAGGGTCAGATTCAGTTTTTCCATGGGACGGTAGTTGACGGCCGCCATGACAGTATGGGTTTCGGTTTCATATTCCGAATTTTCACAGTACGAGCACACCTGGCTCGATGTAATACCGCCCGCTCACCCGTCAAAAACGGGGATATTGGCCAGGGTCTCCGTCTCCGTCCAGTCGTAGATATAGGAAAAACTAAAGTTCCACTGCGGCAGGGGCATGTAGGCGATATTCAGCGAGGGCATATGGGAGCGCTGCTCCCAGTCGGCCACCTCGGTTTCATCATTTTCCTCGTCTGTGTAGCGGTAATTGGCGTTTACAGACAGGTTGTGCAGGGCCGCCCAGTTGATGTCCGCCGATATTTCCTGGGCCAGTGTGGGCTGATTGCTTAAATCCGCAGTCCTGTGCTGCTGCCGCTCCCAGTACTGGGTCCCGTGGAAAGCGCCCCTGTTGTCCGCGGTGAACGACCCCTCACACGCACCGTCCAAATGATTAAACGGATTGTCCGTATCCTCCAGCTTATAGGCCAGCCGCAGCTTCACGCCCCGGACAGGACGGGTCGACAAACCCAGATCAAATGTGTTGGTGGTTGTCTCCGTGTCCCCGTCCTCTTCCACTGCGTAATCATCGCGGTCCACTTCCTCCCATTCATATCCCATCTTCACGGATGTCTTCTGCAGCAGCTGGTAGCGGGCTCCAAAGCCCACGGTCATCACATCCCGGGACAATGCCGACTCCCGGAGATAGTCCGGATCAAAGGCATTGTAATCCAGAGCGGGATTGTGATTGTACCAGGTATAGCCTGCATTGGGACCGGCTACGGATTCCGGCTCCGTGACATCCACGAACACGTCATCGTTATCGATGTTCATATAGCGGAAATTGCCGGACAGATTTAATCCGGGAAAGAAGTTGTTGGTCACTCGGGCGCTTGCCGTGTTGGAATCCGTCTCCAGATCATTGTCGTTGTTTTCGACATTGGAATAGACGTAGGAGGCAAAAAGTGTCGAGTTGGCCGGAAGCTCGGCGCGCACCCGGGCGGTATGCATGTCTTTCTCCATGCTGGGCACTTCATCATAGCTCAGGGTCTGATCTCCGTATTGAATCCGGTCATCAAAGATATCGCCTAAGCCCCCCGGGTGTGTCGGGTCGTCATAGGCGTTTTGCGGGGCGTCTCCGCGTTCATCGAACTCCCGGTGAAAATAATCATACTCCACCGTGAATGCGCCGAATTTTTTGCTGATACCGGCCTTGTAGTCCTCTGTTTCCTCATCAACCTCCCGGGAATGGCTTGTCACGTGGCAGGCTCCGCAGTGGCTCATGGTCATGGCCTGCCGGTGCCCTTCCCGTTTCTGCCTGCGGTAGTTAAAATGGACATCCGTACCGGGACTGAACGGAAGGTGGAAGGTGGTCTCGCTTTTCTCCTCCCAGCGCCGGATAATATAGTCGTCGCCGGCGTTGAAATCCTCGTGGTTGACCACCACCCCGCCTGTTTTTCCGCAGAGATTGTCCATGTCGTCATGGTCCAGCCAGTGCTCAAAACTGCTGTAGCTGAAGTCCTCTTCGAAAATCCGTTTATAATCCCCGCTGATATGGCCTTCATAATCATCGTCATTGTGATACCGGCCGGAATAATCCAGGTACAGATCCTCCTTGCGGACGCTTCCGGAAACACTCATATCCGGGCCTGTGGAGTCATGATCGAGCACGTCGTATTCGCCTACCTTGCCGGGATAATCATCATAATCGGTAAAATGGTAGCCGACGCCCAGCTCGATATCATAATCCGTCTCTTCCCCATCTCCGGCCCAGACATAAAAGGATAGCCCGCACACAATCAAAAGTACGATCATTATTGGAGCGAGTATTTTTCTGACAATCATAGTAAAGCCCCTTTTTTTCTGGGTTAGCCTTGATGGCAATTCATATCCAAAGCGCTATCGCGTCAGGGCTTCCCCCTGACCGGGCACGGACTGGGAAGGCAGGTCCGAGCCATGGACCCGGGTATGACACTGCGTGCACTTGGTTGTATAGGACATCGTCATCCCCTCTTTGCATGAATCCACCGGTCTTCCGTACACATCCGTGCTTTCGCCCACGCTGCTGACTTTGCCCGGATGGAAATGAAACTGGTGGCACTGCAGGCACAAGAACGGCTCATTCTGTACCAGGAGGTTGTTCGCCACGGTGCCGTGGGCCCGGTGACAGATGGTGCAGTCCTCTACAACGGGCGCATGTTCAAAGATAAAAGGCCCCTGTTTCGCGGCGTGACAATCCAGGCACAGGTCGTTTACCCGCTCTTCGGTCTTGAGGTTGCCCGCAAAGCCGCCATGGGGCTGGTGACACTCGCTGCATCCCATCTTTCCCTCCTGAATGGGATGATGGGAGGGGTAGAATGTTTTGGCCCGGATCCGCTGGTGGCAGTCGTAACAAAGATCCGGCTGCTGCTGGACCAAAAGCCTGTCTTTTGAGGAATGGGCTTTGTGGCAGTCTGTACAGGCAACATCGCCCAGCGCATGCCCGCTGCCCTGCCAGTCCATGAGTTTCCCGGAGGTATGGCACTGCAGGCAGACTGCCGCTGCCTGGCCTTTGGAAATATCGCCGAAACTGATGATCAGCTTGGGATCTCCGCATGCCGCATGCTCACTTCCGGGGCCATGACAGGATTCACAGCCCATTTCCGAATCCACCACTTCAAAGTCGGCAATCCGGCCATGGATGGTTTTGGCGAAACTGCTCTCCATTTCGTAGTGACACCCAAAGCAGGACTGACTTCCGACATAACTCGAATCCGGAATCGTCGGGACCTTGGCCGCCTTCCGGGACACGTCATCGGAGACGCATCCGGCAAACAACAAAATGAGCACGACAGCACCGCATGCTGAACATAAAAATGCTGAACATAAAAATTTCTTCATTTCATCACCCCCTCCTTTCCTTCATTTCAAGGTTTTTTTGCATAAAGGCTTCCCCGGGGCAGACCTGAGACCCTCCGCGGACTCCCGGAGAGGGCGGCCTGGCTCGGGAAACCATAGACCTCGCATGCACAAGAAAACCGGCTGCTGTTTTCCCCCGTTTATGGGATCCCCCGATTGCCCGGGGTATCAACTGGGCACCGCAAACAAAACAGCAGGCCCTGCAAAGCACGCAGTCCGCGTGACACCAGGGGGCGCAGTCCTGCAGAAAAGAATGGGCAGCGAACAGGATCTCTGGATACACCAGGAGGCATGTGCCGGTGGTGAGGTGTCAGCACGCGGTGGCCGCAAAGGATACGACCATGCCGACTCATTCTGGAAGAACGCTTCTGCCATCAGGGTCCTTTATCCACTGCTCAGTTATGGCGCCAAGGCCTGCCGTCGGGCCGGGGCATCCGGCCAATGCCGGCGAAGCAGATGCTCCCTTGCGGCAATCCATGCCGCAAAGGCCTTTCTCCTGCAGCTTCCCAGTCCTTGCCACAACTCGTGCCTGATAAAGTGCACGGCTTTGCAAAAAGTGCTTTCTACCGCCCGGGGCTGCGTCCCTGACATTTTGCAGCGCCCGGAAAAGCAGGCGGAAATCAGACTTTTTGCGATTTCATCGAATCAGAAAACCGGAGCCGGTTCCCATGGTATCGGTTCCGGCAGATTTTATAATGGCGCAGTACGATTCTCGCGTTCTCCATGTGCGGCTATACAAACCGTAATTCCGGAAATTCCGGAAATTCCGGATGAATATTTCTATCGGAAAAGTATTCCAATTTTTCTTCGATAATTCAAACTTATGCCTGAAATAAATATTCTGTCAAGAAAAAAACGGGCATATTCTCACAAATTTTTTGGCCCCGGCACCCCCCTTGCGGGAACAAAAAGAACAAAAATGCCAGAAAAAATCCGAAAAAATCCGAAAAACGAAACAATTCGAAGTTTCCCGTGTAGATAACAAAAACTTCCCTTCTACCGCCGGCAGATCTTTACCAAGCTGCAATGCAGGAATTTCAGTGTTTTCCAGGCCGCACTACCCCCTTGCACAGCCTTGCAAAATGGGTCTTCTCTGCAGCGGCTCTGCATGAAGGGGCAGCTATTGCCCATTTATACAAAAAAACCATGAAATTCAGGAGAACGGGGAAAAGAAAAAAGAAAGGATGGATGATCACCCGGCTGGCAGAGCTGCTGCCGGCATTGAATGCAGAGGCCGCACTCGCCCGTAGCGGTGCGGCCTTCTGCCTGTTCCTGTTTTTCGCCTTTCAGGCATTTTTTTCCGAAGCATGGGCCTGCATCTGCTGCTGTAGCTGCCGGCCCAGTTCGCCGGAATCCTCGGGCCCCGGCTTGAGTGTGAGCCGGATCCGTTTCTCCTCCGGCAGCACCTCGAGCACCCGGGCATTGATGGTTTGACCGGGCGCAAAATTCTCCAGGGGGTCGCGGCCCTTCTCGGCCGGTACCTCGGAGACGTGAACCAGCCCCTGTACACCCTCCTCGATTTCCACGAACAAACCGAAACTGGCAACGCTGGAAACTGTTCCGGACACCCAGGCACCCGGGAGATACCGCTGGGCGAGTTCCTGCCAGGGGTGGGGGTGGAGCTGCTTGATCCCCAGCCGGACCCGCTGATTCTCCCTGTCAATATCGAGAATCTTGGCCTGCACGGTCTCGCCTTTTTTATAGTGCTGCGAGGGCTTTTTGACCTCCTGATCCCAGGAGAGGTCCGAAACATGAACAAGGCCGTTAATGCCCTCCTCGATGGCCACAAAGACACCGAAATCCTTGATCTTCTTGATACTGCCGGCAATCACCGACCCCACGGGATAGCGCTCGTGCAGGTCGTCCCAAGGATTGGGAATCAGTTGTTTGACGCCGAGGGTCACCTTTTGATTCTGCCTGTCAATATCGAGCACCTGGACCGTTATGGTTTCACCGGTTTCGTACAGGCTGGCCGGATGCTTCACCTGGGTCCAGGACAGGTTGCTGACATGCACCAGGCCCACAATGCCGCCCAGGTCCACGAACAGACCGTAATCAGTAATATTGCTGATCGTGCCTTCCACCACGTCGCCGGGACTGAGCCGCTCGAGCGCCTCTTCCTTTCTGCGCTGGCGCTCTTGTTCCACGAGGGCCCGCCGGGAGAGCACGATATTTTGATTTTTTTTGTCAAACTGCAGAATCAGAAACTGCTGCTCAGTATCCACCCAGGCACTGAAATCGCTGATACGGCCCACATCCAGCTGCGATGCGGGCAGAAAAGCCCTGAGCGCTCCCATATCCACTATAAAGCCGCCTTTTTTCTGGGAAACGATCCGGCCGGAAACCGGCTCGCCGGCCTCGTATTTTTCCGCAAGCTCGTTTAAACGCCTTGCCGTCTCGACGTTTTTCCGCGACAGCACCGGGTAGCCGTCTTCATCCTTTTGTACCAGCAGAACCTCGACTGTATCGCCTACCGACAGGTGGAAACTCCCGTCTGCATCGAGGAACTCGGAGCGGTCCACTTCGCCTTCGGCCTTATATCCAATATCGATGAGTACGCGCTCATCCTCTATCTCCACCACGCGGCCCTCCACGATTTCGCCGGCCTCAAAACCCCTGAAGGTCTCTTCATACAGGGCCATGAGATCTTCCTGGCTCATTTCCGAGAACTCATCTTCGCCGGTATCGCCCGGCTCACTGCCGGAAAGGCGGAATTCTTCCGTATAATCACTGGTATAATCCGTATGCATTATCTATGCACCTCCAAAACAGTTTTCCGCTGCCCGCCGGCGACCAAAAAAGGCATCCAGCCGGCTTTGGGTCAGGATGCCTCGCTGCACGGATTGGAAAACACGCTTTCAGAAGCAGAAACGGAAGGCGTTCGTTCACATCACATCATCAGCCGGCAAGCAAGGGATTATCCATAAAATAACAATGAAAATCCCGTTTGCAATATAAGGGCGCGGCAATAACCGGGGAATTGGTGATGCCTGAAACTCAAAAGGGCATGCAGAGTTCTATCTCCCGGCCATAAGTACAGAGCTCGGCATTGGGGTATCTTTTTTGAAAAACCCGCAGCATGGCGGTATTCTCACGCATCACGGTAGCGGTAAAAGCCGTGTAGCGGTTTTCTTTGGCAATTTTTTCGAGGATCTCCAGCAGGGAACCGGCAACCCCCATGCCCTGGTATTCTTCCTTCACCAGAAATGCAACTTCCGCGTGATCGGAATCGCCTTCGCCGTAATAGGAGGCAATGGCGATGATCTCCTTGTGTTTGCCCCTTTGGGCAAGGCCCACGATGCTCATGTTTTTCCTGTAATCCACCGCGGCCCATTGCTTCTGCAGCATTTCCCGCTTAAAGACCCGCTTGGGCTGGAAAAAACGGTAATACACGCTCTGGTCACGCAGCGAATACAGAAAATTGCGAACCTCGAATTCATCGGAAGACAAAAGCGGCCGGAACACCACAGTCTTTCCATTGGCCAGATCCATGGAAGACTTGTAGTTCTCCAGGAATATAAGATCCTTCCGGCTCGGCGGAACCTGATCGGCAAAAATGTAACGGCGCTTCTTGGCCTCCTTTATCAGCGTCTCCCGGAATGCCGGATGCGCGATCTGGGCCAGCTCCATCACACGCTGATAAATGCCTTTGCCGTGGAGTTCAGCAATTCCGTACTCCGTGACAACGATGTCGACATCCCCCCGAATGGTAGCAATCCCGGCACCTTCACTGAGATGGGAGACGATCCGCGAGAATTTTCCGTTCTCTGCAGTGGAAGGCAAGGCAATAATGGAGAAGCCGCCCCGGCTCATCTTGCTGCCCCGGGTGAAATCCACCTGGTCGCCGATGCCGCTATAGAAAAGGTATCCCTTGGAATCCGAACAGGCCTGCCCGGTCAGATCCACCTCCAGGGCCGAGCTGAGCGAGATCAGATTGTCGTTTCTGGCAATCACATTGGGATCGCTGACATACTCCGAGGAGCGGAAATAGAAAAGCGGATTGTCGTCCACATACTGATAGAGTTCCTCCGATCCCATGCAGAGCGAAGTGACGATGCGGTTTGGCAGCAGGGTCTTTTTCTTATTGGTAATCACCTTCTCCCGGAGCAGCGGAAGCATGCCGTCCGTGATCACCTGCGTATGGAGGCCCAGATCCCGTTTGCCGCGGAGATAGGGCAGTATCGCGTCCGGCAGATGACCGAAGCCCACCTGCAGGGTAGCCTCGTCATCCACCAGCTGGTTCACGTAATGGGCAATCCGCTCCACCACCTCCTGGTTTTTGACAGCCGGCAGAAATTCCACCAGCGGCTCTTCGTAATAGACCAGGCAGTCTATATCATCCACGTGGATATGGCTGTCCCCCCAGGTTTTGGGCATATTCGGATTGACCTGGGCGATCACCGTCCGTGCCGCCCGGAGCCCGGCCAGGGTAATGTCCACGGAAATGCCAAGACAGCAGAAACCATACGCATCCGGCGGGCTGACCTGCACCAGGGCCACATCCAGGGTTACCTGGCGCGAGGAAAAAAGCTCCGGAATCTGCGAGAGGTAGACCGGCAGGTAGTCGATTTTTCCTTCAAATGCCGCCTGCCGCATATACGGGCTGATAAAAAAAAGCTTAAGGGAGAAACGCTCGGCAAAACCGGGCTCATTCACATAGTCGGCCAGCGTGGAGGAGAGCATCTGGTAGACAAACACATCCTGTATGCCGGGATCCGCCACCATGGCCCGGATCAACTGCTGCGGCTCCCCGCAGCCGGTGCCGATAAAAACACTGCTGCCGATCCCGATATTTTTGACGGCCTCCGCAGGCGAAGCGCTTTTTTCCGGGTATGGCCGGTTGGAGTCCAAGCCGGGCCTCCTTTCCTTTCCCTGGGGGCTGCCCGCCCACAATCCGGGAGGGCGGGACGGTTTTTCTGCTTTACAGACAATAGCCGATTATGGGCTGACAAGCAAACCCGGAAAAGCCGTCCCGCCCCAGACAGCAGCACGGATGCAGACCGCCGCCGATACGGATATGCGCAAGCTTCTATTGACGGCTTCGGAAAAAGCGGTTTATTCCGCTGCGGCAGCACTTCTGCAGAAAGTAACGGAAAGCTATGATCTATTTCTTATAAGGCCATCCCCGCTATTTGCCCCGAGGCCTGTCGCGCCTTGTGCTATCTCTAGCGCTTGCTCCGCCAGCTCGCTGTGAACTCGCCCTTTCGGGCTCAGACAACAGCTCGCTTTGGCTGCGCTTCGCCAAGAGCTATCAACAAGGCACGCCAATGGCCTCTTGGGCAAACACCGGGTATGGCCAAAATAAAGGACATAGCCGCATGTTCCTTACAAGTACCCCCCGGCCGCAGCCCGGAACCGAGCCTGTCAGTAACTTCCAGGGCCGGCTGAAGGGACTTAGGCACTTAGGCACTTAGGGACTAAGTTCATGATATCGGGGGAAGGCGGTTTCCGAGCGACATTCAGGGAATTTTGGGGAGCGAGGCAACCGGATTCCCCCGATATCATCTGCATAAAAGTTACTTAGAAGGCAACCGCCAGCTGGGCGGTGACCACGTCGGCTTCATCATCGTTTTCATATTCGTCATGAAAATATTCAAGGGCAAGGCTCGTGGCTTCATAGATTTCAACACCGATGGAGCCCATCAAACGGGTTTCAGGCAGGAAATCGCCCGCGTCATCACTTCCCTGGTACGCCAAGGCCGCGGTAGCTGGCTTTCCGGCAACATCAAAAGAATAGCCGAGTTCTGCGTTCCATACGGCAATTTCCGCTACTGTATCAAGGACGGTTCCATCCTCTTTGTTTACAAACTCGGCCTCATCCAGGGCGGTGATATATTCGCCGATGAACACAAACGGCCCCGTGCTCATGATGGCATGGGCGCCGAGCCCCCCGACATAATCATCGAGTTCAACCCCGGCGTCCTTCTCATCCCCAATATCATCAAAAAGGCCCTCCCAGGCGTCCGCATCGCTGATGTTATTGATATAGCTGCCGCCGATATCCAGATTAAAGGCCTCGGTTTCCATGGCAAAACCGGCCTGGCCGCCATAGTTGTCGACATGGCTGTCTTCATCGAATTCATCCGCATCGCCGTTGAACAGGTAAACCGAACCGTAAAAGCCTTTTTCCTCCACACCGACCATCACAGCAGACTCCCGGGTCTCGGCCAACTCCAGGGTCAGGGGGTCGGAGATCATGTGGCTCT
>CAZWNV010000097.1:0-9670 GCA_964635265.1 uncultured Desulfobacteraceae bacterium
TATGCAGATTGGGCGGAAAAAGCCGCGGGGGAATGAAGCGGGCAACCCGGACGCCGTTTTTTTTCAACAGGGTGCCGGCCCTTGGGAAATAGTAGTATTCGCCCACTCCGTCAATCAGCACCCGCACATCCAGGCCGCGCCGCACGGCCCGGGTAAGGGCGTCAATAAACTGGCGTCCGCTGTTATTGCTCTCAAATATATAGGTGGTAAGAAATACGTAATGCTCGGCCTGCTCGATGCTCTCCAGCATTTCCGGGTAAGCGGTTTCCCCGCCGGGCAGCAGGTCCACGCGGTTGCCGTCCACCAGGGGAAGGCGGGTGACTTTATCGGATATACGGGCGATCTGCGCGTAGGATCGGGGCAGCCTCAATTCCGAGGCCGCAAGGGAAACCCCGGCGGCCGCTTCCTCGTAGTCCTGCCGGGTATGGGCGGAGAAGCTCTCGCTCTTGCTCTCCAGCTTCCTGGCCCTCGTCTCTACCCGGTTGATGCCGAAAAGAAAATAGAGCAGGGCGCCTACAATCGGAAAAATCAGGCAGACGGCAATCCAGCCGAGCGCGGAGGAGGGGGTCTGTTTGTGCAGCAGGGCATGGCCGGCCGTCGTCAGCGAAAGCAGTACGCTGAGAATAAAGTAGAAGTTGTGGATGATTTCCATGTCCGGGCGCTACAGCTCATGGCTTGCGGTTACAGGGTCTCGCAATATCAAGTCAATGGCATTGATCGCCGTTTCTGCAGCTTCTGGAAAAACATGGCCGATATTGCGAATATGGCGGAGATTGTCCGCGGTCCGCAGAATCAGCATAGCCTGGTCGCCTTCAGCCATGCCGGAGGTCTCGAGCACTTTCTCCCACGGCACCCCCCTTGCCCATAAATAAAGGGTCAGGGCCGGCAGAAAATACAGGTCCGGGGCATCAAAACCCTTGCGCAGCATCTCAATGGAAAACGGGTGCAGGCCTTTGTTCACCTGTTCGAATTGCTTCCACAGGGACTTGGGAATATCTTCGTGCGGTATCGCATCATCATCGGTTTCCCGCTCATTGACAAATGCCGCCATTATGCCGGCAAGGACCGCGGGGTCCGTGCTTGGAAACAGGCCCAGGCGGAAGCCTTCGGCTACCATCAGGGGATGATCGATCCGCAACTGCGAGGCCCACCGGCCTTTTTCCGTCAAGCGGGCATCTTCTGTAACGTATTCTTTTTCTTTTAAAAAGTCAAGGTGTCGGAGAAATTCCTTCCAAAGGCTGTCCGGATCGCTGCCGAAGATTTGTTTGAATTTTTTCTTCCGGCCGCGGCTGCTGAGCAGGTAGGTGGCAAAGGACTTGTCCAGCAGCACCTTTGCTTCCTCCGGCGTGTGCGAGAGCAGGAGGTTCAGGACCATGGAGAAGTTGATCTTGATCTGGCTGTAGACATCGGAGGCCTGGGCGTGAAAAAGCCGGGCCATCAGCCGGGTGTCCATGAATTTCGCCGGAAGCAGAACGGCAAACCCGATATTGTCCATGCCGCGGCGGCCGGCGCGTCCCGTCATCTGGTGGAACTCCGTGGGGTTCAGGGCCACAAATTCGCGGCCGTTGAACCGGTCCGAGTTCATGAACAGGATGGTGCGGGCCGGGAAGTTGACCCCGGCGGCCACTGTAGATGTGGCAAATACGGCATCCAGGAGGCCTTCGGTCATAAGGGTTTCGATCAACAGCTTCCAGGCGGGGAGCTGCCCGCTGTGATGGGCTGCCACTCCGCCATATCGCAAGTGCTTCATTTGCTTGTGGTCGGCAATGTGCGGGCTGTGTGCAATGAGTTCATCTATGCGCCGGCATCGCCTGTCTTTGCGCTCCGGGTCATCATTTACGGCCGTATCGGAGCATAGAAGCAGCGCATTGTCGCAGTCCGCACGGGATTTTAAAAAGAAGATGGCCGGCAGCAGCTGGTATTTGTGCAGTACCCGCAGGATTTCCCCCATTTTCGGTAGTTGATGGAACTGCCCGAACTGCGGGGCCTGCTTGTTGTTTAAGTATTTAAGGACTTTTTTATACAGCAGGAGGTTGCTTTTTTTCGATTTCTGACCCGAGAGCAGCGGAAACAGTGTACCGGAAGGATGCATGAAAATCGGGTACAGGGGCACCGGCCGCTTGGTCTCCGCAACCACGCGGCATGTTCTGCCGCGAATGGATTCCAGCCAGCCGGCAATCCTTTCGGCGTTTCCGATTGTCGCCGACAGAAGCAGCATGGGAATCCGCACGGGCATATAGATCATGGTCTCTTCCCACACCACGCCCCGGTCCTCATCTCCCAGATAATGGGCCTCGTCCAGAATGACAAACTCGGTGTCAATGTCCTCGCCCCGGTGCATGGCATCATAGAGCTGATTGCGCAGGATTTCCGTGGTCCCGACAATCAGCGGGGCATTGGGGTTTTCCTTGCGGTCGCCGGTGAGGATGCCGATATTGTCGGCTCCAAATATTTCGGCAAATTCATTGTACTTGGAATTGGTCAGCGCTTTGAGCGGAGACGCATACCAGGCTCTTCCCTGGTTTTTCAAAGTTTGCCGAATGGCCTGCTCCGCAATCCATGTTTTGCCTGCTCCTGTGGGCGCAGTTACCAGGCAGTCCCCATAATTTATGGCCTCAATGGCCTGCTCCTGAAACGGATCCGGCTGGAAGGGCTTTTGATCAGGTACGCCGATGTCGGCAAAAATTTTTTTCAGCCTCTCGTCCGCCCCGGGCTTTAATTTTTTTTGTGCGGCTTTTTTCTTCTTATACGGTTTGCGCGGTGGACGTCGTTTGGTTTCAGTCATCAAATTTTTTTATAATATCCAATATCTTGTTTTTGGTTTCGGATTCCGTGTCATAAGGGGAGATCCCGTTTAAGTCCGCTTCAATCAGTGCGTCGTCATAGGGCAGAAACCCCAGGAAGTCAAAGTCGCTCAAATACTGCTGCAGATACTGTTCATCCTTTTGGCTGCGGATTTTGTTGCCAACCAGGGAAATCGTGTTCAGCCCGATTTCCCCGGCCAGGGTCCGGATATGCTCTGCCGTGTCAATGCTGCGGCGGCCGGGCTCCACAACCACCACCAGCCGGTCCACCGCCTGGGCGGTGGCGCGGCCGAGATGCTCGATCCCGGCTTCCATGTCCATGACGACCAACTCGTCGCGCGCCAGTACAATATGTGTGATAAGGGCTTTTAAAAGCGTGCTTTCCGGGCAGATGCAGCCGGACCCCCCTTTTTTTACACCACCCAGGCGCATGAGTTTGATGTTGTCCATGCTGGCGGAGAGCGCATCCGGCAGATCGTCCACCTTGGGATTGAGCTTGAAAAACCCGCCGATGGTGCCTGGTTTGGCCTCTGTCCGCTCAAATACCAGGTCTTTCATTTCGGCTATCGGGGTGATGGATTCCGCATCGGCGATTCCCACCGCGGAGGCCAGGTTGGCGTCCGGGTCCGCATCTATGGCCAGCACCTTTTTGTTGCGTTCACTGAGCGCCCGGATCATCATTGCTGCAAATGTGGTTTTGCCCACGCCTCCCTTGCCGCTGATCGCAATCTTCATTGGATGTCCTTTCCCGTCCCGGAATGCCGGGCTATGGTTGTCTTCCATACCGGCGTACAGGGGTACGAATCTGCAATTCAAAAATTGGCATTGATTTTCCAGATGCAAATCTATATCATCCTAGCTCCTTTGGAGCAAGAAGATAATCAATTATTTAAATAAATTAAACGAGGCCCGCGTGCCTATGAACGATAATTCCCCCCAGACAGCCGCCCGCGGCAGCACCGCCGGACCGGAAATCCTGGCGCCGGCGGGCAGCCGCGCGGCGTTTTTGGCCGCTCTTGCCGCAGGGGCAGATGCGGTGTATTGCGGCCTGAAACAGTTCTCCGCCCGGATGGCTGCGGAGAACTTTTCCATCCAGGAGCTGGCCGCCTTGACAGGCCTGGCCCACGAGCGGGATACCGCCGTATATGTCGCCATCAACTCCCTGGTAAAATCCGATGAACTCGATGAGGCGGGCAGGCTTCTGGATCAGCTCAACCGCCATGCGCGGCCTGACGGCCTGATCATCCAGGATGCGGCGCTTTTGGTTCTGGCCCGGCAGGTCGGCTACAGGGGGGAGATCCATCTCTCCACCCTCGCCAATTTGAGTTTTCCCGGGGCATTGCAGATTGCCGGCAGTCTGCCGGGGGTTACACGCGTGGTTCTGCCCCGGGAATTGAGCATTGACGAAATCCGCGGGATGGCGGCGGAGTGCCCGGCGGATCTCTCCCTTGAGGTGTTTGTGCACGGGGCTCTTTGCTATGCTGTATCCGGCAGATGTTACTGGAGCAGCTATCTGGGCGGGAAAAGCGGCCTGCGGGGGCGCTGCGTGCAGCCCTGCCGCAGGATGTATGAACAGAAGGGGCAGCGCCAGCGCTATTTTTCCTGCCAGGATCTGTGGCTGGATGTTCTGGCCCGCCTGCCGGCGGAAATTCCCCAGGTTTCCGCCTTAAAGATCGAGGGCCGGAAAAAGGGCCCCCATTATGTATACTACACCACCGCCGCCTATAAGCTGATCCGGGATTATCCGCAGGACAGGGAGATGAAGAAAACCGCCGCCGAGTACCTGGACTATGCGCTGGGACGCACGGGCACCCATTATTATTTTCTGCCGCAGCGCCCTTTTTCCCCTGTCGGCGGACAGGAGCATACAGGCTCCGGAATGCTTGTGGGAAAAATTCAGGGACCGAGAACAAAACCTTATCTTGCCCCCCGGATCGCCCTGTTTCGCAATGATCTGCTGCGGATAGGCTATGAAGACGAGTCCTGGCACCAGACTTACCGGATAAACAAGAACGTGCCCAAAAAGGGGAACCTGTATTTGCGCTTCGGTGAGAAAGAGCGCCCGAGAAACGGCACACAGGTTTTTCTGATTGATCGGCGGGAAGGAGAACTCGACGCGGAGATCGCTGACCTGGAAAAAAAACTGCAGGCCATTTCCACCCGGGAGCCCGGCAAAAGCCGTTTCCGTGCAGATCGGCCGCAGCGGGCAATACAGCAGTTTCAGCCATTTGAAATGCGTGTTGGCAGAACTCTTCCGGAGAAACTGCCCGAGAGCACTGTACACGCAGGTGTATGGCTTACACCAGGAGAGCCGGCGCCGGATTTTTCCAGCAATTATCGCATCTGGTACTGGCTGCCGCCTGTGCTCTGGCCAAACGAAGAAGCCGAGCTTTCCCGTTTGCTCGCCCAGGCCCTTGCCAAGCGGTGCCGCAATTTTGTGCTAAATGCCCCCTGGCAGATCATGCTGTTTCCGGATGACGCCAGGCTGCGGCTATGGGCGGGGCCTTTCTGCAACGTGGCCAATGAGCTTTGCATTGAAATGCTGGCGTCCATGGGATTCTCGGGCGCTGTTGCAAGCCCTGAGCTGGCAAAGGCGGATTTTACGCGCCTGCCTGCCAGGAGCCCCCTTCCGCTGGGTATGGTGATTTCCGGAAACTGGCCGCTCTGCATCTCCCGTGCCGTATCCGAGGAGATCGTCCTGGATACCCCCTTTTCAAGCCCCAAGGGAGAGCAGGCATGGGTCTGCCGGATTGGCGGCAATTACTGGGTATATCCGAACTGGCCCATTCATTTGCCGTTTGTGCAGGAGCAGATGCAGAAAATCGGCTACCGCATGTTTGTCCATATCGAAGAGCCCGTGCCGCCTGCCGTACGGATCAAGAAGCGTCAGGGGCTGTGGAACTGGGATCTGGGGCTCAAGTAGCCGTCCGGCTGTCAGGGTTTTCTCCAGGATCCATCCGCCAGATCAATTACCAGCTCGTTGTCCGGCGGCGCAAGATCCGTCCACCAGCCTTCTATCAGATCCTTCCGGAGGAAGGCCGCAAGTCTGCCCATAAGGCCGGTATTGCTGCTGTCGATCACCGTATCGGGTTTTTTTTCGTCCCCTGCCAGATGGGCCATATAGGCCCTGGCGATTTGCGGGCACAGCCGTTTTCGGGCGGCTTCGGGGATTTTGTATTTCTGCAGGGTTTTGTCGGCCAGCCGGATGGTGCTCTTGTAGGTAAAATCACGGGCGTAGGCGGCGAAATCTTCCCCCATGGAGGGGATGGTGGTGATGCGGCGGCTTGTAATGGTGCAGTTCTGATCTGCGGAGATATGGACCCGGCGATAGGGGCAGGGATAGGTAAGAAGCGAGCCGGTTTCCACATCAAATATATCCCGTGCCGGGGGCGCCATTTTTTCCACCGTGATATCCTGGGCATGGAAGTGTCCGGTAAATACCAGTTGCACGCCGTAAGCGGCAAGCAGCCCGGCAACAGAGGCGCTGTTGTCCACGACATATTCCCCGTAGTATTTTTCATTTTCCGGGTAATGCTCCACCAGTCCGTGGTGCATGCAGGCGATTACCTTTTTGCCCCTGCGTTTGGCCCGGATCAGCATGGACTCCATCCATTCAAGGGTCTCCGGGGAGAAGCGGCCGTCCACGTGCGGATGGCCGTCGCGCTTGTTTTCCCGCCACAGGCACGAGTCCAGGGCGAGGAGCCACAGGCCGGGCACAGGCTCGGCCAGGTAGCCAAGCGATGCCGGATCCTTTGCCAGGCACTGCTCGTAGCCGAAGGCGGCGTAGATATCCTGAAACTCTTTTGCAGTGACCGTGGGAACGCGCTTTTTGCCCTGCGGCGTATAGCGGTAGGCTTCTCCGTTTCGCACATCATGGTTGCCGGGAATGACAAAGACCGGCAGGGAGGCATCCAGCCCGGCCAACTTCCGGGACACGGCTTTGTGGCTGGCCCGGCTGCCGTCCTTGGTCATGTCACCGCAGATCAGGACAAAATCGGCGCGCGCCCCCCGGATGTCAGATATCGCCGCTTCCAGGATTTCTTTGCTCTTTGTGAGCATCTTGCGGTCCATGGCAAGGTACTGCTGGAATGCCGGGCCTTCCATCCCCAGTTCGGGATGATAGTAGTGCGGGTCGGCCAGCACAATAAAGCGGGCCTCCGGGTAATCGGCGGCGGCTCGCGGGAGCTTTTCCAGAAAGCCCTTTTCGTGGTACCGGAATTGGCTGCCATCCAAGAGGCAGGCCGATCCGCTTAGGAGAAGCAGGCCGAACAGGATGGGCATCCATGCCCTGCAATGCTTACGCATGGCCCGCCTCTTCGTTCGTTTTGGTTTGATCCAGCGTTTTTCGGACAGTTGCCGCCATTTTCACCGTGCCGACCGGCTTCATCAAAAATTCGTCAACAGCCGGCAGCTTTTCCTGCCCATAGATTTTTTCGCTGAAACCGGTGCAAAGAATCACCGGCACGTCCGACCGGATTTTTTTGACGGCACGGGCCAGCTTGTCGCCGGTCATTTGCGGCATGGTCATGTCCGTGACGATCAGGTCGAACGCCTCGGGAGCGGCGCGAAAGGCGTCCAGTGCCTGTTGGCTGTCGGTGTGTACCGTAACGTTGTATCCCAGCCGTTCAAGGCTCTGCTGCTGCATTTCCGCAATCGGGAGTTCATCATCTGTCAGAAGGATGTTCTCATTGCCCGTTGGCGGCAGCTCGGTGGATTGCGCCGCCATTTGCGCATCCTGCCGGGCGTCCAGGGGCAGGTAGACGTGAAAGGTGGATCCCCTGCCGGGTTCGCTGGATACGACAATACAGCCTCCGTGGGATTTTACGATGCCATGGACTACGGACAATCCCAGGCCGGTGCCTTCTCCCTGGTCCTTGGTGGTAAAGTAGGGTTCAAAAATTTTATTCAATGCCTGCTCATCCATCCCGACGCCCGTATCGCTGACAGTAATCTCGGCATAGTCGCCCGGGGCTATATCCGGGTACTTCTCCGAAATTCTCTGATCCAGACTGGCCGGCTGCACGCAGAATTCCAGCAGCCCCTCCATTTCGGTCATGGCATGGGCGGCATTGGTGACAAGGTTAATGATGACTTGGTGGATCTGGGTGGGGTCGCCCCGAACGATCAGTTGTTCGCTGCAGATGTTTTCCTGGAAATCGATGGAGGCGGGAATGGTGGAGCGGAGCATCTTCAGGGCCTCCTTGACTATTGCAGTCAATGCAAAAGGCTTTTTCTGCTGTTCATTGTAGCGGCTCAGGGTCAGGATCTGCCGGACGAGGTCCCGGGCCCGGTTTGCCCCTTTCAGCACCTCCGAGAGATTTTTGTGCAGCTGGGTATCCTTTTTGGTCTCTTCCAGGGAAAGTTCGGTGTAGCCGATTACAGAGAAAAGGATGTTGTTGAAATCATGGGCAATGCCCCCGGCCAGGGTACCGATGGCCTCCATCTGCTGGGCATGCCGGAGTTGTGCGTTTAGTTTTTCCTTTTCCTGCTCCGCCTGTTTGCGTTCGGTAACATCTCTGGCGGTCCCCCTGAACCCCTTTGGCTCCCCTTTTGCGTCCTGGATGAGAGAGACCGAGGTGTCCACTTGCCGTTTGCTGCCGTCCTTTCTGATGAGTTCCAGATTAAATGCCTTGTAGGACCGGCCGGTGCGGTAGACGCGATTGAACGCGTCAAAGACCTTTTTGGCGTTTTCGGCGCTGAGATACTGACGGTTGTTCATACCCATCAAGTCGTCGCTGCTGTAGCCGAAAATGTTGCACAGGGCGTCATTGAAGAAGGTAAAATTGCCCGTCAGGTCAACCTCGAAATATCCGTCCTCCATGCTTTCCAGAATGGAGCGGTATTTTCCTTCACTCTCCCGCAGGGCTTCTTCCGCCTCTTTCCGTGCGGTGACATCGCTGATAAACCCCTCAAGGACGGCGGATTCCGAAGAGTCTTTTCCAACGACCCGGCCCTGCTCCCAAACCCATCGCTCCTGGCCCTGCTTGTCCCGGATGCGGTATTCCAGGACAAAAGGCTCGCCTTGATCCACCCCTTTTTGGACACTGCCCCATACCCCTGCGCGGTCTTCCGGGTGGATCAGGTCTCCATAGTGCGGATAACCCGGGCTGGTGAGCGCGTCCGGCGTGTAGCCGGTGAGCGCGAGGCAGCCCTCGCTTACATATTCCATCGGCCAGCCGGTTTTGTTTGAACACCTGTAGGCCATGCCCGGAAGGTTGCGCATCAGGGTGGCAAGCTGCCGCTCGCTTTCCCGCAGTTCCTCCTCGGAGTTTCTGCTGGCGGTGATATCCTGCAGCGAGCCATAAATGCGGGCGACTTTCCCGTCCGGTCCTGTTTCCGGGTGGCCCCGTGCAACGCATATCCGGGTTTGTCCGTCTTTGCGCAGGGCCCGCAGCTCAAGTTCATACGGTTTTGTCTCTTCCACGGCTTTAGCCAGGGATTCGCAGAATGCCTGCCAGTCTTCAGGGGGATGCAAGGCTTGCTGTTCCGCCCAGGTCGGGGCCCTTGCTGCGGCATCGATCTGGAAAATCCGGCGGAGCCCTTCGGACCATGTCACCTCGTCGGCAGCGATATCCCACTCCCAGCTTCCCGAATGCGCTATTTGTTCCGTTCTTGCAAGCATCTCCCGACTGCGGCGGAGCTCTTTGATGGCTTTCTGGTGCTCGGGTTCTGTTTTTTCCAGATCCCGCATGCGTTTCTCCAATTGTTCATACGTAGGTTGTGCGGGCATGGTAATCACCGAGGGGCTTCCAAGTAACTTTTATGCTGATGGTATCGGGGGGACCGGCTGCCTCGCTCCCAAAATTCCCTAAATGTCGCTCGGAAACCGCCTTGCCCCGATATTAACACCTTAGTGCCTAAGTGCC
>CAZWNV010000097.1:9770-11538 GCA_964635265.1 uncultured Desulfobacteraceae bacterium
TCTCAGCGGGATAAATTGTTTTATGGGAAAATCAGATTGATCGTATCATTGTTCCCCTGGGGGTCCAATACATTTTTTGCCCCCTCCAGCCTCCTGCAGTCACACCTACGAGATTAGCGGGTATACCTGTATATTATACCAAATTGTATAGAAGCTCTTAGAGTATTACATTTTTGTTGGTTTTAGGCTTGGTATCATTTTTCTAATTTCGTTTAAACCCTTTGGAATTTATCGGAAAATTTCTTGGTGCCCGGTTTGGCATGGTTTTCGCTTTGTGTGTGGGATAGCAGCCGGCTGCTGTCAGGGGAAATCGCGTTGGATGCCGGGCTGATCGGGGTGAGCGCGGCTTTGAAAACCAGGTATGGAAAACAGGAAAGGATCCGGGAGATGAGAAGAAAATGTGTGATGGGCTGGCTTGTATCGGCCATTGTCCTTGCCGGGGCTATGCCCGCAGCCGCGGCGGATGCGACTGCAGGCGCAGATTTTGCGTCCGCCTATGTGTGGCGGGGGATCACCTTTAATGACGGGATGGTGGCGCAGCCTTATGTGGATGTTGCAGCCGGCGGTTTTGCCATCAACGTTTGGGGCAATTATGACATTGCCGATTATAACGGTACGCTGGAGGAAAATGAATTTTCCGAAATCGATCTGACACTTTCGTATGCCCTGCCTGTCGAGACAGTGGATATTACCATCGGCCATATTGAATACCTTTTCCCCAACGGCGGACAAGGAACAAGCGAAGTGTTTGTAAATGCCTGCAAATCGCCTTTGAAAAATTTTTCCATGGGAATTGATGTTTACTACGACTACGGCGAGGTGGATGACTATTATCTGGCCGCTACGCTTGCCTATATCCTTGCTCTGGACAGCAGCCTGGAAATCGGGGTTTCGGCTTCCGCCGGCTATGCAGGAGATGATTTCAGCCCGGGGCCGGATAGCGGCCTGCATGAGTACACGCTGGCGGTGAATGCTTCCTGCCCGCTGGGCCGGAATTTGGCTCTCTCAGCTGTATTTGCTTTCACAGACAGCCTGGATGAGGATGTATTGCCGGATCAGGAGGTGGACTTCTACGGCGGTTTCGGTTTCTCCTGGTATTTTTAGCGCAGAATTTGACATGCGCTGTTTTTGGTATCATATAACTAGTATGAGAAAGCCAAACCAATTGTAAAATTGGGACGGAAAGTTTCGGATCTTGCCTTTGTTGTTGCCGACAGGCAACGGCTCAGTCTATAAAGATGGCCGGACTGCCATGAAACCAGGCAGTCCGGTTTTTTTCTGATGAAAACCAAAAACCTGATAAATGAGGCCGTAAAGGCCGAAATCCTTGAAAACGCTCCTGTGCTGGTCGCTTTCCACGATGTCCGGCATCACATTCTCTGGGCGAATAAGGCTTACAGGCAGGCCACGCAAGCATCCCTGCAACAGTTGAGAACCAGGAAATGCTATTCCAATTGGGGCCTGAGCAGGCCATGCCGCAATTGTCCGGTTACCCGGGCGCTGAAAACGGGAAAATCCGCTGAAGCCGAGCTTACCCCGGAAACCCAGGATCATTGGCCTGAATCGCAGGGCGCCTGGTTATCGAAGGCGATTCCGATCCGGAATAAAGAGGGAACCGTCATCGGCGCGGTGGAGGTTGCCTTCAATATCAGCAGACGCCGAAAAGCCGAACATTATGCGCTGCAGGCAAGGGGAAAGGTCCGCCACCTGGAGGTTCTGGAAGCCCTGTACAGCCGTGCGCAGAAAATGGCGGAAAACCTGGATCACC
>CAZWNV010000098.1:0-11402 GCA_964635265.1 uncultured Desulfobacteraceae bacterium
CGATAGCCGTCGGCACCTGTTCCATGATGTCATCCAGCCGCCAAACAGGGGGATTTCGCCCCCGACTTTCCGTTTTTCATGAAGATTCTGGGCATTGAGACATCCTGTGATGAAACCGCTGCCGCGGTGGTGGAGGACGGCACCCGGGTGCTTTCCTCCGTTGTGGCCTCGCAGGTGGAGGTGCATCATCCCTACGGCGGGGTGGTTCCGGAGCTTGCTTCCAGAAAGCATATCGAGGCCATCGTTGCGGTGACTGCCGAAGCGCTTGAGCGGGCTGGCATCGGGGAGTCCGATCTGGACGGGGTGGCTGCCACCCGCGGCCCCGGCCTTGTGGGTGCACTGCTCGTGGGATTCAACTTTGCCCGGGCCTTTGCCTGGGCCAGGGGCCTTCCGTGGACGGGCGTCGATCATCTGGAGGCCCATATCTATTCCGTGTTTTTATCCGGGGCGTCTCCGGACTTTCCCTATACGGCGCTGCTTGCCTCGGGCGGACACACCAGCATCTATCACGTCACCTCGCATCGCGACATGACCTGCCTGGGCCAGACCCGGGACGATGCGGCCGGCGAAGCCTTTGACAAGGTCGCCAAGATGCTGGGGCTCGGCTACCCCGGCGGCCGCGTGATATCCGAGCAGGCGCGCAGGGGAGGGGCGGGAAATATTCATCTGCCGCGGGCCTATATGGATAAGTCCGCCTTTGACTTCAGCTTCAGCGGCGTGAAGACAGCAGTCAAGCGCTTTATCGAGACCCACCCGGAAGAGAGCCGGGAGCGGATTCCCGATATTGCCGCAGAATTTCAGGAGGCGGTGACGGAGGTGCTCGTCCATAAATTGATGCATGCAGCAGAATCCCGCGGCTGCAGAAATATCGCGCTGGTAGGCGGTGTTGCCGCCAATGCCCGCCTGCGACAGCGGCTGGGGCAGGCGGCGGAAGAGACCGGGGCCCGTCTTTTTGTTCCGGAAATTGCTTTGTGCGGCGATAACGGAGCCATGATTGCAGGGCTTGGCTATCACGCGCTCAAGGGCGGAGCAGCAGGCGAGCAAGGCCTGCAGATGGACGTTTATTCACGGGCTGCCCGAAGATAGTTGATACTTGCGTACCGCTTTGTTGTGTTCGGCAAGGGTCCTGGAGAAATGATGCGTCCGGTCCGGTTTGGCGACAAAATAGAGATATTCGGTATCCGCCGGATAAAGCGCCGCGTGGATGGCTGCCCGGCTTGGATTGGCAATCGGACCCGGCGGAAGGCCCCTGATCCGGTAAGTGTTGTAGGGCGTGCGGGTGTTTAGGTCGGCGCGGGTCAGGTTGCCGTCAAAGTCCTTGATTCCGTAAATTACCGTGGGGTCGGTTTCAAGGCGCATATCTTTGTCCAGGCGGTTGTGAAAGACCGAGGAAATAAGCGGCCGCTCCCTGGGGGCGCTGGTCTCCTTTTCGATGATCGAGGCCAGGGTCAGCACCTGGTGCATGGACAGCCCGAGTTCCTCCGCCCGTTTGTTCCATTCGGCGGGAATGTTTTCGCGCATCTCCGCTGCCATGGTCGCAATAATCTTTTCCGGGCCGGCGCTTTTGGCGAAGCGATAGGTGTCCGGAAACAAATAGCCCTCCACCGTATCGGCAGGGATGCCAAGTTCTTCTGTAAGCCCGGGGTCCTCTGCCGCATCCAGGAAAGCCTGTTTTCCGGCCAGCCCCTTTTTTTCCAGCCGTGCGCCGATCTGGGCAAGGGTAAAGCCTTCCGGGATGGTTACCCGGTGCAGGACAACCTTTCCCAGACTCAGGGTTTTGAGCAGGGCAAGGGGGGTCATCTGTGCGGAGATCCTGTATTCCCCCGCCTGGATACTGCGGGCCCGCTTTTTCCACTGTGCGATGATTTTCAGCCGCAGCGGCTGCTGCACTATGCCGGCGGATTCAAGGCGGGAGACAACGTCCTGGAAGCTGTCTCCGGGATGGATGGTAAGGGTGGCGGTCTGCGTGCTGTCCGCCCGGATCGGTGTATGGGCGTAGCGGTACAAGTGCCCGATTCCGCAGACAAGGGCCGCAGCACATACAAGAAATGCAAAGAGAGCGCCGGTTGCAAGTTTTTTCCGCATAAAAACCCTGGTTTTTCGATCCCTGTACGGTTACGTGCCTGCAGCAATGCTTGCTGATGCTGGTTTCATTCTTACATTATAATCTAAAATCCAGGTTTTTGCATTCTTATCGCCGCAAGGAGCGGAATTTTTTTTTGGGTGTTGCAATTGCGTGCACGGCGTCCGCGGGCGGACCTGCAGCAAACCGGGAATACCGCCGCCGATGCCTGTTACGCAGGGGAGCAGGAGAGCAATGAGTGAGAAGAGAAAACAGCAAGAGAGCTACAAGGGGTTTGAGCAGGGACCCATCCGTCCGCCAAGCGAAGCATACAGCCTGCTGATCCGGGTGACGCGGAACTGCCCCTGGAACAAGTGCAAATTCTGTCCGGTCTACAAAACAGAGAAGTTCTCCCTGCGGCCGCCGGAGCATGTCAAAAAGGATATTGATACGCTCTACCACCACGTGCAGGCCCTGCAGGAGATGAGTGACGGATCCGGCCGGATATCGCGGGAGGATATAGACGCATACAATGCCAACCTGGATCCGCATGATCGCCAGGCCTTCATGGCTGCCCTGAACTGGTACGCCGCCGGCATGGAGTCGGTGTTTCTCCAGGATGCCAACAGCCTGATCATCAAGCCGCAGGACTTGATAGAGATTTTGTGGTATTTACGGGAGCGGTTTCCCTGGATTGTGCGCATTACCTCCTATGCCAGATCCCGGACGGTGGCCAAAATCGATGACGCCGATCTCAGCGAGTTTGCCCGGGCGGGGTTGAACCGGATCCATATCGGCCTGGAGTCCGGATCGGACGAGGTGCTGCACATGGTGCGCAAGGGAACGAGCAAGGCTTCGCACGTCAAGGCCGGTCAGAAGGTGGTAGGGGCCGGCATCGAGCTTTCCGAATACATCATGCCGGGCCTTGGCGGAAAAGCGCTTTCCCGGACCCACGCCCTGGAAACGGCGGACGCGTTGAACCAGATCAACCCGGACTTTATCCGGATCCGCACCCTCGCGATTCCCCAGAGCGTTCCGCTGTATGAGGATTACAAGGCAGGTCGGTTCGAAAAACTCCCCGATTATGAAGTGATCCGGGAGCTGCGCCTGCTTCTGGAAAACCTGCAGGGAATCCGGAGCCGGGTGCGCAGTGACCATATCCTCAACCTGTTCCAGGACCTGGAGGGGCGTCTTCCGGATGATCACTCCTACATGCTCGACAAACTGGACAGCTTTCTCCGGATGCCCGCCCGTCAGCGGATGCTCTACCAGGTCGGCCGGCGGATGGGGCTGTTCAACAGTCTGCGCGATCTCGAAGACGGCCGGCTCTCGGAGCAGGTGGAGCAGACCTGCAAACAATACGGCATCACCCCGGAAAACGCCGATCAGGTCATTGACGAACTAATGCAGCGTTTCATTTGATGGAGAAAACCTTTTCGGATACCAGCGAATCCGCCGGGATCTATGTGCATGTGCCCTTCTGCAGGCGCAAGTGCCCGTACTGCGATTTCTATTCCATAACCGCCACCGACTGGATCGGAGCGTGGCTTACGGCACTTCTCGGGGAAATCGGCATGGTCCGGGAGTTTTCCCATCCCGTGGATACCGTCTATATCGGCGGCGGCACCCCTTCGCTGCTCGACGGTTCGCAGGTGCGCATGCTGCTGGATGCTATTTTCGGCAGGTTTTCTGTCTGCAGGGCCCCGGAGATCACTCTGGAGGTCAACCCGGGTACAGTGGAGAAAGAAACCCTCAAGCGCTATCGCGACAGCGGGGTAAACCGTCTCAACATCGGCGTGCAGTCCTTTCGCGATAAAGCCCTTGGTTTTTTGGGCCGCATCCATACCGGGCGGCAGGCGGCCAAGGCCATTGAGGACGCGCAGGAGGCGGGTTTTGACAATATCGGCCTGGATTTGATCTACGCTCTGCCCGGGCAGAGCCTAAGCCAATGGCAAAAGGACCTGCGGCAGGCGCTCGCTTTTTCCCCCGCTCATCTCTCCTGTTACCTGCTCACCTATGCGGCGGGTACGGAAATGGCGGAGAAGCGCAGCCGGGGGGAGGTGACGCCGCTTTCGGAGAGCGCCTGCAGCGAACTGTTCCTCTATACCCACGATTTTCTTTTTTCCCGGGGCTGGAGGCATTATGAAATTGCAAACTTTGCCTCCCGGGAGGATCTGCTCTCCCGGCATAACAGCAAATACTGGCGGCATGCGCCTTATATTGGTCTGGGCCCCGCGGCCCACTCCTATGAGCGGGGCAGACGATGGTGGAACCCGTCCTCTGTGGCCCGATATGTAGAGAGGGTCTCGGCCGGCCGGCCCCCGATGGAGGAAGAAGAGGCCCTCTCCCGCGAGCAGGAAATGATCGAGGCTGTATATCTCGGGCTGCGGCGGGATGCGGGGATCTGCATACCATCCTTTGACGCCCGGTTCCAGAGCGATTTTTCCGCCCTGTTTAAGCAGGTGCTCCCGGGGTTGCAAAGCTCCGGCTATCTCTGTTTCCGCGACGGCAGATGCGCCTTGACGCGGGAGGGGATGGTGTATGCGGACGGCATCGCCCGGACGCTTGCAGAGCAGATCTAGCTGCGGCCCGGGCTTTTCTGCCGGTATCAGGTGGAGAGTGTCTTGACAAGCACTCCCAGGTAGTAGCGGGCATGGCTGATGTGGGCGGCCATGTTGGCCCTGTGGTTTGCCAGGATCCCATTGAGGCTGGCGTCGGTTACGAACAGCCAGGGATCCATTACTGCCGCGTGATGGGCGGACTCGGCGGCGTGGTGCAGGATGTCCGTGGCGCCGCGCACCTCTAGAAGCTGGTCGAATTCGTCGCCGACGGCATGCAGGATGGGAACCAGGGCATGGGCCACGCCCTTGGCATAATAGAAGTAGTTGTCCGCCTGGAACGTGCTGACCGGCTCGCCGTTGTCTTCCTTTTGTTTGACGAGATTCTCGTCGCAGCTTCCCAGCAGTTCCTCAAACTTTTGCAGAAGGGGTATCAGGCTGTCGGAGCGGGTAAAAAAGGTGGCCTGGTTTTTTTGGAGCTGCTGTTTGTATTTTTTCAGTTCCTTGATCGCCTCGTTGTACTTGGATTCCGCCGACGGCATCCAGTAGCTGTCCGCCCCTATCATGAAAGCGTTCATGGCGTTTTCCAGGTGGGGATTGAGGGCGGATGCACTGCCGGGACGCGAGATTTTTTCCGTGAGGGCGACCGTTGCGCGGCGCGTGAGTTCCAGGATTCCCAGCTGCATTTCGTTGACATTGTCCGTGAAATTCAAAATATCATTGGGCCGCCAGCCCCAGAAGCGCTCGTTTAATTCGTAATGGATGGGCTGGATCAGGCTGTCCACGAAAAAGGCTCCCTTGGTTTCATAATCCGCGGGATCCAGCCCGGACGGCCCATGGCCGCCTTCCCCGTGTTCGGCGGTTTCGTGGCCGGCTGCTGCATGCCCGGATTCCGCGGTCTTCTGCTGCTCCGGATGGGTTTGGGCACCGGCCGGTGCATGGCCTTCCTGCGCGGCAGACCCCGTTGGCTCCGCCGTATGCGCCGCGGTTTTTTCCGCCTGGGCGGCAGGCGCCTCCGCATGTGCGGCGGTTTCGTGGCCGGCTGCTGCATGCCCGGATTCCGCGCTTTTCTGCTGCTCCGGATGGGCTGGGGTCCCGGAGGTTGTCTGGGCCTCATGTGCCGCGGTTTCCGCGTGCTCCGTTCCGTGTTCCGCGGCTTTTTCCACCCGCGGAGCTGTCCCGCCGCCAAGGGTTCCGCTCAGCCAGGAGATGGCCCACAAAAGTGCAGCAGCAAGGACAAGGGCTGCCAATATGCGCAGCCAGGCAAATTTTTTAAATTCCGGGCCCTGCGCTTCTGTGCTGCTGTTGTTGATTGTCTCCTCCATCTGTCCTCCTTTGCCTGCAGTTATCCGGAACGGCGGAGTTTGCGGTTGTCGCCAACCCGGATGGTGATATTGGCTGAATCGAAATATTCGAGCAGCGGAATGGTGTATTTCCTTGAGGTCCCGGTCATTTCCTTGAACTCGGGCGTACTGATTTCCCCGTTGGACTGGATATAGGCCACGAGCCGCTTTTGCAGGTCTTCAAGAGCCTCTGCATGAAAGAACAGGTCGTCTTTTGCCTTGACGAGCCGGCCTTCCTCGACAAGAAGCATGATGATGTTTTTGGCGGTTTCGGGGCGCAGGTCCAACTGGCTGATCAGATCTTTGAATACAGGCGGCTGCAGCCCCTCCCGCCGGAAGACATCCAGGATTTTTTCCTTTATATCGGATTCACCCTCTGCCAGACGGACTTCGTGGTCCGGCAGCCGGATGCTGTTTTCCGCCTGGCAGATGGCATTGGCCTGCACCATCCGGTGAATGAGCTGGTTAAACAGTTTGTTGCTGAGGATCGGCGGGAATTTGGATTTCAGCTCCCCCTTGGGCATGCCGGCTTTCAAAGGGTGCTTCCGGTGGTAGTCCCGCAGCCGGCCGATGGCCTCCTCTTTGAACTGCTCCAGGGTCTGCTGATGGATGTAGCGCTTGGGATCTTTATCCGTTTGCAGCGCGATCTGCCTGGAAAGAAGTGATTGAAGCGCATTATCCAGTTGATTGGCGGACAGGTTGGTCATCAGCGCAAGCTCCGGCTGCGAAAGCTCAAAAAAACCCGCTTCCTCCAGATGGAAGTTGATCAGTGTTTCCGGATCATCTGTCAGCAGGTTCTGGAGGCGCTCCACCACGCGGGTGCGGTATCGCTTGTGTTTTCTGGGGACCGGGTTCAGGATGCGCCCCCCGCCCAGGGTGCGGACCGGGGAGTAGCTGCGCAGCACGAAGCGGTCATCGCGGACACAGGCCACGGGGGAGTCGAGGCGGAGCTGCACGATGGCCTGCTCGCCGGGGATCAGATCTTCGCGGTCAAGCAGGATGACGTTGCAGCCGATTTCGCTGGTACCGGTATGGAGCCGGACCTGCTCCCGGTTTTTGAGGGCCCTTTCGTTGCTCTCCAGCAAAAGGAGTTCAACATCGAGCATGTAAGAGGCACGCAGGCTGTCGGGCCGGGCTATGACGTCGCCGCGGCTGACCGTGCTTTTCTCAATTCCCTGGAAATTCACGGCGGTTCTCATGCCGGCCTCCGCCTGGTTGACCGTCTGGTCATGCACCTGCAACCCCCTGACCTTGGATTTGATCCCCGAGGGGTAGATCATGATCTGCTCGCCCGTGTGGATTTTTCCCGATATCAGGGTTCCGGTAATGACGGTACCGAATCCCTTGATGGTAAACACCCGGTCTGCCGGCAGGCGGAACAGGCCGGCGGGTTCGCGGTTCGGGACCTGGCTGCAGTATGTGTCCAGGGTTTCGATAAACTCGGGGATCCCCTCGCCGCTTACCGCAGAAACCGGGACAATGGGGGATTTCTCCAGGAAGGTGCCCCGGGAGAAGTCCTGGACGTCTTCGGTCACCAGTTCCAGCCATTCTTCGTCTACCATGTCGGTTTTGGTCAGGGCGACAAAGCCGTATTCCACTCCCAGCAGGTGGCAGATTTCCAGGTGTTCCCTGGTCTGCGGCATCACGCCCTCGTCTGCTGCAATGACCATGACCACCACGTCAATACCGGAGGCCCCGGCGACCATGTTTTTGACGAACTTTTCATGGCCGGGGACATCCACAACCCCCGTGTGTATGCCGCTGGGAAGATCAATGGAGGCAAAACCCAGCTCAATGGTGATGCCGCGTTGTTTTTCCTCTTTCAGGCGGTCTGTGTCCGTGCCGCTTACCGCCTTGATAAGGGTCGTTTTGCCGTGGTCGATGTGGCCGGCCGTCCCCAGGATGATCTGCTTCACGTTCTTGCCACCTGTTGCGTTTTATGATTTCCGCTTGCGGAAGTATTCAAAAAGGTAGGATAGGCCCACCAGGATGATGGCCAGGCCGATGACCGCGGAAATCCCGGCACCGGGCCGGAAAACCCGGCACAGGATGAACGCCATTACCCCGCCCAGCACAGCACGTAGAATAAAAATCTGCAGATGATTCACGAAACCCCCGATTGTTTTCGGTTTAACTAAAGATTTTTAATAAAAAAGGCAGATAAGGTCAATACTTACTTTGCCTTGCCCGGGCTGCGTCCCGTGGGGCCTTGGTTCAAAAAAATGCTTGAAAACCCCCAGTGGCTTTGTTACACAATATATTTTTATGGTGAGAGTAGCTCAGTTGGCAGAGCACCAGGTTGTGGCCCTGGTGGCCGTGGGTTCAAGTCCCATCTCTCACCCCATTAAACAAACAGGCGCCCGTAGCTCAGCTGGATAGAGCGCCGGACTTCGAATCCGTAGGCCGCAGGTTCGAATCCTGCCGGGCGTGCCATATACAGGATGAATGCAGAAAAAGGGTTTGGCTCGCCGCGGGTCAGACCTTTTTTTTCCGAAAGGAGCTGCCATGCCGTATTTCAGGATTGAGACCAACCGCGAGATGGATGATGTATCGCGGGAGACCTTTTTGAGCGGTGCGACCGGCTTTGTCGCCAAGCTCCTGGGAAAACCCGAGGAGAGCGTGATGGTGGCACTCTCCCCGGGCACCTCCATGCGGTTTCAGGCCAACGATCATCCGGCCGCTTATGTGGAATTCAAAAGCATCGGGCTGGCCCGGGACCAGTGCCCGGAATACGCAAGGCAGATCTGCGAATACCTGGAATCCGCCCTGGGCATCGCACCACAGCGGATTTATATTGCCTTTGCCGATATCGATCCGAAGATGTTTGGCTGGGATAAATCTACCTTCTGACAGGTGCCGGGCAAATGAAAATCCAATCTGTTGACAAAATAACCGACTGCCGGCATCTGAACATGTACTCTGTGGCCTATACAGATCGCGCGGGCAGACAGCGCACCTGGTACATGGCTTCCCGGTGTGATCCTCCCAAATGCGTAACGAGCGTCTCCGGGCTCCCGGATGCCGCGGTGATCGCCGCCTTTCACCGGCAGTATGAGAAGCTGGTGGTGATCAAGGAGTTCCGTGTGCCCCTGGGGGGCTATCAATACGGTTTTCCGGCCGGCCTGGTCGATCCGGGCGAAACCCTTGAATCCGCCTGCTCCCGGGAGCTTAAGGAGGAAACCGGGCTTCGCCTGCTCCGCCTGATAAAATCCAGCCCCCCCATCTATTCCACCTCCGGGCTCACGGATGAGTCCATTTCCATGGTCTATGCGGAATGCGAAGGCGAGATCTCCAGCGCCGGCAATATGGACTCCGAGGATATCACCCCGTTTTTTGTCTCCCGCGAGCAGGCCGCGCAAATCTGCAGCCGGCCGGATCACATGGTGGATGTCAAGACCTGGCTGGTGCTCCAGGCCTTTGCGGAAACCGGGCAGGTGGTCTGAGCGGCCCTGGCGCGCGCGATCAGCCCTCCCGCAGCAGCGCCAGGCATTCCACGTGATGGGTGTAGGGGAAAAAGTCGAAGGGAATGATGCGCTCGACCCTGTAGTTGTATTCCTTTTCCAGTATCCGCAGATCCCGCCGCAGAGTCCCGGCGCTGCAGGAGAGACAGGCAAGCCTTTCCGGACGGCATTCGGCCCCGATCCACCGGCATACCGCATCTTCTATGCCCGTTCTCGGGGGGTTTAAGTAGACAAGATTTTTTCTGTCGGTGTTTCGCAGGATCTCTGTCAACTGCGGCAGACGGTGGCGGCAGGCGCCCCGGTAGATCAGCGCCTGCGGGGCATTCTGCTTCGCGCAGCGTACGCTTTCCCCGCCCAGTTCCACACCCGTTACCCGGTTCGTGGATTGGCACCAGCGGGCAAGGCTGCTGCCGATTCCACTGTATAGATCAAAAATGTGATGCTGCGGTCCCGGCGCCAAAAAGGATTCGGCAGCATCCAGGGCTTCTGCGTAAAGGCGGCCGATCAGCTGCTGGAAAGCGCAGGGACCGTAGACAAGGCCGTCCGCATCCCGGGAGCGCGCGTTGCCCCACACAAGGTCCCACCAGTTTTTCGCAAAAACCCGGCGGCCTGCGGCGGGATTTCTGTGTATCCAGATGCCTTCAACGCCGATGGCCTCCATCGCCTCCCAAAAATCCCGGTCCAGCCAGGAAAGCGGGGGCATGTGCCGGGATTTGCTCACCAGGGCTACCTGGGCGCCGGACTGGGTGTAGTAGAGCAGCGGCAGGTCCTGCTGCGGCGGCAGGCATGCGCGAAAGCATGCCAGGGCCTGGTTGATCGCGGGGCTTTGCACCGGACAGTCCGGAATCGGGATTACGGTGCCTCCGGAGACCAGCCCGAAGCGCCATATGCCCCCTTCCCAGGCGGCGGAGAGGCATACCTTTTCGCGGTATCCCGTGCGAAGCCCCGGCTCCGGTGCCTGGATCGGAGCGATGCAGGGGTGCCAGGGCTGCAGTTTTCTGTGCACCCATTGTGTTTTGCGCTCCAGGCTCGTTTCCGCACTCATGTCCCTGTGGGCACAGCCCGGGCAGTTCCGGGGACAGGCGGTGCCGGGTCTTTCCCGCGCATGTGCCGGCAGCGTTTGCAGGGATTTCGGGGCCATGGGCATCTGCTGTTTTTGTTTGACCGGTTTCAAGGCAATCGATATTGTTTTTACCATATTTTCGCTGTTTCTGCCACATACCCAATTTTTGCAGCGGGGAAGGGGAGTTTCCATGAATTCGCAGCGCATGCGGATCTCAACGGGCGTCGGGGAGCTGGATCCCCTGCTTGGAGGGCTTTTAATCGGGGACAATGTGGTCTGGTACGATGATGCCGGAAGCCTTGCAGCCGTGTTCAGCCTGAATTTCCTCCAGGCCGCCGAAACGCAGCAAAAACCGTTCATCTATTGGGGAGACAGGGAAGTGTCTGTCGGCAATGGGAGGGGAAAGCGCGCAACCCGGCTTCCGGATTTTTCGTGGAAAAAAACCGAGAGGCCGGGCCGGCCTATTAACCCAGGCCGGCGGCCTCCATAATTTCCGGAACCCGGTCTTCCTTGCCGATGGCCATGATGTGGACGCCGTCGCAGATATTTTCTTCCCTGATCCGGCGGATCATGCGACCGGCAATGTCAATGCCCCTGGCCAGGGCGCCGCCCTTGGGGGCTGCGGCCATTTCGTCAATCAGGGGCTGGGGGACGGTGACACCGGCCACGTTTTTGTTCATAAAACGCGCCATGGGGGCCGAGGTTAACAGGATCACGCCGGCAAGGATTTTGACCCGAAACTGGCGGGCATAATCCATAAAGCGCTTGAAATTATCAAGATCATAGACGGCCTGCGTCTGGATAAATTCCGCCCCTGCCTCGATCTTTTTTTCAAACTTGATAAGCTGGGGGTCAATGGGACTGGCCTCCGGGGTTACGATGGCACCGGCGCAGAACGCGGCCCCGCCGTCGAGC
>CAZWNV010000099.1:0-11381 GCA_964635265.1 uncultured Desulfobacteraceae bacterium
AAGAGGCCGGGCCGGTCAGCATTGGTAGCGTCCTGCTGCTGTGCCAGAAGTACCCGGTACCCGGTGCCGGCGATGGAAATCGCGGCTTTCAGGCCGGTATAGCCGCCGCCGACGACCAGAACATCCGTTGCGATACTGATTTTTTCTGTTTCACGGGCGCTTTTCGCTTGTGTCATTGGGTCACCCCCAGATATTTCAGGACTTCACCGGCAGCCTGCCCGGCCTGGGCCATGGACCCCGCGATAGTGTTCGGAGCACTGGCTGTGCCGGCTGTGAAGACGCCTTTCTGTGAAGTTACGGTTTTATTGAGTGGGTCGCTGTGGGCGAAAAATCCATCCGTATTCAGTTCGATGCCTATCATTTCGGCAATTGCAGTGTTGTCCGGGTTGGGCATAATGCCCACGGAGAGCACCACGAGATCAAACGTCTCCATTCCCGCTGTTCCCTGCTCTTCATCAAACACCCGCATGCTCAAACGATCGCCTTCCGCTGCAAATATGTCCACCGGAATGCTCCGGATAAAGCGGAACTCGGATTTGCATTCCTGGTAGAAGGCGGGGAAGTTTTTGCCGATGTTCTGTATATCCATGTAAAAAATGGTGATTTCCGTGTCGGGGGACTTGGATTTCACCGATCGGGCGGAGCGAAGGGCATACGGGCAGCAGGCCCGGGAGCACCACAGGTGACCCAGCCGCTCGTCGCGGCTGCCCACGCATTGAATAAAGGCGACCTTTTCCGGCGGCTTTCCGTCGGAGGGCCGGACCAGGGCTCCGTTTTCGCGCTTGATCCGCTCCATGTCCAGACCGCTTACCACATTGGTGTGTTCTGCGTAGCGGTAGGTGGGTTTCTGGTTCGGGTCAAAAGCAGTGAAGCCGGTAGCCACAATCAGTGCGTCCACGCTCAGCGTTTCCGACTCCGGCTGAGCATCCACGGAGATAGCGCCTTCCGGGCAGACGGAGGACAGAAAATCCCGGTGCTTTGCAGCGCCCTCCGGTGTGACTGCAAACAGGGGGTGGTTGTTTTTGGAATATCCGCGCAGTACGACTCCCTTTTCCGGTGCTTTTTCGTAGCAGAGGCCGCAGTTGGTGCATTTTTCGGGGGAGATAAACCGGGGCTCCCGGCGCAGGGATACATTGAGCTGATGGTTTCCGGAAGCGACCTTTTCCACTGTTGTTGCAAGGTGCAGCGTGATCTCAGGGGTTTGGGTGACCTCCTGGAGGACTTTTTCAACTGCACAGGCACCGCATTGGAGACATTCCGTGGTGGCTTTACAGGTATAGCCGATGGCGTGGCCGCCCATAAAGCGCGATTTTTCGATCAGATGGACGTTGACCCCGAAGCCGGCCAGATTTTTTGCCGCAGTCATTCCGGCGATCCCGCCGCCCATGATCATGACATGTTTGTCTTCCATAATCTGTCGAATTCTCCTTTTTATCCTGGCGGCTGCGATGGGGATTGCCTGAACAATCCATGAGTCCCAGGGATGATCGGTTGCCGTTTATACTTCGGGTCGCGGCAGCATTCCCGCCTGCTCGGCGATTTCCGGAACCCGATGCTCCCATTCAATGGCCATGAGATGGACGCCTGCGACACCCTCCATTTCCTTGAATTCCTGGATCTGCTCACAGGCGATGGCAATGCCCTCTTTGCCCTGCTGTTTTTTCTCGACCCCCTTGAGGCGGTTGATGATTTCGTCCGGGACATCCATGCCCGGGACCTTGCTCTTCATGTAGCGTGCCATACCAAGGCTCTTCATGGGGGTGATGCCGGCCAGGATGTAGACTTTTTCGGTCAGCCCCATATCCCTGGCCCGCTTGATCCATTCCCGCATCTTGGCCATATTGTAGATGCACTGGGTCTGGATAAAATCCGCACCGGCATTGATCTTTTTGGCCAAACGGTAGACGCGCCATTCAAAAGGCTCGGCAAAGGGATTGGCGGCTGCGCCGATAAACATCCGCGGCGGCTCGTCCATTTCCTGGCCGTTGATAAAGGCAGCGTTATCCCGCATGTTCTTGACAGCCTGGATCAACTGCATGGAATCAATGTCAAAAACCCCCTTGCACTGGGGATGATCGCCAAACTGCTGGTGGTCTCCGGAGAGGCAGAGCATGTTGCGGATGCCCATGGCATAGGCGCCGAGTATGTCACTCTGCATTGCCAGGCGGTTTCTGTCCCGGCATACCATCTGGTAGTTGGGCTCCAGGCCTGCCTCCAGTGCCAAAAGGCTTGCGGCCCAGCTTGACATGCGGACTACGGCCGTCTGATTGTCCGTGATATTGACCGAATCCACCACTCCCTTGAGGTGCCCGGCTTTTGTCCGTATGGCCTCGATGCTGGCGCTCCGCGGGGGGCCAAGCTCGCCGGTGAAGGCAAAATGCCCGGCTTCCAGTATCTTTTCCAGTTTGCTTCCCGATTTCATAGTTGCATCCTTTTTTCCCTGTTTTCCCTGGTCAGCTAGTCTGTCAGCGTGTTATTTGGTGGCCTCGTAGCGCTCCTCGTAGCCCGGTTGAATCAAGGTTTGGGGTTTCTGGTTCCGCCAGTCGTTGGCCGGGCAGATTTCCATGATTTTATCGAGTCGCCCCTGTCTGGCCAGGCGTTCGTAAATCAGGTGCCAGGCACAGGGCTGATCCGGGTGGATCTCGCAGCTTCCCTCGTTGGTGCCGCCGCAAGGACCGTTGAAAAGGCTTTTGGCGCACATGGTGACCGGGCAGATGCCGGCGGTCATGCCGAGCACGCAGCTGCCGCAGGCTTTACAGCGTTCTTCGTACCAGCCGACGTCCTGGTTGACGCCGATAAAAGAGGTGTCTACCGCGGGGAAAACCGGTGTGTCCGGGAAGCGCTCGGCCAGAAATTGAATGCCGGCACCGCAGGCCATGGAAAGAAGTGCGTCATACTCGCCGACCAGATCGTCGAGCTCGCTTAAAAATTCCCGATCACACTGGCGCTGCACCGTTGCTTCCCCGAATTGCGCCGGATCAGGCTCGGATTTCTGATTGAGTCTGAGTTCCGCGGCCAGAACGGAGACCTCCTTTGCTCCGCCGGCAAGGCATACAGCGACGCAGGTGCCGCATCCCACAACAAGGACGTTTTTGTATCCCTGGATCAGGTCCTTGATTTCTTCAAAAGGCTTTCGTTTGGCGACTATCATGATGCAGCCCTCCTGAAAACAAATTGCAGCCGGCTGCCCGCGGAGGGTCGGCACTTCGCGCGGCCAGCCTGCTGTTGCAGGTTGCCGGACGGCCCGAGAGCAGGCGCCCGGATCGGCTAACTAACAAAAATCACGACAAAAAGATAGAATTCTAAAAGATTCAATTTATGGCATGAATGCTTTGATAAAGTCAAGCAAAGTTAGCTGCTCTGTTTGCGGCAATTTTTCTGAATAAACCGGATTTGGATTAATTGGAAAGGCTTATGGGTATATACCCATAAACGAAAAATTCCGCGCAACAGGGCGGGAAAAAGCCGGGACAGGGTCAGGGCCCGGATGGCGCGGGGCTTTTCCCGCAAAATCCGGTCTGCGGAAAACAAATTTGTTCCGGCCTGCTTATGCAATTGACACAGGCCCGGGAGATGACATAAATTACTACAATTTGTATTGGCTGAGGATTCGGCGGTTCTGCATGCAAAAGGCCGCCGGGCCGGAGCCCATCAGAGGTGGCGGCATGAGATGTTCAGGCGGAATAGCCGGCTCTCCGGCAAGGGTGATGCTGGCCGCCGTGTTTGTGTTCGCACTGGCAGCGGCCTTGCGGGCTCCGCTTTCCGTGCGGGCTGAGGACACTGCCCGCAGCGACGGCCTTGAGGAGATGCTTCCGGCGGAAAGCGGCGTGCAGCGGCCGGCCTATCTGTATTTTGCCTCCGAAGACAAGGCCTGTCTCGGCAGCGAGGCCCGCAGAATAGAACCTGCAGAGCCGGCGCATACGTACTGCCGCAAAATTGTGGAGGCCCTGATCGCAGGTCCGTCCGGTGCGCTTGTGCAAACAGTGCCCGAGGGCACGAAGCTTCGCGCCCTCTATATTACGGAGGATGCAGTGGCCTACGTGGATTTGTCCGCAGCGGTCTCCGAAAACCATCCGGGGGGAATCCGTACAGAAATGATGACGGTCTATTCCATCGTCAATTCCCTGGTCCTCAACGTCTCCGCCGTAGACCGGGTGAAGCTGCTGGTGGAAGGCCGGCAATCCGATACGCTTGCCGGACATATTGACATCCGGTTTCCCTTGCAGGCAGAAATGTTGTTGGTGCGATGAAAGAACAGCGAAAAATCCATAAAATCCGCAATATCGGCATTATCGCCCATATCGATGCCGGCAAAACGACTGTGACCGAGCGGGTGCTCTTTTATTCCGGCCGTTCGCACAAAATCGGCGAGGTTCACGACGGTGAAGCGGTCATGGACTGGATGCCGGATGAGCAGGAGCGCGGCATTACCATTACCTCCGCGGTGACTGCCTGCCAGTGGCAGGATTGCGAGATCCAGATTATCGATACGCCCGGGCATGTGGATTTCACCATTGAGGTGGAGCGTTCCCTTCGGGTACTGGACGGTGCGGTAGGCGTGTTCTGCGCCGTGGGCGGTGTGGAGCCGCAGTCGGAAACCGTATGGCACCAGGCGGACAAATATCTGGTGCCCAAAATCGCCTTTATCAATAAACTCGACCGGGTGGGGGCGGATTTTTATCGGGTTGTGGAAATGATTACGGAGCGATTGAACGCCAATCCTCTAATCCTGCAGCTTCCTGTGGGCAGTGAGGATCAGTTCCGCGGCGTTATTGATCTGCTGCAGATGAAGCAGATCCTTTGGGAGGGAAGCGATCCCCGGGCACCCATGCAGGTGACCGATATTGAGCCGCAGTATCTGGAATCCGCCCGGAAGTACCGGGAAAAGATTGTCGAGCAGGTTGCGGAAACCGATGATGATCTCATGGAAGCCTTCCTGGAGGAGCGCCCCATCGAGACTGAGGATCTAATGCCCGCCATCCGCCGGGCAACACTGCGGCTATCCCTGGTGCCCGTTCTGTGCGGGGCGGCCCTGCGCAACAAGGGCATCCAGCCTCTTCTGGATGCCGTGGTCCGTTTTCTCCCCAGCCCTGTTGAAGCGCCGCCCATTGAAGGCAGGCATCCGGACACGGAAGAAGCCCTTTCGTTTCCGGCCCGGGAGAAGGGACCGCTGGTGGCGCTGATCTTTAAAGTTTCCATGTTCGAGGGCCGCAAGCTCTCTTTTGTCCGGATATACAGCGGTTTTCTGAAGGCCGGGAGCGAGGTATACAACACGAGTCTGCGGCGCAAAGAGAAAGTATCGCGCATCCTCCGGATGCATGCCAACAAGCGGGAGCGGCTCGATACGGCAGGCCCGGGGAGCATTGTGGGCGTGGTGGGGCTCAAGGATTCCGGCACAGGGCATACCCTTTGCGATCCGGACTCCCCGGTGCTTCTCGAGGCGATTGAATACTACAAGCCGGTCATCTCGGTATCGGTTGAGCCCAAAACCCATGATGATCAGGATAAGCTCGAGCATACGCTGGCCAAACTCATGGATGAGGATCCCACACTGCATGTCAAGCAGGATGAGGATACCGGGCAGACCATACTCTCGGGAATGGGGGAGCTTCATCTCGACATTGTGATAAGCCGCATGAAGCGCGAATATAACACCAATGTTAATGTAGGCAGGCCGCAGGTGGTATATCGGGAGACACTTGCCCGGTCAGCACGCTCCGATGCCGAATTTGACAGGGAGATTGCCGGGAACCGCCATTATGCAGCAGTGGAGCTCAAGGCAAGGCCGCTGCCGCGGGGGAGCGGCAACAGCTTTCGCTCCGAGGTCAAAGCCGGCAAGATTCCGGAGGAGTATATACCGGCTATTTCGCAGGGCGTCTCCGACGCCATGGAGTACGGGGAGTTGATGGGATATCCGATGGCGGATGTGGAGGTTGTTGCCACCGGCGGGGATTACAAGGAGGCCTTTGCCTCCGAACTCGCCTACAAGGTGTGCGCCACCATGGCCTGCCGGGAGGCCTTCGGCCGGGGCGAGCCCTATCTGCTGGAGCCCATCATGGATGCAGAGGTATTTGTGCCGGAGGATTTCATGGGAGAGGTGATCGGCGACTTAAACGCCCGCGGCGGAAAGATTGAATCCATTTCCGCCAAGGGCGAGATCCAGGTGATTTCCGCAAGCGTGCCGCTTTCCAAAATGTTCGGCTATTCCACCGCCCTGCGCTCAGTTTCGCAGGGGCGGGGCAACTTTACCATGAAATTCTCCCACTTCGACAACGTTTGATGCCCCGGATGACGGCCCTCAAGCGCTATGGGCCGCTAATTTTGCCCCCGGCGTTATGAGGGCCCGATGATTTGCCGGCCCGGGGGGCATGGCTGCTTTTTTTCAGGAGCTGCCTGGCTTTTTCCTTTTTCTGTTCCTCCTCGAGGTACTCCAGGGCTTTCTCCAGATGATAGGCGGCGACCTCGGGGTCCTGCCGGCCCAGATGATACAGGCCCAGGTGATAGTGGGCGTTTCCCGGATCGTTTTGCTCGGCGTAGCTTTTGCCGAGAAAATACAGGCCGGGCAGGTAGTCCGGATACATCTCGACAAGCCGGGAAAATGTTTTCCGGGCGGCATCGGGCCGTTTGAGGGCAAGCTGGGTGCGGCCCAGATAGTACCAGCCCTCCGGTCCGTTTTCCGGTTTCTCCGTGGATTTCCGGAGCATGTCCAGGGCCTTTTCAAGTTCGCCGGTGAAAAAATGGATCCTGCCCATGTCCTCTGTCATGTAGGGATCCTCCGGATAGGCGGCCCGGGCGGTCTGCAGGTGTTCTGCTGCGGCCTCGGGGGAGCCGCTTCGCTCCAGGGCCAGGCCGTAGCCGTAGTGGGCCATGGGATTTTCCGGCTGCTCGCGGACTTTCGCCTGAAAGTGCTGCAAGGCCTGTTCCGTGTCGCCGTATAAAGCCTGAAGCCGGATGCGGGCCCGTTCAAAGGCCCGGGAGGTTTTGGGCGGCGGCGCGGACTGATCCGAGAGTTCCGTGGACAGGTAGGTGAGGCGATCTTTTGTAGCGGGGTGGGTGCGCAGGTAGGTGGGAACCTGCTTGGTTCCGTACCATTCGCGGCTCCGCACGGTCTTTAACAAAGCAAGCATGCTGTGGAGGTTGTATCCGGCCTGCTGCAGATACTGGCGCCCGAACTGGTCCGCCTGCATTTCATTTTCCCGGGTGTAGGCGAGTACTGCGGACTGTCCGGCAGCCATGGACCCGATGGCTGCCGCGCTGCCCACGGAGGAGGCTCCGCCCAGGCCTATGAGCATTCCCGCAATCAGGCCCGCCAGGGTCGCGATGTTGGTTTTTTTGCTGGCCTCGATCATTTTGGAAATATGCCGGCAGGAGACGTGGGCGATTTCATGGGACAGCAGCGCGGCCAGTTCGCCTTCACTGGAGAGGGCTTCAAACAGGCCGCTGTAGACGAAAATATGGGCTGCCGGGCCTGCAAAGGCATTGTATGCATCCTGCTTGATCACATAGAACTTGTATTCAAAGGGCTGCGGGGGGAGTTCAGCGACGATACGCCGGCCGAGCCTGTTGATGTATTGCTCGACAGCCGGATCCTCGATGATGGTATAGCGTTTGCGCATGGTCTGCAGGAATTCTCTTCCCAGTTCCTGCTCCTCCTGTATGGTAAGTGCAGAAGCTGCGGGGATACCGGAGGCGCAGCAAAAGTAGAGGAAGACCATGGCCAGGGCGGTTATTTTGCAAAAGCTGTGCATTGTATCCAACTGGTGCAGTTCGGGTTTTTCAGGGGCTATACGCAATATAGGAAGGACCAATCTGCTTTTCAAACGGCAATTTTTGTGCTAAAAGAATTAAATTATGACACATATTATCTGCATTGCCAATCAAAAAGGCGGAGTGGGCAAAACCACCACTGCGATTAACCTTTCCGCCGCCCTTGCCGCATCCGGCAGGGAAACGCTGCTTGTGGACTGCGATCCGCAGGCCAATGCCACCACCGGCCTGGGTATTGACAAGGCGGGCCTGGAGCGCAACCTGTATCACGGCATGATCGGGCAAAGCGAGCTCAGCGATATTATTATTCCCACCGGCCTCCAGGCCCTTGGCTTGGTCCCCTCCCGCGTGGAGTTGATCGGCTTTGAAGTCGAAATGATGGCCGATGACAACCGGGAGCGCGTGCTGCGCTCAATCCTCGCGCCCGGGGTGGACGGCTATGCCTATGTCATCCTGGACTGCCCGCCTTCTCTGAGCCTTTTGACCCTGAATGCGATGGTCGCCGCAGATTCCGTGCTGATCCCCCTGCAGAGCGAATTTTATGCGCTGGAGGGCCTCGGTCAGCTCCTGCAGACCATTAAGCGCATCAAGCAGCGCATGAACCCGGCACTGCGAATCGAGGGCATCCTGTTGACCATGTTTGACCGGCGCACCAACCTTTCCGGTCAGGTTGCGCAGAACGCGGAGACCTATTTCAAGGAAATGATTTTCCATACCCGGATTCCCCGCACCGTCCGGCTGAGCGAGGCGCCGAGCTACGGCAGGCCGATCATTACCTATGATCCCTCCTCCACCGGGGCGGCCAGTTACAGATCCCTGGCCGCAGAAATCACGGACGGCCGCAGGAGACAAAGACAGGCGTAAGGGGTGCATCAATAATGGCAGATGAGAAAAGCGGTACAGCTGACAGCGGCGCCAGGGGGAAGAAAGGCCGCAAAAGCGGCCTGGGCAAGGGGCTGGATGCTCTTTTTCCGGATATCGGGGACTCTGGTGAGGAGTCCGGCCCCCGCTATTTTGAATGTGATATGGATCAAATCTACCCCAATCCCTACCAGCCGCGCCGGGAGTTTGCCGAGCAGGAACTGGCCGAACTGGCCGGCTCCATTGAAAGCCAGGGAGTTCTGCAACCGCTTCTGGTGCGGGAGGCGCGCTCGGGCTACGAACTGATCGCCGGGGAGCGAAGGCTGCGCGCAGCCCGCATGGCAGGGCTGCGCAAACTGCCGGTCATTGTAAAAGCAATCAGCAATGCCGAGCTGATCGAGATTTCCATTATTGAAAATATCCAGCGGGAGAACCTCAATCCCATGGAGGAAGCCCAGGCGTATCAGCGCCTGATGGAGGAGTTCGGCCTGACCCAGGAAAGCGTTGCCCGGCGCGTGGGCAAAAGCCGCTCCACCGTGGCGAATTTTCTGCGGCTCACCCATCTTCCCTCCAGAATCCGGGGGGCCATCGAAAACGGCGAGTTGTCCATGGGGCACGCCCGTACCCTGCTTGGTGCCGAGACCGCCGAGATCCAGGAGGAAGCCTTTGCGGCCGTTATTTCCAAGGGGCTTTCCGTGCGGGAGACCGAAAAGCTGGTCCAGCGCCTGAACGCCCGCAGCGAGCCCGCCCCGGAACCGGTCAAGGGACCGGAGGATATCTATTTCGCCAGCGTGGAAGAGGATCTGTCCCGGCATTTCGGCACCCGGGTGCAGATCCGGCGGCGCGGCAGGAAGGGCCGGGTGGAGATCGAATTCTATAATAACGACGACCTGGACCGGCTGCTCAATCTGCTCAAGTCAGACTTGTCCGGCTAGGCGGCGGCAGGGCGGAAATCTTTGCCGCCAGGGCGGAATTATGGGACTCCATATTGTGGTGGACGGATACAATCTGATACGGCGCTCGGAGGCATTGGGGCCCCTGGATCAGCAGGATCTGGAGCTCGGCCGCGAAGGGCTGCTGGAGCGGCTGGCCTCCTATAAGCGGCTCAGGGGCCACGCCATTACCGTGGTTTTTGACGGCGCCTCCCAGCATTCGGTTTTTGGTCGCAAGGACCGCTGCAAGGGCATCGAGGTCAAGTTCTCCCGCCACGGGGAAACCGCTGATGCTGTCATCAAGCGCATGGCCCGCGCGGAAGGCGAGAAAGCTCTGGTTGTCAGCTCTGATCATGAAGTGGCCGATTTTTCCGCCTCGCAGGGCGCGGCTGTTATAGGGGCGGCAGAGTTTGAGCAGAAGCTGGCGATGGCTGAGTATATGGCGGTCAAAGGGGCTGATCCGGAATCGGACGGCGAGGAAGGCTGGGTGCCGGATACGCGCAAGAAGGGGCCGAGCAAAAAGCCGCCCAAGAAAAAGCGGAAAAACCGGCAGAAGATCAAAAAACTGTGACGAAGGCCGGGGCGCGGTGCTTGCAAATATGGAAATCATCCCTATGTTATGATATTCCGAAAATTGGTATTGCGCCCGGAGCGCGAGGAATATGGTCAAAATCTGCATTATCGACGGTCAGGGCGGGGGCATAGGCGCCACGGTCATCAAGCGTCTCAGGGAATATTTCGAAGAGGATGTGGAGATTATCGCCCTGGGAACCAATGCCATTGCTACCGCGCAAATGTTGAAGGCCCGTGCCAACCGGGGCGCTTCCGGGGAAAACGCCATAGCGCACACATCCCAGCAGGTCGATCTGATTATCGGCCCTGTGAGCATTATCATGGCCAATGCCATGATGGGAGAGGTGACCTCACGGATGGCCGAGGCCGTGGCTTCCTCACGGGCGAGGAAACTGCTTATCCCGCTTTCCCAGGAAAATGCCGAGATCATCGGGACTGCATCCATACCCCTGCCGCATTTAATCGAGGAATTGATCGAGGTACATCTGCAACCGGTGTTTAACCAGTTGAAATCCAATATATAATACCAGAGGAAGGCTGATATGTGCGAAGCCAGTGCATACATGATCCAGGGGGATCAGCAGGAGCTGATCATGGAAGCCGTGGACACAGTGGAGCCGGAAGACGGCGGCTGGAAGTTGATCAACATCTTCGGGGAACAGAAGTTTGTGAAAGCCGCCATTCATTCCCTGGCGCTTGTGGACCACAAGGTGTTTTTTGAAAAAACCCCGCAGTAAATGAGAATCACGGTAGCAAGGACCGCCGGCTTCTGCATGGGGGTCAGGCGGGCCGTGGAGATGGCCCTGGATGCCTCCAACAAGCGCGAGGGGCCCATTTATACCTACGGCCCGCTGATTCATAATCCGCAGGTGCTGGCGATACTCGCACAAAAGGGGATCTCCGTTCTCGACGAGATACCGGCCTGCGGCGAAGGTACGGTTATTGTCCGGGCCCATGGCGTGCCGCCGCAAAAGCGGCGCCAGCTCGAGGGAGCCGGCTTTGCCGTTATGGATGCCACCTGCCCCCGCGTGATCAAGGTCCAGTCCATTATCGCCAAGCACGCCAAAAACGGCTATTCTGTCATTATTATCGGCGACCGGGAGCATCCGGAGGTTCAGGGGCTGCTGGGGTATGCCGGCGGCCGGGGGTATACGGCAAACAGCATGGAGGCCCTGCAGGCGCTTCCCTGTCTGGAGAAGGCCATTGTTGTCGCCCAGACCACCCAGAATACGGCGTTTTTCGAACAGG
>CAZWNV010000100.1:0-11102 GCA_964635265.1 uncultured Desulfobacteraceae bacterium
GAGGTGCGCAACCTGGGCAAACCCGTGGAACTGGCCCGCCGCTATTATGAGGAGGGAGCTGATGAAATCACGTTCTTAAATATCACCGGCTTCCGCGATTTTCCGCTGGAGGACCTGCCGATGCTGGAAGTGCTGCGCCGCAGTTCCCGGGACGTATTTGTCCCCCTGACCATAGGCGGCGGTATTCAGGATTATACGGATCCGGACGGCAGGAGCCACTCCGCGCTGGAGGTCGCAGCCGCTTACTTTCGATCCGGGGCGGATAAAGTCTCCATTGGCAGCGATGCGGTGCTCATAGCGGAGCAGTATCTGGCTGCAGGGGCTGCCGCGGGCAATAGTGCCATCGAGAGAATTGCCGAAATCTACGGCAATCAGGCAGTGGTGATCTCTATTGATCCCCGCAGGATCTATGTCAGCAGTCCCGACAAGGCTCCGGGGCATGTGATCGAAACTTCGCTGCCGGGCCCGAACAAAGAGCGCTGGTGTTGGTTCCAGTGCACGGTGCAGGGCGGCCGGCAAGGCCGGAATCTGGATGCGGTGACGCTTTCCCGGGTATGCGAGAAGCTCGGGGCGGGAGAAATCCTGCTCAATTCCATTGATCGCGACGGGACAGGTACCGGCTTTGACCTGGAACTCGTCAACGCGGTGGCGGATGCGGTTTCCATTCCCGTGATCGCCTCCAGCGGTGCGGGCAGTGCAGTCCATTTTTATGAGCTCTTTACCCGTACCAATGCGGAGGCGGCACTTGCAGCCGGGATTTTTCATCGGAGGGAGGTGGGTATCGCAGCGGTGAAACAGTATTTGGCGGATTCGGTGGAGATCCGCCTCTTTTAAAGCTGCGGCCCTGCTCTTGCCGCCGGGAACCGGGCCGGGAAAACGAAAGGCAGGACGCTTTGTCCTGCCCGCAGCAATGGTGGTGATATTTTCGTATTGCGCTAGAGACGCTTGACGTTTACAGCCTGGGGGCCTTTGGCCGTATTTTCCACTTCAAAGGATACGCGTTCCAGTTCTTTTAAACTGCGAAAACCGTTCTCCTGGATGTTGGAGTAATGTACAAATACATCTCCCTGCTCATCGGTTTCAATGAACCCGTAGCCTTTTTTGTCATTGAACCATTTTACTCGACCTTCCACGTTTAGCACCTCCTTTCCTGGGATTTTTACAACTGGTCAGGTCAGCCTTCGGCGGTTGTCCAGAAGATTTCGCTAAAGCGAAAGGTCGAATTTAACAGCCCCCGAATTCCCTTACCGAGGTTGCACCTGGTGACCCTTTTTTCCTACAAATCCGTTTTTATTAGAATAAATAAGATTTCCGGAAGATGTCAACAAAAATTTGGGGGTCGTTTTCGGAAAAATCGCTCTTCTAATGGGTCGGCAGAGTTTCCATCAGCTTGTCCCGGATTCGGCTTCCTGCTTCTCGTCGGATTGCCCGAGCGGGTTGCGGCCGAATACTTTGGCACCGATGATGCTGATTTCATAAAGGATCATCAGCGGTACCGACATCATGACCTGGGTTACCACATCCGGCGGGGTGAGAAGGGCGGAGCCCACGAAAAACAGGAGCAGTGCGTACTTCCGGTTTTTTTTGAGAAAGGGCACGCTGACCAGCCCCAGCCTCGCCAGAAAGGTGATCACCAGCGGCAGTTCAAATACGAGGCCGAAGGCAAGCAGCAGTTTTGTGGCAAAGCTCAGGTATTCCCGCATCGAGGGCAGAGGACGTAGATGCTCGGTGGCAAAGCCTAGGAGGAATTTAAAACCGTAGGGAAAGACAATAAAGTAGCCGAACAATGCGCCGCCAACGAAAAATACGGAGGAGATAAGCGCAATGGGAATTAACAGCCGCCGCTCCTTTTTGTAAAGGCCCGGCGCCACAAACATCCAGAACTCATACATGATGACCGGCACTGCAAGCATGATCCCCGCAAGCAGCGAGACCTTGAGGTAGGTAAAAAAGGCTTCCGGTATGCCGGTAAAAATCAGGGTGTCGCCCTGGTCCATGACCCGGATCAGGGGACGGGTCAGGATGAAGAACAGCTTTTCCTTGAAGATGTAGGCGATCGCAAAGCCCGCCGCGATGGCAATGGCGCAGTGGATCAGCCGGTTTCGCAGTTCTTCGAGATGGGCGGTAAACGGGAGCTTCTCGTTTTCATCCATCAGTGCTGCCATCGCCTTGTTTCTGCTTTTCCCGATCTGTTTCCGCCTGCTCCCGATCTCCGGAGGGCGGCTCGTTTGCGCCGGAGCCGTGCCCGGGGGCGCTGTCCGCCATTTCCTCTTTTCCCGCGGCGGATTTGTCCGAGCCGGTCCAGGGAGTATTTATGCTGCTTCGCATGTCATCCAGGGGCTTTTTGAATTCGTTGATTTCCTCGTCAATGTCCAGGGAGTCCCGGATTTCCTGGGTGGCTTTTTTGAATTCATTAAAGGCCCGCCCCAGGGATCTGGCGAGATCCGGCAGTTTTTTCGGGCCGATGACAATGAGGGCAACGGCGAGAATGACCAGCAATTCAGGCATGCCAATGCCGAACATAAATAATGGGCTCCTTTATAACGAGATGATCCGCTCCCTTTATTCCCGCAAGTGTCCGGCCAGATGGCCGGCTTCGGGGAAAATAAGGGCCTTGCAGGCCAGTTTACAGGCATTGATGCTGCCGGGAAGACAGAACACGGCAGACTTTCCGATCGTTCCGGCACAGGCCCGGGATAGCATTGCCGCCGAATCAACGGATTCAAAGCTGAGCTGGGCAAAAAGCGGTGCAAACGCGGTGATTTCTTTTTCCAGCAGGGGCCTGACTGCCTCCAGGGTCACATCCCGGGGGCTGATACCGGTGCCTCCGTTGATCAGCATCAAATCCGGGCCCAGTTCTTCGATAACCGCTTTTACAGTCTGCGCAATCAGGGGTTGCTCATCCGGCACCACCTGGTGGTAAACCACGCTGTGACCTTCCCGTCCGGCCTGCCGGTTCATCCAGTTTCCGCTGGTATCCTCTTCAAGGCCGCGGCTGGTGGATACGGTGACAATCGCCACCCGCAGGCTGCGGGGGGCGTTTTTTTTGTGTTCTTTATGACCCATTGGTAATCAAATCCACGCGGTCCACGCCGTCGCTTTCCGCAAGCAGCACATTGATTGCTTCATCCGGCCGGGTTCTGATGTATTTGCCCGCGTAATTGGCCTGGATCGGGAGCTCCCGGTGGCCCCGGTCGATCAGTACGGCCAGTTCAATGCGGGCCGGCCGGCCGAAGTCGATCAGGGCATCCATGGCCGCGCGGATCGTTCTGCCGGTGAAGAGAACGTCATCAATGAGGATGATGGGCTTTTCCTCGACGGAGAAGGAAATGTCGGTTCTGCGGACGACGGGATGCTGCCTGATGCGTGTCCAGTCGTCACGGTAGAGGTTGATATCCATGTCTCCGGCATTGAGATCAATGGACTCGATCTCCTTGATTTTGGCCCGGATGCGCCGGGCCAGAAACACGCCCCTGGTATGGATGCCCACGAGCGCTGCATCAGCAAGGTCATTGCGGCTTTCAATAATTTCATAGCAGATCCGGGTGATGATCCGCTCCATGTCCGGTGCTTCCAGCAATGTCTGGCGGCTGTTCATAAAGTCTGTCCCGTACTTGTAGGCCCTGGGCTGACGATGTTGGATGGCTTCCCCGAGCATTTCCGGCAAAGCTGTTACGTTTAGCCATAAAATAGAATGGCGCAAGAAGCAAGATCAGAATTCGCTGCAGAAGCGGCAGATCTTGATTTTGCCGGTGTTTTTGGTTATAGCGGAGAGAAAAACCGAGGAAGACCAAAAAATCCCGGGTATCCGGGAGCGGCGGTGACAGAGGTGGACCATGGGGAGCAGCAATCCGGCTTGCAGCGGCGTTATTCTGGCCGGGGGCCAAAATCAGCGATTCCAGGGGGAAAACAAGTCCTTTCTGCGCATCGGGGGGCGCCGGATCATCGACCGGATCTATGAGGTCTTTGCTGCCGTGTTTGCCGAAATCATTATTGTGACCAATGATCCGGAGGCCTATCTGGAGTTTGACGCCACGATCGTAAGCGACGTGTTCTCAACAAGGAGCTCGCTGACCGGCATCCATTCCGGGCTCTTTTATGCGGCAAACCCGTTTATTTTTGCGGCTGCCTGTGATATTCCCTTTCTGCAGGAACCGCTGGTGCGGCTCATTCTGGAGCGGACCGAGGCAAATGCCGGGGTGGTGATCCCCGAGACAGAGGTGGGGCTTGAGCCCTTGTGTGCAGTCTACGCCAAGAGCTGCCTGCCTGTGGCGGAACGCTGCATCCGGGAGAACGTGTTCAAGATCCGGCATTTTTTTAAGCCCCTGCGGGTGGTGCGGATTCCGGAGGATGTCCTGCGGCGGGCCGATCCGGATCTGGAATCGTTTTGCAATATCAATACCCCGGAGGATCTGGAGCAGGCAAGAAGACTGGCAGGTCCTGCTCCGTAATGCCGGCAGCAGAAGGGGGGGCACATGTCTGTAAAACAGATGATTCAGCGAATCAAACAGCGCCGCGATGCAGCGGGCATCGGTATGATCCTGACGCACGTGGGCATCGTGCGGGACTCCGCCAGGGACGGCAGAGCGGTTTCCGGCCTGCGGGTGGAAGTGGACCGGGAGGCGCTGGAACGGGTTCTCTCCCGGGAGAGGCAGTCGCCGGGCATTTTCGATATCCTTGTGGAAATCGAGCAGGGCAAAGCGCTCTGCGTGGGCGATGAGATTATGCGGCTGGTGGTAGCCGGAGATATCCGGGATCATGTGATACCGGCCCTTGAGCGCACACTTTCCGCGATCAAGGAGACTGTCACCCAAAAGACGGAATACTGAAGGAGGTTGCAGATGGCCGAGTTTTCCCATTTGGACGATCAGGGCCGGGCCCGCATGGTGGATGTGGGGGAAAAGCCTTTCAGCCGGCGCAAGGCGGTGGCCCAGGGACGGGTGTACATGCGACGGGAAACTTACGAGCGCATTGTCAATCAAAGCATCGCAAAGGGCAACGTGCTGGAAGCCGCCCGTATAGCCGGTATTATGGCGGGCAAAAGAACCCCGGATTTTATCCCCCTGTGCCATCCCCTCCAGATTCAGCAGATTCGCCTGGATTTTACCCCCGAGCCGGGAGGTGCCGAGGGCCCCTGCATCCGGATTCAGGCTTCGGCCAGGGTCTATGCCCAGACGGGCGTGGAAATGGAGGCGCTTACCGCCGTCTCCGTGGCCGCACTGACCATTTATGACATGTGCAAATCCGTGGACAGGGAAATGATGATCTCGGAAATCTGCCTCCTGGAAAAATCCGGCGGGAAAAGCGGTGTGTATACCCGGCCCCGGGATGCTCCCGGCGGGCCAGGGGAGAGCGTTTAGGCCGGAAGGCGTTTATGCAGCAATGGGTGATTTACAGCCTCTATGTTGCTTCCGGCATTGCTGCGGGAGCCCTGATTGCCTGGTTCGTCATTCGCAGCATCTATATTCGGCGTTCAATGAAAGACAGGATCGCCGAGTTGCAGGAAACCGTTGCCGAACGGGAGAAAGCGCTTGCCGAGCTTCGGGAAGAGAGGACCCGGGACCAGAAGCGTATCAGTGAGCTGGAGGCCGCCCTGGAGAAGGAACGGACCGCTGCCCAGGAAAAGACCTCCATGATCGAGGAGGTTAAAAACCGGATGGCGGATTCCTTTCAGGCCATGTCCGCCCGGGCTCTTGCCGAGAACAACCAGTCCTTTCTGGATCTTGCCGGAAACACCCTTTCCAGTTATCTGGAGCAGGCCAAGCAGGACCTGAAAACACGGGAAAAAGCGGTAAATGAGACGGTCCAGCCCATAGCCGACGCCCTGAACAGGTACGATCAGGAGATCCGGGCGATGGAGCGCAGCAGGGAGAAGGCCTACGGGGAGCTCTCGCAGCAGGTGGTATCGCTTGTCCGGACGCAGACCGAGCTGCAGCGCGAGACCGGCAAGCTCGTCAACGCCCTGCGCATGCCCCATGTCCGCGGCCGCTGGGGAGAGCTCACGCTGCGCCGGGTGGTGGAGATCTCCGGCATGCAGAGCCGCTGCGATTTTTTCGAACAGGTTGCAAGCGATGGCAGCTCCGGCGCTGCGCGTCCGGACATGGTGATCCAGCTTCCCGGCAGCCGCCGGGTCGTTGTGGATTCGAAAGTCCCGATCGCGGCCTACCTGGATTCCCTGGAGGTGGATACGCGCGAGGAAAGCGAGGCGCAGCTGGACCGCCATGCCGGCCAGGTGCAGAGCCATGTGCAGAAGCTGGCCCGAAAAAACTACTGGGCCCAGTTTGCCCCTACTCCGGAGTTTGTTGTGCTGTTTATGCCGGGCGAGAATTTCTTTAGTGCAGCGCTCGCCCGGATGCCCGGCCTGATCGAGGAGGCTGCCGATAAAGGCGTGATCCTGGCCACGCCCACCACCTTGATATCCCTGTTAAAAGCGGTGGCCTACGGCTGGCGGCAGGAGACAGCCGCAGAGAATGCCCGGGCGGTAAGCGAAGCGGGCAGTGAGTTGTACAGCCGGCTGCATGCCATGGTCGGCCATGTCAACAAGCTGGGCCGGGATCTGGACCGGTGCGTGGCCACATTCAATCAAACGGTGGGGTCCATGGAGAAACGGGTGATGCCCGCGGCAAGGCGCCTGCAGGAGAGGGGCGCCCATTTGAGCAGCGGAAAACCGCTTGCAGAGCTTTCCCGCCTCGAGGAGAAGCCCCGGTACATGAAAGACGAGGCGGAAGATGAATAGCAAGGCCAAAAGAGCGGGTCCCGCGATGCTTTGCCTTTTTGCGCTGGCTGCCCTGCTTGCCGCAGCCGGCTGCACAAACGGATCTCCGGCTGCTGCAGCGCCGGCAGAAGTCGGCCCGGCAGGGGCCGAAACAGCAGCCCCCCCTCCAGATGCCGGGTCTTTCTGCCAGCCGGCCCATCCCGCCCTCTGTGATGACCTGGGCCTCTCCCTTCTGGATCAGGCCATCGAAGAAAGCCTGGACTTTTTCGACAAACTTCCCCCGGAGCGGGAATATCGCTTCTGCGGCCGCAGTTTCCGGGTAGCCGAATATAAACGGCTGCTCTCGCGTTTTGCCTCCTTTGTGGCAGGCAATCCCCCCCGCAAGGCGCTGCAGGAGTGGGTGGAGAACAATTTTGTCGTCTGTGCGGCCGGTTCCGTTGGCAGTGTCCTGTACACCGGCTATTACATGCCGGTGTTAAGCGCGAGCAGGAAGTCCACCGGCCGCTATCAGTATCCGGTCTACAGCCGGCCGAAGGATCTGGTTACGTTTCGACCGGCTGATTTTTGCGAGGGCTGCCCGGAGAAAGAAGCGGTCGGCAGGCTTTGCCAGGGGCGGCTGCTGCCCTATTATTCACGGAAAACCATTCAGGAAAGTGGCGTGCTTGCCGATGCGGCCGACCCCATAGTGTGGATGGATGATGCGGTGGATTTGTTTTTCCTGCATATACAGGGCTCCGCCATGGTCCGCCTGCAGGGCGGCGGGCTGATTTCCGTGCAGTATGCCGCCTCCAACGGCCGCCCCTATCAAAGCATCGGCAAGTACATGATCGATACGGGAAAAATTCCCGGGGAAGAGCTCACCATGGATTCCCTGCGCAGCTACCTGCAGGCGCATCCCCGGGAGCGCAGCCATATTTTCGCGCAGAACCCGCGCTACATTTTTTTCCGGGAAGCTGCAGGCGGGCCCCGGGGATGCCTGGGAGAGGAGTTGACCCCGGGGCGCTCCGTTGCCATGGACCAGCAGGTTTACCCGCCCGGCGTGCTCGCATGGATCCAAACCCGAAAACCCGTGCCAACGCGTTCCGGACGCAATGTTCACTGGCAGCGTTTTTCCCGTTTCGTGCTGAACCAGGACAGCGGCGGCGCCATTTGCGGCAAAAACCGGGTGGATATTTTCTGGGGCGCCGGCCGCCACGCGGCGGCAGCGGCCGGCCGGATGAAGGAGCCGGGCAGTCTCTATATTCTGCTTCCCCGGCAGGGGCGATGAAACTGCCCGGCGACGGCCTCAGGAGACGTCCCAACCTCCCTGCTGGCGCAGTTCTTCGGTGATGGCTTGCGCCTTCTCGATAAGGGCCATGGCATCGACCTTGCCCGTCTTGTTCAGGGGGAACTGCTGGTCCTCGGGCCAGAATGCGACATGGAGGGGGCGCTTGTAGGAGGCGATGTTTTTGCAGTACTCCAGGACCTCCTCTTCCGAGAGGCTTTCTCCGGCCTTGGGCTTTACAAAGGCAAACACACCGTCATCGTATATCCGGTGGGGTACGCCCACCACCTGGGCTTCACTGATTTTCGGATGCCGGGTCAAAAAGTCGGTGACCTCGTCGGGGAATACGAGATAACCTTTGGGCTTGATCACGAATTTGCGACGGCCGGAGAACACGAGGGCCCTGTAGGTGCCCATGTCCTGTAGATATCCCATGTCGCCGGTATAGAGAATCCCTTCCCTCGATATGGTCTCTGCCGTGGCCTGCGGGTTGTTGTAATAGCCCAGAAATACCACGTCGCCTTCCACGCAGATTTCCCCGGCCTCGCCGTCGGCAAGCGTGTCTCCGGCGGTGCCGTCTTCGCGCATTTTCTCCCGGATCGTCACCCGGGCCAGCTCGGGATAGAACTGGCCCACCTGGCCGGCCATCTCCTCAACAGAAATGCCCTTTGGCGTACAGGTGAAATAGCCCGAACATTCCGTCATGCCCAGGGCCGTGCCGAATGTGGGCGCCATCTTTGCCATCTCCTGCAGAAAAGCCTTGTCCACAGCCGATCCGCCGTAGAGGCAATACCGGAGGCTGCTCAGGTCATAGTCCGCATAATCCGGCAGCGCCCATACCATGCGAAACATCGTGGGCACACCGCCGAAGAAGGTGGCCCTGTATTGCTGTACGGCAGCAAGGGATTTGGCGGGCTCGAATATACTCAGTGTAATGATGGCGCCGCCGCAGAACCAGGCCGTCATGGGGCCCTGTGCAGTGCCGGCGACGTGGCTTGTGGGCATGATGTTCAAAAAGCGGTAGTCCGGGCCGTAAAGCCCCACCCCGCGGGAAAATACCGCATTGTTGGTCATGATGCTGAGGTGCGACATAAGCGCCGGTTTGGGTTCCCCCGTTGTCCCCGTGGTAAATATGATAAGGGCCGGATCCCGCGGAGTGAGGGTTTCATAATCGTCAACGAGCTGGCGGCGGCTCTGCTCTTCATTTGCCAGGGGTGCCAGGGCCTTTTCCGAGAAAAGTGCGCTAAATTCTTGGGCGCCCGCAACCAGGGATTCATCCGCTGCCCCGGAGAGCTTTTGGACGATGTGGGCAACGTAGGGGCAGTTTTTCTGCACTTCTGCCGCCACTTCGCCAAAGTCGCGGATTTGCGTTCTGCCCAGGCAGAAAAACGCCTTGGCCTGGATCTTGTCCAGATCCCGGATGACCTCGTGGGCCTGCTCCTTTACATCCAGCGGGGAAATAATGGCCCCGGCCTTTAAGCACCCATATACCAGCAGGTAAAATTCCGGCACTGCCAGGAACTGGGTGACCACGATATCCTCTTTTCCGATGCCCATCTGTTTCAGGCGCATGGCATACAGATCGCTCAGCCGGTCAAATTCCCGGTAGCTGATCACCCTGCCGGTGTCGGCAAACACGATGCAGTCGTTTTCCGGCGTGATATCGGCCCAGCGCATGATATAGTCCGGCAGCAGGGGCAGCTTCCATTTGCCGTCAAAATTGGCTCTTCTGTGTTTTGTCTCCATTCGTCCTCCCCGAAATGCATACGGTTTCATTGTCCGGTACAACAAAAAGGATCATTCTATTGCATGTTTGCAGGCCCAAGTCAACAAAAGCCCCGGGTTTTGCAGAAAGCCCGCCGTTTCAGGGATCAGCCGCTTTGTGCCGGTCTTCTCAGGCTGGTCAGCATAAGCGCCCCGCCTGCGAGAGCCAGGCCGCCGCTTAGGGCAAAGAGGTTCTGGGCACCGATGATGTCAAACAGGTAGCCGTTTAAGAAAAAGCCCGACATCATGCCGAGGCCGTAGGTTACGGCGTTGTTTACCGCCTGCCCCAGGGTCTTGGCCTCAACCGGGGTGAGCCTGTCGATGTAGAGAATGCTTGCCACATGGAATGCCCCGTAGGTGAAGGCGTGCAGAAGCTGGGTGAGCAGGATGGGCACCGCCGAGGTGGCGAAGAACAGAACGAACCAGCGCAATCCGGCCGCGCCAAAGGAGGCGATCAGAACATGCTCATAGGAGAAGCGCCGAAAGATTTTCTCTGATCGGATCATGACAAAAATTTCCGCGATCGAGGCAAGCGCCCAGGTGATCCCGATAAATGCATTGTTAAATTCCAGGTTTTCCATGTGGATGGAGAAAAATCCGTAATAGGTGCCGTGGCTGAAAAGCATGAGAAAGGCGGCGGCAAGAAACACAAGCACGCGGCCGGAGCAGAGCGCGCGGGCCCCTGCGGAGAAGGGGGGCTTGTCCTCCGGCGGGGAGGTCTGCGGGAGCCTGACGGCAACGAATAAAAACAGGAGTTTTCCGGCCAGGATCAGGATGAGGATGATATGGGTGGAGAAGAGATCGATGGCGCGGCCGACGATGACGACGGTCAGGATGAAACTGATGGAGCCCCAGGCGCGGAGCCGGCCGTATTGGTCCTTCTGATCGCCCAGAAGATCCATGGAAAACGATTCCAGAAAGGAGATGATCGGGGCGTGAAAGATGCCGTATACCACGGTGATCGCAAACATGAGAAAAAAATCCGTGGTCAGCAGATAAAACCCCCACGCGAGCATGCTGGCGGTGGTGCACAGGAGATATATGGGCCTGCGGATCAGGTAGCGGTCTGCCAGCGATCCCCATATAAGGGGAAAGGAGGCCGTGGCAAATGTCCGGATGGAGGAGAGAACCCCGATCTGGAAGCCGGAGAAATCCAGGTGGTAGCAGTACAGGTTGAAATAGGGCAGATAGATGCCCAATATACCGAAATAGAGAAAATATTGGGGCGCCAGCACCGCCTTGGCCGAACGCATCAGGCCTCCTTTGCCCCCGGGCGGTTATTGCGGAAAATCCGCGGAGCAGCCCCGGGCCGGTCCTGCATCAGGCGTCCTCCCGGCTCAGGTGCTCGGCCTCGGCAGC
>CAZWNV010000101.1:0-11025 GCA_964635265.1 uncultured Desulfobacteraceae bacterium
GAAAAATCCGATCAAGCAGCGGAAAGGTCCGGTCTGCAAGTTGGCAATGGATTAAAATTGACCGAAATCGGGAATTGTGATAATATTGATTTTTTTAGAAAGATCAAGGGATTTGGTATTCCCGGACGAAAATGAACGAAAATTGGCCCACTCTTCCGGGGTTCCTATTGATTGCGGGGGTCTTCGGGGCGCTCGCCTCTTTTCCCGATCAACCGGTATACGCAGACCATCCGGTAAACAAATCCGGCAAGCAGCACCAGACTGATCAATATCATCAGGTTGGAGGAGAAAAAACAGAGCACAAAGTTGAACGGGTCATCCAGGCGATAAGCGGCAATGAAAACATATATGCCGAGCAGCAGAAAAAATACGGAAACCAGGATGAGCATGCCCTGCCACAGCCACCACAGGTACCGAAAATACAGTTTTTTCAAAAAATTGCGCATAATTTCACCGATACCCGCGGGTGCTGTATAAAAAAGACGATTCGATATCGAGAGATTGTTTATAACTTAATGGTTTTGAACCACGTTGAAAAGGGTGGTGGAAAACCGCCGGATTTTGAAAACATTTTATACCTCATTTTCAACAACCAAATCCAAAAGGAATATGAATAAATATAAGTAATTACAAAATTCTTATCCATTTCCACAACAATATATAATAATAATAAATAAGCAAAATTTTATTTTATTATCAGGGGAATTGTATGAAAATTGTTTTTTCAAAGGTGGAACTCCTGGAAGTCTTATCAAAAATTCAGGGATTGACCAGTCGTAAAACAAGCCTGGCCATAACGGAAAATATCCTGATCCAGACAGCAGGCGACGAGGTTGTCATGGCAGCCACAGATCTCGAAACCGGTTTTAAGGGTCGCTATTCCGCCGCGGTGGAATCTGAAGGCAGTATTTCAATAAATTCTCGAAAATTGTACGATATTGTAAAAATGTTTCCAGCAGATCAGGTGCATATGGAAGAACTGGAAAACCGCTGGGTGGCCATCACCTCGGATACGGTCCAGTATCACCTGATGGCGATGAACCCGGAAGAATTTCCGGAAATTCCGGATGCGGACAAAGCGGCCTTTTTTGAAACGGAAGCAGCAGGCTTGAAGACGATGATTGAAAAATGCACGGCCATAACTGTCTCCGGTGATGAAAAGCGGGCCCATTTAATCGGGGTAAATCTGGAAACGGTTGCGGATGGGGACAAAAACTGCATCCGAATGGTATCCACCGATATCCGGAGATTGGCCAAGGTGGACTATATCTGCGAGACAGCGGTCTCCCTGGACCAGGAAGGGCAGATCATTGTTCCGAAAAAGGGGTTAAACGAGGTCAACAAGTTTTTGGGTCAGGACGGCACGGTGGAAGTCGGTGTGAAAGACAATCACTTTGCCGTGCGCAAAGACAACGAAATTTTGATAATCAATCTGCTTGAGGGAGAATTTCCGGCGTATGCGAACCTTTTGGATTTCGACAGCACCTATGACGTGATATTTCCCCGGGAACCGCTGGTCATGATGCTCAAACGCATGAGCGTTGTCACCTCCGATGAATACCGGGCGGTGATCTTTCGGTATGCGGAAAACAATCTGCAGGTGCGGGCGGTGAATCCCAATATCGGCGAATCCAAGGAAAGTATGGAAATCCGCTATGATCGCGAGCCGCTGGAAGTGGCTTTCAATCCCCGCTATTTTATCGAGGCCCTCAATTTTATCGAAAATGAAAATGTGGCGGTCAATATTGTCGATGGCGAGCATCCCTGCGTTGTCAGGGGTCAGGATGAAACAAACTATCTCAACATAATCATGCCGATGAAGATATGAATAATATGAAACAGGAAGCGGCGAACCAAGCATACGACGAATACAGTATTAATGTGTTAAAAGGCCTGGAGGCGGTGCGGGTCAGACCCTCCATGTACATCGGAAATATCGATGTAGATGGATTGCACCATCTTATCTACGAGGTGGTGGACAACAGCATAGACGAGGCCATGGCCGGATACTGCGATCGGATTGTTGTCAGACTCCATACGGACAAGTCCGTGAGCATTGAAGACAACGGCCGCGGTATCCCGGTGGGAATCCACAAAACCGAAAACCTGCCCGCCCTCGAGGTGGTGCTCACCAAACTGCATGCCGGCGGGAAGTTTGATCATAACTCCTACAAGGTATCAGGCGGTCTGCACGGGGTAGGCGTCTCTGTGGTCAATGCCCTTTCGGCGTTTTTCGAGGTGGAGGTATTTTTAAACGGCAGGATATATTATCAGGCCTATGAAAAAGGGGAAAAGACCTGCGAACTCCGGGAAATCGGGGAAACCGCGAGAACAGGCACCCGTATCCGGTTCAAACCGGATACCGATATCCTGACGGCGGATGAATTCCAGTATGATACCTTGAGTCGCAGGCTGCGGGAGCTGGCCTTTCTGAACAAGGGCCTGAACATTATCATCGAAGATGAACGCTCGGATCAGAAAGAGGCCTTCTGCTACGAGGGCGGCATTTCCCAGTTCGTGAAATATCTTAACCGGCGCCATACTCCGCTTCACGAGCCCGTATTGATTGAGGGGGAGAAAAATGACATTCAGGTGGAAATTGCCATTCAGTACAACGATACCTACAAGGAAAAGATGTTCTCCTTTGCCAATAACATCAATACAGCTGAAGGCGGTTTTCACCTGGTCGGCTTTAAAACCGGTCTGACCCGGACGCTGAATCAGTATGCAACAGGAGCGGATCTGCTCAAGAACGTCAAGTCCAAGATTACCGGGGAAGATATCCGCGAAGGCCTTACGGCAATCGTCAGTATCCGCATCAAGTATCCCCAGTTTGAGGGGCAGACCAAAACCAAGCTGGGCAACAGCGAAGTAAAAGGCGTGGTCGAATCCCTCGTCAATGAGAAACTGAGTGTTTTTTTTGAGGAAAATCCGTCGATTGCGAAGAAAATCGTATCCAAGGCGGTAGAAGCCGCGCGCGTTCGGGATGCGACCAAAAGGGCACGGGATCTGGCCCGCAACAAAGGGGCGCTTGCAGACAGTACCCTGCCGGGCAAGCTTGCGGAGTGCCAGTATTCGGATCCGGAACTGCGGGAGTTGTTTATCGTCGAGGGCGACTCTGCCGGAGGTTCTGCCAAATTGGGGCGCGATCGCAAAGCCCAGGCCATTCTGCCGCTCAAGGGAAAGATCCTCAATGTGGAGAAAGCCCGTTTTGACAAGCTGCTGCGCAGTGAGGAAATCAAGAACATGATTACCGCTCTGGGCACGGGCATCGGCAGCGAGGAATACGATATCGAGAAGATCAAGTACCATAAGGTCATCATCATGACGGACGCGGATGTGGATGGATCCCATATCCGCACGCTGCTTTTGACTTTTTTTTACCGGCAGATGCCCGAGATCATCGACAGGGGGTATCTATACATTGCTCAGCCGCCGCTTTTCAAGGTGGGAAAAGGCAAAAACGCCCTGTACCTCAAAGACGAGCGCGAATATATGGATTATATTCTCAAACGGGTCTGCGAGGGTGTCCGGCTTACCATGGAAACGGGAGGAGAGGCTGCCGGCGAGGCTCTGGAGGGCCGGGAACTCTACATGTTTATTTCCAATCTCGCCGATTATTTCGCTATCCTCGCCCGTCTGGAAAAACACGGGATTTATTCGGAAATCGTGGAGATGATGATTCGGACCGGAGTGGAGGGCAAGGAGTTTCTCCAGAGCGAGGAACGGATGGCCGCGCTTCGCAGCGCCATGCTGGACAACAATTATGATGCAAGCGAGTATACCTGGAATCCGGAGCGTAACGTGTACGAGATGACGGTGACATCGACGGTTCAGGATGAGCTAAATCAGGTGTTTAAGGATCAGACCGCCAAAAACCGGATTCCGATAAAAATCGGCCGGGGCCTTGTATATTCCACGGATTTTCAGAATGCATTGGTTTTATACAAAAAAATCGCCCGCTACGACCGCCCGCCCTTTGTTATCACCAAAACAGACAAAGAGGGCCGCAGTATCCGGGTGGAGAGCAAGGAAAAACTGGTGGAGCAGATGGTGGAAGACGGCAAGAAAGGCCTGAACATTCAGCGCTATAAAGGCCTTGGGGAAATGAATCCGGATCAACTCTGGGAGACCACCATGAATCCGGAGACCCGAACGCTGCTTCAGGTCCGGGTGGAAAATATTGTGGAAACGGACGATATTTTCACCATCCTGATGGGAGATGAAGTCGAACCCCGCCGCAACTTCATCCAGAGCAATGCCCTGGAGGTGAACACCCTGGATATATAGGGCGCGATATAGCAAGACATGTGTATACGGTTTTCGGGCTAATCAACAGCGGCCCAGGAAAAGAGCGCCTGTTCGGTAAGCGTGGTGCAGGCCCTTGCCACCCGAACGGTCTGGTCGTGAAATACATTCAAAAGCGCCATGTCCAATCCGGCAGCCGCCAGCATGGGCAGATAGGCCGCCTCGAACAGGCGTTTTTTGGAAGCAGGCCCGCGGCCGCTGGTCAGGTTGGAAATTCCGGCGATGGTTCTGACGGGAAATCCCAGCACGTCTGCCAGATTGCCGATCACGGAGAGAATAGTCTGGTTCCGGGCGCATCCGTTCTCCCACATAAGCGGGGATACCACCGGATCGATAATCAGCCGCGATTTGTCCAGCCCGGCTGATTCGCCCGCCTGCAGCAGGGCAACAGCAATTTCGTAGCATTCGGCTTCCGTGGAGGGAACCCGGCTTTTGGCGTCCAGCAGATAGGCAATGACATCCGCATCAAACGCGGCTGCAAGCGGCAGAATATGTTCCAGTTTAGCCGGTTCCATTGAAATCCCGTTGATGATGACCGGCCTGTTGCTCTGTCGCAGGCCGGCGGCAATGGCCCTGGGATTGGTGGTGTCAAGGAGCAGCCGGCAGCTGGTTGCCGACTGCACCGCCTCCACGAGCAGGGCCATGCCGGATTCCGGATTCCGGGGAAGGGGACCGGAATTTATGTCGATGCCATCAGCGCCGGCGGCCTCCAGGTTTCGGGCCAGACTGCGTATGGGCTCCGGGTCGCCGTCGAAAAGGGCTGCTTCAATCTCGGGACGGGTGATCTGGAGATTGTCTGCGATGACCTGCATGGCTGTCAAACACCGATGGCCTGCTGGATTTCCGAAACCCCGATGCGCTCGGCAAATCTGGGGGTGCGCTCCTTTTTCTTGGCATTATCCCTGTAAAAAACCAGCAGTTTTTCAATCATGTCCATCAGGGCATCGGTTTCCACGTCTTCTGCCAGTACATCGCCGATGCGCGGTTTTTTTCCGGAATTTCCCCCGAAAACCAGGGTCCATCCCTTTTTCCTGCCGATAAGGCCGACATCGCGCACGTAGCTTTCCCCGCAGCAGAAGGAGCAGCCGGATATGCCGAACTTCACCTTGGCGGCGAATTCCATGTTGTAAAAGCGTTTTTCCAGCTCCGTGGCAAGGCCCAGGGAATCCTGCACGCCGAAACGGCATACCGCTGTTCCCGGGCAGGCCTGCACGTAGTGAAAACAGAGCTCGGTGGCCCGGCCGATGTCCATGCCGAGATCCTGCCAGACCGATGGGATATCATCTTTTTTGATTCCCACCAGCACCAGCCGGTGGCCGGAAGTAATCTTGACAACGGGGATCTGATATTTTTTAACCACCCGGGTAATGGATTCCAGGTTCTCCACGCTCAGTATCCCGGCAGGACTGCGGGGGACGATGGCATAGCTTTCGCCGTCTCTTTGCAGAATTGCACCTTGGAGGTCTTCCGCCATGATTTGTCTCCTTTCCATAGCTCTGTGTTGCTGTTGATTTGTAAGGATATTACGGGTTTTTTGTTGTCAGAATTCCAGGTTCCCCGGTGTTCGGGGAAAGGCGATCACATCGCGGATATTGCGGATGCCGGTCAGGAGCATCAGAAACCGCTCAAAGCCCAGGCCGTAGCCGCTGTGCACAACGCTGCCGTAGCGCCGGGAATCCAGATACCACCAATACTCTTCTTTGTTCATGCCCGTCTCCTCCATCCGGCTCTCCAGTACGTCCAATCGCTCCTCGCGCTGGCTGCCGCCGATGATTTCCCCGATCCGGGGGACAATCAGGTCCATTGCGGCCACCGTCTCGCCGTCATCGTTTACGCGCATATAGAAGGGCTTTATGGAACGGGGGTAATCATAGACAATCAGGGGTCGGCCGAAATGGGTCTCCGCGAGGAAACGTTCATGTTCGGTCTGCAGATCCGCGCCAAAGTGGACGGGATGGGAAAACCGGCCTTCTGCAGCCGCCAGAATGGATACGGCCTCTTTATAGGAAATCCGGATAAACCCGGAGGCGGCAATGGGCTCCAGGGTCTTGAGCAGGCTTTTATCCACGAACCGGTTGAAAAGGGTGAGATCCGCGCTGCAGGATTCCAGAATCCAGGCGGTGGTATACTGAATAAAGGCTTCGGCGTTGTCCATGGCTTCAAAAAGATCGCAGAAAGCCATCTCCGGCTCCACCATCCAGAATTCCGCCATGTGCCGGCTGGTATTGGAGTTCTCCGCCCGGAAGGCCGGACCGAAAGTATAGACATCGCCAAGGGCGAGGGCCATCATTTCGGCTTCCAGCTGCCCCGATACAGTGAGATTGGCGGGTTTTTCGAAAAAATCCCGCCCGTAATCGACGCCTCCGCCGGGGTTTTGCGGAAGGCTGTCCATATCCAGCGAGGTGACCCGGAACAATTCACCCGCTCCCTCGCAGTCGAGCCCCGTAAGAATCGGCGTATGGATGCAGGTAAACCCCCGCTCGCGGAAAAACCGGTGCACCGCATGGCAGAGTTCGGAGCGGATCCGGAAGGCGGCCCCGTATTTGTTGGTGCGGGGACGCAGGTGCGCGATGGTCCGCAGAAATTCATCACTGTGGCGCTTTTTCTGCAGGGGATAGTTTTCCGGGGCTTTTCCGAGCAGGCAGATTTCGCCGGCATGGAGCTCCCAGTTCTGCTTTTCTCCGGGGGAGGGCTGCATCCGGCCGGAAACCGCAAGTGCCGCACCGGTGGTGATGTTTTTGATGTGTTCATAGCCGGGGATACCGGCATCCGCCACAATCTGGAGATTTTCCAGGCAGGAGCCGTCATTTAACTCCAAAAAGGAGAAATCCCGGGAGTCGCGCCGGGTCCGTACCCAACCGCAGACGCGGATACTTTCCGGTGGCTGTGCTGCTGCCAGCAGTTCTTTTATTCTGCTTCGTTTCATCTTAATTCCTAACTATAATCTGATTTTCGCCTAAGACAAATAAGCTTTTGCCAAGAAATAACCTTGACAGAATCCCCGAAATTGAATATATATTCAACCTTTTGCAACGGAAAATAAAAATCAACTATTTTCTAATAAATTCGCAAACAATACCCCACCCGGGGTGGGGAGGGACATGCAACCGGAAACCGTATTATCAAAGAAACGCAAAGAGATAGTCAATCAATGGTTTGATGCAGCAATGGCCGCCTATCCGGAGGGCTCGGGGAGTTTCTTCAAAAACAACTCCGATCCGTTTGCCAATCCGGTAGGAAACACAATTTCCCGTTGTCTGCATGAGCTCTTTGATGAACTGATGAAATCCGAAATGGATACGGAAGCTGTGCGGCATGCACTCGATGGCATCATTCGCATTCAGTCCCTGCAGGAATTTCAGCCCTCGGATGCCATTGGATTTATTTTCGAGATCAGACCCTCCATAAAAGCCTGCTTTCGGAAAACCCGCGGTGACACGGCGGTGGAAGCATATCTCACGGCGCTGTCGGCAAATACGGAGACGCTTTTGCGCATGGCGTTTGACTTATACATGGAATGCCGGCAGAAGGTGTTTTTGCTTCGTGCCAACCATTCCAACGATCGGGTCAGACAGCTCCTGATCAAGAAAGGCTATATCCAGGAGATTCCGAAAAAGGGAAAAAACCTTGAAGATATTGATGTGTAACCGGATCATCAATCAACGGCATCAAACTGTAGAGTGAGGTAATGTCAATGAATGTCAGTTATTTGTATTCGCTTCTGGCGGTGATCGTGCTGGGGTTAATCGCTTACGCGGGAGCGGCGGTCGGACTGGAGATTCTGTTCGGCATTGTAATTCCCTACCTGGCAGTGCTCATTTTCCTGGTGGGGTTTGCCAACCGGATCCTGGACTGGGCCAATACGCCGGTACCGTTCCGAATCACCACCACCTGCGGGCAGCAGAAGTCGCAGGAAATGTTTAAACACTCGAAGATCGACAACCCGACCACCACCGGCGGCGTCATTATCCGGATGTTATTGGAAATTTTTCTGTTTCGTTCGCTGTTCCGGAACAACCGGGTGGAGATCAAGGGCAAGCGGATTTCCTATAAGTGGGTGGTCTGGCTCTGGCTGTTCGCTCTGGGGTTTCATTATTCCTTTTTCGTGGTCGTAATCCGGCACCTGCGCTTCTTTGTCGAGCCCACCCCCTTCTTTGTCCATGCCCTCGAAACCGTTGACGGCATTCTCCAGCTCGGCCTGCCGGAGCTTTTCCTCTCCGGCGTTACCCTTCTGGGCATGGCGGTGCTGCTGCTGCTGCGCCGGATCCTGCTGCCCAAAATCAACTATTTTTCCCGGGCCGCCGATTACTTCCCGCTGTTTTTGATCATTGGCATTGCGCTCACCGGTCTTTTAATGCGCCATTTCACCAAGGTGGACGTCGTAAAGGTAAAGGAGCTCACCCTGGGCCTGGCTTCCTTTCACCCGGGAATCCCTGATGGCGGAGTAGGAGCGCTGTTTTACGTGCACATCTTTTTTGTCAGCATTCTCGTAGCCTACATTCCATTCAGCAAGCTCATGCACATGGGCGGGATTTTTTTGAGCCCCACCCGGAACCTGGCCAATAACAACCGGACAAAGCGGCACATCAATCCGTGGAATCCGGAAGTCACGATCCATACGTATCCAGAATACGAAGAACATTTCAGGGATAAAATGAAAGAAGCGGGCATCCCGGTGGAAAAGGAGTAAATATGGCAGAAGAACTTCCAAAACCCGAGGAAATGTTTGAGAGCATCGACCATACTCCCCCGGAGGAGGAATGGGAGAAAATCAAGTCCCCTATCGTCCCGGGGCGATTCGCATATCCGGCCAAGGACAAAAACCTGGAGATCATGGAGTTTCGCACTCCGGGGGAATGGTCGCCGGCGGATGAAGAATGGCCGATTCCGGATAACTGGCAGGAAATTATTCACGAAGGCTTCAAAGAGCGGCTGGACAAATACCGATCGCTCAAGGTCTTTATGGATACATGCGTCCGCTGCGGTGCCTGCGCGGATAAATGCCATTTCTTTATCGGCACCGGAGATCCCAAGAACATGCCGGTGGTGCGCGCCGAACTCCTGCGCTCCATCTACCGCAAGGATTTCACAAAGGCGGGAAAGATCCTGGGCTCTATCGCGGGAGGCCGCAAGCTCACCAAGGAGGTGATCAAGGAGTGGTTCGCGTATTTTTACCAATGCTCGGAATGCCGCCGCTGCTCGGTCTTCTGCCCCTACGGGATTGATACCGCGGAGGTGACCATGATGGGCCGCGAGCTCCTCAACCTGCTTGGGATCAATATCAACTGGATCATGGAGCCGGTGGCCAACTGCTTCCGCACGGGCAACCATCTGGGCATTCAGCCCCAGGCCTTCAAAGAGATCGTGGAATTTCTCACCGACGACATCGAGGAATTGACCGGCATCAAAATCAATCCCTCCTTTAACCGCAAGGGGGCGGAAATCCTTTTTATCACCCCCTCCGGAGACTACTTTGCCGACCCCGGCACCTATACCTTCATGGGCTATCTGATGCTCTTTGAAGCGCTCGGCCTGGATTATACCCTGAGCACATACGCTTCCGAGGGCGGCAATTTCGGTCTGTTCACCTCCTCGGATGCCATGAAGAAATTAAATTCCAAAATGTACGCCGAGGCCAAGCGACTGGGGGTCAAGTGGATTCTCGGCGGCGAATGCGGCCATATGTGGCGCGTAATCAACCAATATATGGATACCATGAACGGTCCGGCCGATTTTCTGGAGGTTCCCAAGTCCCCGATAACCGGCACGGTTTTCCACAACGCCGCATCCACGAAAATGGTGCACATTACCGAGTTTACAGCGGACCTGATTCGGCACAACAAGCTGAACCTGGATCTCAGCCGCAATGATCACCTCAAGGTCACCTTTCATGATTCCTGCAACCCCGCGCGGGCCATGGGGCTTCTCGATGAACCCCGCTATGTCATAGAGAATGTGTGCAACAACTTCTATGAAATGCCGGATGAAACAATCCGGGAGAAGACCTTCTGCTGCGGCAGCGGATCCGGCTTAAATACCGAGGAGGTGATGGACCTCCGCCTTCGCGGCGGCCTTCCCCGGGCAAACGCCGTAAGACACGTTCACGACAAATACGGGGTGAATATGCTGGCCTGCATCTGCGCCATCGACCGGGCCGCTCTTCCGCCGCTGATGGAATACTGGGTCCCTGCCGTCGATGTCACAGGAGTCCATGAACTGGTCGCAAACGCGCTGGTTCTGGACGGGGAGATCGAGCGGACCACAAACCTGCGGTTCGAACCCCTGAAGCAAGAGGAGGACGAGGCGGATGAATGATAAGGGAATAATCGTAGTCGGACTGATCATCTTCGTAGTCGTTTTCACGTTTCCCTTTTGGTATAACCACGGGTCAGCCACGGAGACACCGGAACCGGAGCTTACCAAAAAGGCCAAAAAGGCGGAAAAGTGCGTCGAAGAGACCGAATATATGCGCAAAGAGCATATGCAGATCCTCGATGAGTGGCGGGATACCGTGGTTCGCGACGCAAAGCGGATCTATGTAAACGCAAGCGGCAAGGAATACATGGCAAGCCTCTCCAACACCTGTGTGGATTGCCATTCCAACAAGGAAGAGTTCTGCGACAAATGCCATGATTATGCATCTGTTGAACCTTACTGCTGGGATTGCCATAAATATCCGGAGGAGAAGAAGTGATGGACAACAGCAGACGAAGCTTT
>CAZWNV010000102.1:0-10730 GCA_964635265.1 uncultured Desulfobacteraceae bacterium
GCGAGTTCCCAGTGAGCTGGCGGAGCAAGCCCCAAAGAGAACAAAAAGACATAGCCCAAGGTGCGACAGGCCTCGGGGCAAATAGCGGGGATGGCCTTACAAAAAACAGATCATAGCTTTCCCTTACTTTCTGCAAAAATGCCGCAGCGGCGGAATAGGAAGCTTTTTACGAGAGCAGCTTCCTTGCCCTTACCGTCCTTTGAATTGCGGCTCCCGTTTTTCCATGAAAGCGGCAATACCTTCCCTGGCATCTTCGGTGGCGGAAACCTCCCGGATTTTTTCCACCAGGAAATCGAGAGCCTGCTCAAAAGGCATATCCTGGACCCGGTAGAAGGCCTCTTTGCCGATTTTCATGCCAATGGGGCTTTTCCTGCTGAGAGCGCCGAGTATCCCGTCCACTTCGCCGTCGAGTTTTTCCGGTGGCACCACCCGCGTTACCAAACCCATATCCAGGGCCTGACGGGCGCTTAAGCGCTCTCCCAGCAGGATCATCTCCATGGCCTTTTTCACAAGCACATTGCGGAAGATCAGGGCGCCGATCATCATGGGCCAGAGTCCCACATTGACTTCCGGTGTGCCGAACCTGGCGGTATCCGCGGCCACTACAATATCACAGGCCAGCATAAAGCCGGTGCCGCCGGCCAGGCAGTAGCCGTTGACCCGGGCAACCGTGGGTTTGGGAAAAGCGGCCAGCCGCTTTAAAAGATCCGCATAAGCCTGTTCGGGTGTTTTTTGGCTGCTCTGCCGCCCGTCGCCGCCGAGATCGGCGCCGGAGCAGAAGGCCCGGCTTCCGGCGCCTGTTATGCAGACAACCCGGATGGCACTGTCGGCTTCCGCGGCATCGAGGTGTTTTTCAAACAGCTCCACCAGTTCCGGACTGATAGAATTACGTCTGGATTCCCGGTTGATGGTAATCCAGGCAACTCCTTCTCTAGTCTCGTATAAAAGTTCCTCACTCATTGCCGTCCCCCTTTTCCATGATCGCCGCGGGCATCTCGATAACCCGGGCCCGCAGATACTCGCCAAGGGTCTTGGCCTGAGGGTCGCTTCGGATGGAGGCGGCCGCACCGTCGCCCAGGATGCCGCGGATGTAGAAGTTTATTGCCAGCAGGTTCGGCAGTTCGTAGCGCTCAATGGGGTAGGGGGCGCAGTCCGGGAGCAGTTCCCGGAGTTTCTCTGTTGTCAGAAACTCCCGGAGAAAGGCGTAGGCCTCCGCGGTTTTGCCCCATACCCCCAGGTTGGCATTTCCCCCCTTGTCTCCGGAACGTGCGGCATAGGCACGTCCCAGAGGCGCCCGCACCAGGGGACCCTCCGGAGACGGGGGCGAATGCACTGCCGCAGGGGCGGCAGCGGGGGATTCTCCGCCGGGAACCCGCGGGTCAATGATGGTTTCTTCACCGCCGATTTCCACGGTCTGCTGAATGTGCCGGCCGTGGATCAGGCACGGCCAGTGCACCACTGTCCGGGTTGGCTTTGCAGGCGGCGCGGTTGCGGAAAACCCGGGAATATTGGCAAGTGCCAGTTCCACAAGACCGGCGGAGAGGCGCCCTGCTTTTTTTTCATCCGGATCCATCACGGTGAAGCGCAAAAAGGCAAAGGCCTCCTCGTTTGTGGGCGGATTTTCCTTTTCCGAGCGGATAAGCCGGCAGTCCGCCACCTGGAACTGTTCTTTGCCCCCCAGGCTCTCAAACAGCGTCTCTTCCACCACCTGCGCCTTTTTCTCGATATCCAGGCCCGTTAAAATGATGGTCATGGAATTCCTGTAGCCGCCCAGACAATTGATGCAGACCTTGGTTGTCTCCGGGGGCGGCTCCCCCCTGACGCCGGTGGCAAAAACCCGGTCCGGCCCCTGCCGGGCAAGTTCAATAGTGTCAAAGCGCACGGTTACATCCGGCGTCAGATACCGGGGGGAGCTGATTTCGTAGAGGAGCTGGGCTGTTACCGTGCCGACAGAGACAAGGCCGCCGGTATCCGGGTGCTTGCTGATGACAAAGCTGCCGTCCGCATGGATCTCGGCAAGGGGGAAGCCCACATTCCGGAAGGAGGGCACTTCATCCATGAAGGAGTAGTTACCCCCGGTTGCCTGGGCTCCGCATTCGATGACGTGCCCGGCGGCGTAGGCCCCGGCCAGGCGGTCGAGCTCGGCGGGGCTCCAGTTGAAATACCAGGCTGCCGGGCCGGCTGCCAGGGCAGCATCCGCCACCCGGCCGCAGACCACTATGTCTGCGCCTTTTTCCAGTGCGGAGGCGACCCCCCATCCACCGAGGTACGCATTGGCCGTAATCGGGGTGGCGCCTGCTTCCTGGAGGCTGATATCCTTGTCCAGGTGGGTAAATGATTGCCCGGCATCCTGGAGTTCCTGCAGGCGGCCCATCAGATCATCGCCCGTGATGCAGGCGATTTTTGGATGCAGACCGAGTTCGTCGGCCGTTTCCTGCAGTTTTGCAGCCAGGGCGCGGGGATTTAATCCCCCGGCATTGGATACCACACGGATGTTGTTATCCAGGCAGCGGCCCATAATCTCTTCCATCTGTTTGAGAAAGGTTCGGGCATAGCCCCTGCTGGAGTCTTTCAGGGTGTCTTTTAAAAGGATGGCCATCGTGAGCTCTGCGAGGTAATCGCCGGTCAGCACATCAATAGGGCCGCCCTCCACCATCTCCCGGGCTGCAGCGAAGCGATCGCCGAAAAAGCCGCTGCAGTTGGCAACGGTGAGTTTGTCGGGAGCCGTTTGAACACTCATGGACTTGCTCCTTCGGTTTCTTCTGTCGTTAGTTGAACGAGCAGCTCTCTGGGTTTGACCTGGTCGCCGGCAGAGACCATGATCGAGGCCACCCTGCCGGCGAGGGGAGCGGTGATCTGATGCTGCATTTTCATGGCTTCCACGGTCATAAGCGCTTGTCCGGCCACGACGAATTCGCCTTCGGCCACCTGGACATCGACAACGACCCCGTTCATGGTGGAAGCCACATTCCCGCTTTCGGCAGCGGCATCTGCCGCTGCCGGAGGCTCCAGGGTCTGGTCTTCAATGATGAAGTGGCCGCTGCCGTCGTCGATGCAGATGCAGTGCCCGGACACGGCAAACCAGGCTTTGCGGCGTACGCCCTGTTCCTTATAGATGAGCTCGTGCTGCTCCTGGCCCACCCATTCCAGATCCACCACCTCTTCCGGAAGGCTTATGGAAAAGCGGCTGCCTTGTTTGACAAGCGCTGCCCCGTAATCCGTTCCTTCCCAGCGGAGTTTCATATTGTAACGGTAGGGGGCGGGATTGCGCCAGCAGGTTTCCTCTCTGCCGGGGGCACCCCTCTGGTAGCTGAGCATGGCCGCCAGGGCCAGGGTGCGGCTGGGTAGGGCGTCTTCGGCCATGCTGATGTCCTGATTGAAGTGCTGTTTGATAAATGCGGTTGTTGCATTGCCTTCTGCAAATACGGAATGGCCGAGAATGCCCTCGAGAAAGCGTTTGTTGTTGTTGATCCCCAGCAGAACGGTGTCGCAAAGAGCGGAAGCCAGCCGCCTGCGCGCCTCCTCCCGGTTTTGGCCCCAGGCAATGATCTTGGCCAATATGGGATCGTAATGGGGGCTGATCTCCTGGCCGGCGGCGATTCCGGAATCGTCCCGGATGCTCTCGCGCGCGGGTACTTCCCAGCCGAGGATCCGCCCGGTCTGGGGCAGAAAGTCCCTCCGTGCATCTTCTGCGTAGACCCGGGCCTCTATGGCATGGCCGCCAAACGCGATTTCCTCCTGGGAAAGCGGGAGCCGCTCGCCGGAGGCAACGCGTAACTGCCATGCTACCAGGTCGAGACCGGTAATCATCTCGGTTACCGGGTGCTCCACCTGGAGGCGGGTGTTCATTTCCAGGAAATAGAAGTTTTTGTCCTTGTCCACCAGGAATTCGACAGTGCCCGCCCCCCGGTAGCCGCAGGCGCGCGCGGCGTTAACCGCTGCCTCGCCCATCCTGCGGCGAAGAGAGGCGTCGACAAAGGGGGAGGGCGCCTCTTCGATTACCTTCTGGTGCCTGCGCTGGATGGAGCAGTCCCGCTCGCCCATGTATACGGCGTTGCCCAGGGTGTCGGCAAAGATTTGCATTTCGATATGGCGGGGTTCCAGTATTGCTTTCTCCAGGATAAGCTCGCCGCTGCCAAAGGTGCTCCGGGCTTCGGCCCGGGCATTTTTGATGCTCCCGGCAATTTCGCCGGCCTCGGTCACCAGCCGCATGCCGCGTCCGCCGCCGCCTGCAGAGGCTTTTACCATAAGCGGCACGCCGATTTTTTCCGCTTCGGCCAGAAGGGTTTCCTCCGACTGATCCGGTCCCTGGTAGCCCGGCATGCAGGGCACGCCCGCTTCCAGCATGGCGGCTTTGGACAGGCGCTTGCTGCCCATCAGCTCCATGGCATCCGCCCCGGGGCCGATAAAGATCAGGCCTGCTTCTTCGCATGCGCGGGCAAAGCCGGCGTTTTCCGCCAGAAAGCCATAGCCGGGATGCACCGCATCCGCACCGGTCGAAGCGGCTGCATCCAGGATTTTCTGCCAGGCCAGGTAAGATTCGCCTGCAGCCGCTGCACCGATGCAGACCGCTTCGTCTGCTGCCCGCACATGAAGGGCCTCGGTGTCCGCATCGCTGTAGACAGCGACTGTTCGATACCCCTTGTTTCGGGCGGTGCGGATGATCCGCAGGGCGATTTCGCCGCGGTTGGCGATCAGGATTTTGGTTATCATGGCCTCTCTCCGCCGATTATGTCAGCTTTTCATTGTAACTGCGCGTTTCCAATACGGAATTTTACTGGTGCCTCCTACATTCGGGCAATGCCGAAACTGTTGGTTTTGACTGCCCGGATTTCCGCCTCGCGGCAGACATCCAAAACAAAGCCCAGCACGGAGCGCGTATCTCTCGGGTCGATCAATTCGTCGTCCCAGAGCCTGGCGGTGTTGGCAAGCGCATGGGAACGCTCCTCCAGGGCGGTCCTTGTATCCGTTTCAACCTGGTCCAGGAAGTTCTCATCCACCTGTCCGGCTTTTTCCATCCGGGCATGGGCCACTTGGCGGAGCACACTACCGGCCTGGGCGGGACCCATGATGGATACCACGCTGCGGGGCCAGGCGAAAATGAAGTCCGGATCCATGCCCCGGCCGCACATGGCATAGTTGCCCGCTCCGTAGGAGCCGCCCACAATTACAGCTATCTTGGGGACCGTGCAGTTGGTCACTGCCTGGATCATTTTGGAGCCGTGCTTGATGATTCCCAATCGTTCCGGCTCGGTTCCCACGAGAAAACCGGTGGTGTTATGCAGGAAAATAAGCGGCGTCTGCGACTGATCGCAGAGCTGCATGAACTGGGTAGCCTTGGCGGCGCCATTTGCCGTGATGGGTGCGTTGTTGCCGAGCACGCCGCAGGCATGGCCCTGCAGTTCGATAAAGGCGCATACCGTGCCGCTGTCGTATTCCGGCTTGAAATCCAGGATATCGGAGCCGTCCGCAATGCGGGCGATGATCTCACGGCAGTCATAGGGGGTTTTGGGGTCTTTCGGCACCACTCCGATAAGCTCCTCCGGGGGATAAAGCGGCTCCTTGTACCGTTTGGGCTCCTGCGGCGGAAGGGTTTTGTTCCACTGCAGCTTTGCGGTTATTTCTCTTGCAATGCGGATGCCGTCCGCATCGTTTTCCGCAAGGTAATCGGAGACGCCGGAAATCCCGCAGTGCAGCTCCGCCCCGCCGATTTCCTCGTCCGTTGCTATCTCGCCGGTTGCGGCCTTGAGAAGAGGCGGGCCGGCAAGATATACCGTAGACTGGCGGCGAATCATGACGATATAGTCGGAAAGCCCGGGCTGATAGGCGCCGCCGGCGGTTGCACTCCCGTGCACCACCGTAATCTGGGGAATTCCGGCAGCGGAAAGGCGGGCCTGGTTGGCAAAAAAGGCCCCGGAATAGCCGAACATGTCCCCCGCTTCGCGCAGGTCGCCGCCCGCGCTCTGGGCCAGCACGATAAGGGGCATTTTCTTGTTGAGGGCCAATTTTTGCGTGTTCATTCGTTTTTCCGCGCCAAAGCGCGACATGCTGCCGCCTTTTGTCAAAAAATCATCCACGTAAATGGCGCAGCGCGTGCCCTCGACATATCCGATACCGGCTATGCAGGTGCCGCCGGCCGCCGAGCCGTCCATGTCGTTTCCCTGCATGTAGCCCGCAATGGAGTAGAGCTCCAGAAAGGGGGCCCCGGGATCGAGCAGCAGGTTTAACCGCTCCCGGGGGCTGATGTAGCCCCTTTTCCGGTACCGGGGGATCTTGGATTCCGCGGCATCCAGCACGCGTTTTTCAATGTCGCGCTTTTGCTGCACCCCTTCTTCCATGTGTTCCCTGTTCTGTTGGAATTGTTCGGACTGCGCGTTGATGCGGGATTGAAAAACTGGCATAATCCGTTCCTTTGTTATTGGTTTTCCGGGGCTGCGAAAAGATTGTTGACCCCGCCCACGATAAAGGCCACCGCGTCCCGCCCGATATCCTTTAAGTCCTCCGTGTTGTTCTGCCAGAGCAGATAGTGGTAGGCCACCCGTTCATAGATGCCCATGATGCTCACCGCAATCACTTCCGCGGAGAGCCGACCCTTGAAGCGCAGCCCCTGGTTTTCGCAGACGGTGTTGAGGGCGTTTAATACGTCGCTTGTGCATTTGTCGAACAGTTCTTTGCGCCGTTTTTCCACCAGGGTGCTTTTGCCCACGGATTCCCGGAAAAAAATGGCCGCCCGTTCCGGGTGATTGGTGCAGAAGTCTTCAAAAAACGCATAGCCTGCGCGTTTAAATCCCTCCATGGTGGCGCCGTAGGCGTTAAATTCCCTTCCCAGGATCGTGCGCAGCAGGTGACCGATTTCGTCCATCATCCGGATCAGCAGGTCCTCTTTGTTTTTGAAGTAGAAATAGACCGCTCCCACGGAGACTTCCGCGGCATCCGCGATTTGCTCCATGCTGGCCTTGTGAAAGCCCTCCCGGGCGAAAAGGCGCTCGGCGGCCTGCAGGATGGTCTGGTAGCGCTTCTCGCGCTCCCGCTGCCTGCGCAGGGCGGACTTGGACTGCGCGTTGGTTTTGTTCCCGGTCTTTTTCGGGGGCATGGGCCTCCTTTTTAATTGCGGTATCCAAGAGCTGCATCCCCGATGTGCACCCGGGCGCGCTCCGTGGAGGTCCCTGCAATCTGTCCGTACTTGGCGCACCGGTAGGCCCTTTCCACCTTGTTGCCGCAGATGTAGCCCCCTCCCCCCAGAATCTGCATTGCCTGGCTGCAGATCTGTTCGGCTGCTTCCGTACAGAAAACCTTGGCGCAGAACATGAGCTCCTCCGCATCCGCCGGGGCGGTGTCCATGGTCCAGGCGGTCCGCCAGGCCAGAAACTGGGAGGTCTGATAGCGCGTCAGCATCTCCGCCAGTTTGAAACCGATCTGCTGGTAGGCGATAATGGGCTTGCCGCCGCTTTTGTGCTCTTTGGCGTGTTTTCTGGCCGTTTCGAAAGCGCTCTTGCAAAGCCCCAGGCTTGCCCCGAGAAGGATCTGGTTTTCCCACAGGCGAATGGCAGCGGCCATATCGCCGTCCTTGTCTGAAAAGAGGACCTGTTCCCGGGGGATCCGGCAATTCTGCAGGTGAAGGGCGCAGACCGGGGCTCCCTCATAGCCCAGGGTGGCAAGGGGCGGCTCCATGGTCAGTCCGGGATCTGTTCGTTCGATGAGAAAAAGGGCCTGCTTGTCCCCGCAGACGCCGGCTGCGGCAATCCAGTCCGCGATCGGCGCATTGATGACGTATTGCTTGCTGCCGTTTATGGTGACTGTTTCCTCCCGGATTTCTCCACTCGTGGCGGGGCCTCCCATGCCCCCTTCCGGGCCGGCTTCTGACAAGGCCAGGGCCCCGATGTGCCTTCCCTCAAGAAAAGGTTCCAGCCACTGCGCTTTTTGATCGCTGCTGCCCCACTTGGCAAGCGCCCGGCAAAAGAGCCGGGTGCTTGCCTCCACCGCCAGGTAAGCGGAGGGGGAGATGGCTGCCAGCACCTCCATGGCCCCCATCAGGCTCAAGTTGCCGGAAAATTCCGCAACCGGCGCTATACCCATCTGCAGGTAGGGGGTCCGGGCAAGGTGCTCCAGCAGGCGGCGGATATTTTCCTCGTTTGCAGGCGGATCCCTGCGCTCCAGATCCGTGCTTTCCGCAAACGCTCCCGCTGTCTCTGCGATCTCGGAGAAAAAGGCCGTTTCTGTTTCCGTAAAATCGTAATTCATCCGGGGGCTCCTGTTTGCTTGGTCGTTATATGAGCTTGGAGATGATCATTTTCTGAATATCCGAGGTGCCTCCGCCGATCGGCGCCAGGCGGCTGTCGCGGAAGATGCGCTCCATGTTGTATTCGTGGCAGAAACCGTAGCCGCCGAACAGCACCATGGCGTCATTGGCCGGTTCCATGGACCAGTCCCCGACAAAGAGCTTGGCAACAGCGGCTTCCAGGTGATTGAGAGGACGACCCTGGTCCTTGCACCAGGCAATCTTGTAGGCGAGGCTCTGCGCAGCTTCATAGAATATGCGGATATTGGCAAGCTTATGTTTTGTGGCCTGGAACCTGCCGATCGCCCGGCCGAACTGCTCCCGCTTTTTGGCGTAATCCGCACATGCCGACAGCATGTATTTGGCAGCCCCCACGAAAGGGGCCAGAAGGGCGGAACGGTCCCATTCCACGGTCTGCAGGGACATGTTGAAACCTTCGCCTTCCTTGCCGAGAAGGTTTTCTTCCGGGATTTCGCAGTTGTTGAAAAAAAGCTCCGAGGTCTGTGAAGTGCGCACCCCCATTTTGACAAGGGGCGGGCCGGCCTCAAAGCCTTTTGTACCTTTTTCGACGATAAAGGCCGAGATGCCGGCATGTTTCTGTTCCGGATCGGTTTTGGCGTAGACCACCGCCACGTCGGCAATCGGGCCGTTGGTGATAAAAATTTTGCTGCCGTTTAAGACGTAGCGGCCGTCCTTTTTTTCCGCTGTCGTTTTCATGGAGGCCACGTCCGATCCGGCATCCGGTTCGGTAAGGCCCATGCAGCCGATCCATTCGCCATTGGCGAGCCTGGGAACATATTTTTTCCGCTGCGCCTCGGCGGCATGGCAGAAGATGGTGTCCGCGCACAAGAAGGAATGCGCCCCGTAGGCCAGGGTGAGGCCCCCGTCCACCCCCGCCTCGCCCAGCGCTTCTCCGGCCATGACGGTGGTGGTGACGTCGGCGCCGGATCCGCCGTATTCCTCCGGGAAGTGAAGCCCCAGGATTCCGAAATCCCCGAGTTTTCGGAATGACTCGAAATCAAAGGCCTCCCTGCGGTCATGGTCCTGGACCCTGGGAACGATTTCCTTTCTCGCGAATCGGATGATTTCCTTTTTAAACATCTGCTGTTCTCTGGTGAAGGCAAAGTCCATCGTTTTCTCCTGTCATGCGGAAAGGGGCCGCCTGTTCCATAAAATTTTATAATAGCATTCGAAAACCAAATGTAATTCAAATATTAAAATCAGATTCAGTAAAATGTCAAGCGGCTTTTTCCGGCAAAAGCTTGACAGGCGGAATAAATGCTTTATAAATTCGGCATAGTTCTCAACAGGCGGGGATGCAGACGAATCCGGTCTTGCCGCCGGATCGGTCGGCTCCGGGAGAAACCGGCGGTCGCAATTTGCTGTTTAACGCTCAGCCAAGGAGTTTTTCATGGGACATGCGAACAGGTGCAGGTGGTGGATCGGCCTAGGGGCCTTGTTGCTTTTTTGCAGCGGATGCGCCTTTATTGAGCCGGGTCCGGATATCGGATCCACGGAAAAAAAAGAGGGGCAGACCTATTCCGCTGACGAAAAACGGCGGATATTGCTGGATCATCCGGGGCTGCTTTCCGGAGAATATTTTCTGAACCGCGATCTGCCGGAAGCTGAGGAAGAGGCAGCCGCCGAACAACCGGCGGGGGCGGGGCAGGACCGGAAAACAGGCAGTGCCCGGCAGTCATCCGAAGAGCAGGGCGTGTATTTTGCGGGAAAAGGAGGTTCTGCCGCAGGCGTTGATGGACGACGGATCAAGGCGGGGCTTTTCTTTGAGGCGGAAAACGCCTCACCCGAGGCCCGGGAACGGTTGATGCGGGCGGCCTGGCAGGCTGCGCCGGAAAATTTTCTCCTGATAAACGATGCCGCCATTCGGGAGCTTTTGGTGCGGACAGAATGCATGGGCAAAAAGGGCTTGAGTTGCATGGCCGAAAATCTGGCCCTTTATCCGGGCGTGCGCATGTTGATCGTGGCCGAAGAGATTGCGCTTCCCGAAAGCCTGCCGGGCAGGGCGGCGTTTTCGTTTTCCGTCATGGACGCCGGACTGCTGTATCGGTATCCGGCAATCCAGATGCAGGAGCAGGTGGAAAAGGCGGAGGCGGTTGACGGTTTTCTGCGGGATGCCATGGAGGAGGCTTTTGCCTATGCCGGCCGCAAGGCCCAGCTTATGCCCCGCCATTGCAGGGTGTTTTCCGTGAAAAACCAGCGCGCTTATATCAGCATGGGCAAAAGAGGCGGAATAGAAGCCGGTGATGTGCTGCAGGTGGTCGGCGGCGGGGAAACCGTGACCTCGCCCGGCGGTCTTCCGGTGGCATGGATCCCGGCAACGGAAAAAACACGGCTTCGGGTGGAATCGCTTGTGGGAGACGGCATTGCAGCCTGTTCCCCGGCGGATGGAGAGATGCCGGAAATGGGCGATTATGTGCTGATGGCGGATTAG
>CAZWNV010000103.1:0-10678 GCA_964635265.1 uncultured Desulfobacteraceae bacterium
TACAAGTACCCCCCGGGCCGAGGCCCGGGTCCGACCCGGTCTGTAACTTCCAGGGCCGGCTGAAGGCACTTAGGGGCTGAGTTAATGATATCGGGGGAAACCGCCTTCCCCCGATACCATCGAGTATGCAGCGCAGCGCAGATATTGCATTTTTTACGAAGCCATCAGGGACTGAGGCCTATGCCTGCAAGCTCCGGAGGAGGATATGACGGAAATTGATGCAAGGGGAAAAGCATGCCCGGCGCCGGTCTTGATGACCCGGGACGCCATAGCCGGCAATCCCGGCGAGGCGGTCCGCGTGATTGTGGACAACGAGGCGGCAAAGCAGAATGTCACGCGCTTTCTGGAGTCCCAGGGGTACACGGCGGAGGCCCGTGAAGAGGGGCCGGATTTCTGCGTCAGCGGATCCTGCGCGGATGCGCCGCAGGCGTCGCAGGAATCCGTCGGCAGCGGGCATACCGAAGAGGGGCCGGCAGACGAGCGCAAGATCATGGTCATGGTCTGCACCGACCGCATGGGCTATGGCGATGACGTGCTGGGCCGTAAGCTGATGGCCAATTTTATCAAGACGCTCGAGGAAATGGGCCCGGAGCTGTGGCGGCTGGTGCTGGTCAACAACGGGGTAAAACTTGCGATTTCCGGCTCAGAGAGCCTGGAGGATCTTCAAAAACTGGAGCAGGAGGGCATCGTGCTGCTGGTCTGCGGCACCTGCCTGGACCATTTCGGGCTCCTGGAACAAAAGCAGGTGGGGGTCACCACCAACATGCTCGACATCGTCACCGCCATGCAGCTTGCGGACAAGGTGATCAATATCTAAATGATTCCTCCTTGCTCGTATCAAACCCAACTGTCCGGGCGGTTTAGCACAACACCGTTGGGCAACTGAACCTTTTCGGGAAATTGGCATTTTTTAAGAACATTTTTCCGGATCTTGAGCCAGAAATCACATACAGAACTCAGCTCAGAAGACCAACGATCAATCGGAAACAATACGCCGAATCGCTTCTGCGGGAAATTTGCCTGCGCCATTTTTATTGCCGGTACCAAATCGGTGTCAGTGGTCACAACTATGGCTTTGTCGTATGTATTTCTATAGGCTTCATTGAGCAAATACAGGGCGATATTAACGTCGGTTTCTTTCTCTTCGTGGTATTTGTATGAAGCACCGCAAAATTTACAGAACCTGTCTTTTTCTTTGAATTTGCCCTTTATCACCTTTACACTTTCATTTTCCAGGGCAGCAATAAAGGTCTTATGGCGTGCTTCCGAGGCTGGTCTCCAATAGGCAAGGGCGGTGAAATAAAATACTTCCGCGAGCAGATCAGTTTTGACCACAAACTGCCTGGCAAGGGCCATGAAGTTCAGCCAGAGGTACTTGTTGTAATGCATTAAGTGTTGATGAGAATTTTTGTCGTAGGGCTTTAAGGAATGATAAATATTGAATCCATCTATAAAAAAAGAAACCCGTCTACTCATTTTATACCCTGAATAAAAAAATGCCCTGGCATTAATACCAGGGCGGCCCATGTCGCCGTAGCTTCATGGGGATGAATTCTTAATTAACATTATCACAAATAACGGGGCTGTCAATAGATTTCGTTTTTCTTTTTCCCCTCCATGGCCTCGCGTTCCCGCTGGAGCTCGGTGATCAGGTCGGCAAGCGGCCAGGTGTCGGAATAGGGCGTGAGGGTGGCCCACAGCGGCCGGGGCAGGCCCTGGTTCTTGTAGGCCGAGAGCAGGCGGTGGAGTTCGCCCTCGGTGATTCCCGCGACAATGATGGCCCGGCTAAGCCCCGAGGCGGCCCCGCTGCCGGCCTTGTCCGGCCGGGAGAAAAGATCCTGCAGGGTCTGCGTACTGTCCGCCTCTGTGGCATACACCACGGCAAGATCGCCTAAGTTTTCGGCCTCCAGAAAGGCGGCCAGGGTTTTCTGCTCCTCAGGCGAAAACCCGCATACCAGCAGGGCCCTTTCCCCGTACAGGGGCTTTGCCGATTTCTTGACCTTCTTGAACGTGTTTTTGCTCATGGGCTCCTCCCTTGCAGCGGCACATTGTTTGGTTTGTGATGCGGCCTGCAGGGTTTTGTACTACAAAGCGCCCGGTTTTGCCATCCCAAACTGCCGTTCGGCAGATCCCGCCCCCTCAGCCCCTCAGTCCCTTATTGCCGAGAGCCGGATTTATCTGTATGCTCAGCCCTCGAGGTTCAAAAAACCCGACAACGCCACAAAAGGAGCTTTCATGGATCAGCAGCGGCTGCAGCAGCAGATTGCCTTTGTCCTGGAAATCGACCGCTTGAAAACCATCCGGCGCCGCACCTATCTCACCGACACCAGCCGGTTTGAGAATTCGGCCGAACACAGCTGGCATGTTGCGGTAATGGCCATGGTCATGGCAGAGCACAGCAATTTTGCGGACATGGACGCATCCCGGGTGATCCGGATGCTGCTCGTCCATGACCTGGTGGAAATCGATGCGGGCGACACCTTTGCCTATGACGAGCAGGCCAGGCAGGACAAAAAGGAGCGCGAGCAGGCGGCCGCGGAGCGGGTCTTCGGCCTGCTGCCCGCGGACCAGGCGGCTGCCTTCCGCGGCCTCTGGGAGGAGTTTGAAGACAGGCAGACGCCGGAGGCCAGGTTTGCCGCGGCCCTGGACCGGATCCAGCCGCTTTTGCACAACCTCTGCACCCGGGGAAAATCCTGGCAGGAGCACGGCGTCCGCGAGGAGCAGGTTCTGGCCCTGAACCGCCACAGCGCGGAAGGCTCTGCTGCGCTGTGGGAGTATGCCGCCCGCTGGATTCAGAAGGCGGTGGAAAACGGGGATCTGCCGCGATAGAGCAGGGTGTTTACTGCTTTTTGTCCAGCGATTGGCAGAGCAGCTCGCTCATGAACCGGATAAAGGGGGCCTGGGCATCCTCCCGGAGCCTGCGCAGGGCCTGCCGGTCTGCTTCACCGGCAATTTTGGCCGCCTCGGCCTCCGCTGCCGCCATAAGCTGGTCTGCATCCGCCGCCTCCCGGAAGAGGCCGGAGAGGGCGATCCGCAGCACGCTGCTGCGCTTTACTTCCAGGGAATCCAGGGTTTCGCGGAACTGGCGGGCATCTATGCCCTGCAGGTGCGTTACAGCCCGGCGGGCAATCTCTTCAAGGGTCATGGGCGCAATGATGGTGATATGCCCGGCTGAGAGAAGCGAATTCAAGGCCTTGTATCCGGTGAAATCGTCGCATCCGGTGCTGTCCAGGATTTGCCGCACGGTGGCGCGGCCGTCCACGAGCGCAAGGATCCGCTGCTCCATGGGCTGCAGCCCGGAGTCCACGGGGCTCCCGGCGTTTTGGACCCGCTTGACCACGGCCTGCGGATCCGGGATCTGTTTCTGCAGCACCCCGAGTTCGTCGATCCTGCGGGAGGCTTCCAGCAGGATGTTCATGGTGCCCATTTTCTGGCCGGCCATGCCCTTGAGGTTGATCTGCTGATCGTCGTAGGAGAATTCCCCGGACTCCCAGAGGAACACGTTGTAGAGGGAGTTTTTCGCCTGCTCGAGCAGGAAGCCGTTTAGCTGTTTGAGCGTCAGATGGCCCTCCTGCACCAGGGTTTTGCCGATGCCCTGCTGTCTCTTGCGGCTTTCGGCAAGGCAGGTGTCCAAGGCCTGCTTGTCGATCAGGCCGTTGTTGAGCAGGAGCAGGCCGATCCGGTTGTTCTTCTGTTTCTCTGTTGCAAAGACAATGTCGCCCTCGTGCAGAATGATCTGGACCTCGTTGTCCCGGGAGCGGATTTTGAGCCGCCCCGTTTTCCTCTCGCCGCTTAGCATCTGCAGAAGCGAGGACAGGTAGAAGGTTTCGAGATTGCCTTGTATGGACATGGCGGCAAGTTCCTTTTTTATTCCGCGTACGCGCTGCGCAGGTTCTGGTTGATATCCAGTTTCTCAAGCGCCATCTGTACCACGGCCTCGGCGGGGCCGGCCTTGCCCCCGTTTTTGCCCGCGGTTCTGCCGGCGGCTTCCGCGAAAAAGGAGCGGATCTCATCGCCGCGGTCCAGGCCGCAGACCGGGATGATCGCCCCCGCGATGCGCTCGTGGATCAGCGGATGCACCCCGGCCAGCTCATCGTAGTGGCGCGTGTACCAGTCCCACAGCATCGGCACTGCCGAGGGGTTGCGGGCCATGTGGGCGATCGGGATGAACTTGTTGCGATCCGGGGTGTTTTTCAGGGTGTGCTCCAGGGCGTCGGCAATCTGTTCGGGCTCCCGCAAACAGCCCAGGGCGCTCAGCATGGAAATGCGCTCCTGCTCGCTCGCGGCTGCCGCGCACTGGCGGGCCAGCCATTGGAAGGCCTCCTGGCCCCGGCTGCGGGCCCCTGCCTGCATGATCGGCTGGCGGATGTCCGGGTGCAGGGATCCGCCCTCCATGAGCATGGCAAATTGTTCAGAGGCGGCATCCAGCACGGCTTCCATGTCCAGAAGCGCAGCCAGGCTCACGGCCTGCCGCCGCAGGCGGAGTCTGCCGTGGGGCTCGTCGCGGCCGGGAGTAAGGCCCAGCCGGTCCACGACGCCCCGGACCAGGGCGCGCGCCATGTCCGCGCTCTTTTGCTGCTCCGGGCCGCAGAGCACCAGGAAGAGCTCGTGCAGGTGCTCCAGCACCGCCTGCAGCACCAGGGGGTGCTCTTCATCGCGGTAGTTCTCCAGAAATTGCAGGTACTGCTCAACACTGTACTGGCGGGCTTTTACAAGGGCAAACACGTCGCCTTCCAGCCCCCAGCGCTCGAGTTCGTCCAGGCCTTTCTGCCGCAGGCGCAGGCAGAGGGCCTCAAAGTTTGCCGGATCATCATAGGCCGTGCGGAAAAAGCCGCTGCGGCCGTCGTTGATCATGTAGCAGGCCGCGTCCGGCCCGATATCGATGGCCATCTCGCGCTCTGTCATCATGTCCGTGATCTGCTGCGAGCTGCCGTCCGCATGGTATACCCGGATCAAAAGGGGAATCGGCCAGAGCGGATCCGCCCCGGCAGCGTCCGCCGGCAGAAAGGTGAAGCGCTGCTGGTGAAGCACCAGGCGGTCGTTCTCGCGCCGGGCCACGACCAGCGGATGGCCGGGGGTTTCCACCCATGCCTGCATCATGCGGCTTACCGGCGTGCCCGAGGCCTCCTCCAGCGCCGTCCACATGTCGCTGCTCGCGGTGCAGCCGTAGGCGTGCCGGCGCAGATACAGCTCCAGGCCCTTTTTGAAATCCGCGTCTCCCAGGTAGCCGTGGATCTGGCGCAGCACGCTTGCGCCCTTGCTGTATATGATCGGCGCGGTGCTGCTGTTGATCACTACATGGCTGCCGCCGCGGATCTCTATGGCCGGGGCCTCTGTCAGGGCGTCCCTTGCCATGGCCGAGGCGGTCTCGCCGGCCAGAAACTGCTCCCAGATCTGCCAGTCCGGGTGGTAATGGGCAAGGGCGGCAAAGCCGAAATAGGTGGCAAAGCTCTCGTTCAGCCACAGGTACTTCCAGTCCGCCGGGGTCACCAGGTTGCCGAACCACTGGTGCACGATCTCGTGGGCAATGACCTCGCAGATCCGCTCCTCTGCGTCCGCGCTGGTCACTTCCGGGTCATAAAGCAGGAGGTTCTCCCGGAAGGTGATGGCGCCCCAGTTCTCCATCGCGCCGAAGGCAAAATCCGGCACCGCGATGAGATCCATCTTGGGCAGGGGATAGCTGATGCCGAAACTCTCCTCGCAGAAGGCCAGGGCTTTCTGGGCAAAGCCCAGTCCGTAGCCGGTCTGCTCGGCCATGCCCGGCAGCCAGGCCACGCGCACCCGGGGGTCGGTTTCCCCGCGGCAGAGCTGGAAGTCGCCGACGCCGAAAAACAAAAGGTAGGTGGCCATCTTCGGGCTGGTTTCAAAGCAGATCCGCTTTTTGCCGCCTGCCGTGCGGTTCTGCGCGCTGGCGGGCATGTTGGAGATCGCCTCCAGCTCTTCGTCCACGGTCATGGACAGCGAAAAGGCGGCCTTGTACGCGGGGTGATCCATGCAGGGAAAGGCCCGGCGGGCATCGCTCTCCTGGAACTGGGTCACCGCGATGGGGCGGGTACTGCCGTCTTTGGTGTACTGGCTGCGGTAGAACCCGGCCATGGAATGCTGGATCTGGCCCATGTAGTCGATCTGCAGTTCAATGGCGCCTTCCATGGGCTCGGGCAGCTCGATCTGCAGCAGCTCGCCGTCCGAATGGACGCGGAAGGGGCAGGAAACCATCGCTCCCCCGAAATTGCAGGTGCAGCGGCGCACCGCCAGGTCCAGGGCGTTGAGGTCCACCGTCTGCACGGCTTCTTCCGCCTGCAGCTGCACGCGCACGCTGCCGGCGAAGTCCTGGCGGACAAGGTCCGGAGCGATGTCAATGGAGTAGAAAACCGGCCGGATCATAGGATGGTGGCGTCTCCTTTTGTTGGGGTTGTCGTGTGTACCACCCCTTTCTTCTACTGGAAACCCGCCCACTTTTTCAAGAGCAGTTGTGTTTTTTTCGCTTGTTTGCTATCAAACGCCAAATATTGCCCCGGGGCCTGTCGCGCCTCGTGCTATCTTTACGGACATAGCCGGAGGCTTGGATGGGCGGGGGCCGCCCCACGCCCCCGCCCATCCCCGCGACTCTCTTTGCGGCTTTTTTTGACCCAAAACCCGCGCACCTGGACGAGGCAGCCATGACCCGACAGCACAGCGCTTATCTCTACGCCGCCGCGGCGGTTCTCATCTGGTCCACCGTGGCCTCGGCCTTCAAGCTCTCCCTGCGGCATCTAACGCCCCTGCAGCTTTTGCTCTGGGCCGATGTCGTCTCCATTGTCTGCCTGTTTTTCGTGCTTGCCGCCCAAAGAAAGCTCCGCCTTCTCGGGAGCTGCGGCAGAGGCGCCCTGCTGCGGGCCGCGGCCCTTGGCTTTCTCAATCCCTTCCTCTACTACACGGTGCTGTTTGCCGCCTATGACCTGCTGCCAGCCCAGGAGGCGCAGCCCCTGAACTATACCTGGGCCATCACCCTGAGCCTGCTCTCGGTGCCCCTATTGGGCCAGCCGCTGCGCCTGCGCGAGCTTTTCGCCATTTTCGTGAGCTACTTTGGCGTGGTGGTGATCGCCACCCGGGGCCATCTCGCGGCCCTTTCCTTCACCAACGTGCCCGGCGTGCTCCTGGCCCTGGGCAGTACCGTGATCTGGGCCCTGTACTGGATCTACAACACCCGGGATCCAAATGATCCCACGCTCGGCCTGTTCTTGAACTTTGTTTTCGGCTTTCCCTTTATCCTGGCCGCCTGCCTGGTGTTTTCCGAGCCCTTGCCCGGCTCTTTGCCCGGCATGGCCGGCGCCCTCTACGTCGGGGTGTTTGAGATGGGTATCACCTTTGTATTCTGGCTGCAGGCACTAAAACGCACCAGCAGCACCGCCCGGGTGAGCACCCTGATTTTTTTCGCGCCCTTTCTCTCGCTTTTCTTTATCCGCATCTTCGTTGGCGAAACCATCCGGGTGGCCACCATCGTCGGCCTTGTCTGCATTATCGCCGGAAACGCCCTGCAGCAGACGGGAAAAACGGCGCAGGAGAAAAAGTAAGATTGCGATTGACTACCCGGGCCCTGATAGGTATGACAGGCGTATTGTTTTCGAGGTTTTCACCAAGGCTTTTCCAGGAAAGGGGTTTTGTATGAAAAAATTCGGTTTGATTCTGTTGAGCGCAGCCCTGCTGTTTGCAGGCCCCGCCCTTGCCGGGGACACGATCAAAATCGGGCTTATGTGCCCGCTTACCGGCTCGTGGGCCAGCGAGGGCCAGGAGATGAAGCAGATCGTGGAGCTTTTGGCCGGGCAGGTAAACGAGGACGGCGGCCTGTTGGGCAAACAGGTGGAGATCGTGGTGGCAGATGACGGCGGTGATCCGCGCACGGCGTCTCTTGCCGCCCAGCGGCTGGCCACAAAAAACGTGGCCGGCGTGATCGGCACCTACGGCTCCTCCATTACGCGGGCCTCGCAAAATATTTATGCCGCAGCCGACATCATCCAGATCGCAAACGGCTCCACCGCCGTGAGCTTGACGGAGAAGGGCCTCAAGTATTTCTTCCGCACCTGCCCGCGCGACGACGAGCAGGGCCGGGTGGCGGTGGAGACCATGCTCTCCCGGGGCTATCAGAAAATCGCCATCCTCCATGACAACACCACCTATGCCAAGGGGCTCGCAGATGAGGCCCGGGGCCTTCTGGCCGATGAAGCCGCCGAGGTGGTGTTCTTTGACGCCCTTACCCCGGGCGAGCAGGACTACAACACGATCCTGACCAAGATGAAGTCCGCAAAGCCGGATGTGGTCTTCTTCACCGGCTACTACCCCGAGGCGGGGCTTCTGCTGCGCCAGAAAACCGAGATGGGCTGGGACGTGCCCTTTATCGGCGGTGACGCCACCAACAACCCGGATCTGGTCAAAATCGCCGGCAAAAAGGCCGCAAAAGGCTTTCATTTTCTCTCTCCGCCGGTGCCCCAGGACCTTGCCTCCAGGCAGGCAAAGGCCTTTTTAAAGGCCTACAAGAAGCAGTACGACGCCGCGCCCGGCTCCATATGGGCCGTTCTTGCGGGCGACGGCTTCCGGGTGCTGACAGAGGCCATCGAGCAGACCGGATCCACCGAGCCGGACAAGCTCGCCGACTACCTGCACAAGGAGCTGGAGGCCTTTCCCGGCCTGACCGGCAGGATCTCCTTTAACGCCAGGGGCGACCGGGTGGGCGATGTCTACCGGACCTACAAGGTAAACGCCGGGGGAGAATTCGTCCTGCAGAAATAAGATGGAGCTGTTTTTTACCCAACTGACCAACGGACTTGCCGTGGGCGGCATCTACGCCCTGATCGCCCTGGGCTACACCATGGTGTACGGGGTGTTAAAGCTCATTAACTTCGCCCACGGCGACCTGTTTACCATCGGGGCTTACCTGGGCCTTACCCTGCTGACCGCGTTTTCGCTGACCGACAAGCTGGGCCCGGTGGTAGGCGTCCTGCTTTTGTCCGTGATGGTGATGGGCCTTGTGGGGGTTGTGGGGATTTTGCTCGACCGGGCCGCCTACAAGCCGCTGCGGACCTCGCCGCGGCTCTCCGCCGTGGTCTCTGCGCTCGGCGCCTCCATCGTGTTCTCCAACACGGTCATGCTGGTCTACGGCCCCAACCCCAGAGTCTATCCGCAGGGGATTCTCACCAGCCACGTGTTCCACGTGTTCGGCCTGCCGGTGCCGGTGATGCGCTTTGTCATCCTGGCAAGCTGCATTATTCTCATGGTGGCGCTCTACACCTTTATCCAGAAAACCCGGATCGGCACGGCCATCCGCGCTGCGGCCATCGACCAGGACGCAGCGCGCCTTATGGGGATCAACGTGGACCGGGTGATCATGCTGGTCTTTTTTATCGGCCCGGCCCTCGGCGGGGCAGCGGGCGTGATGGTGGGGCTCTACTACGGGCAGATCAACTTCACCATGGGCTGGATCTACGGCTTAAAGGCCTTTACCGCGGCCATCCTCGGCGGCATCGGCAACATCCCGGGCGCCATGGTGGGCGGCCTGCTCCTGGGCGTGATCGAGGCGCTTGGCGCCGCCTACATCTCCATGGCCTGGAAGGATGCGATCGCCTTTTTCGTTTTGATCCTGATTTTGATCGTCCGGCCCACCGGGCTGCTGGGCGAGCGGGTGGCGGAGAAGATATGAAGGATACGGGCGAGAAACTCCGCAAAGGCATCTACACCGCGGTGGTCCTGCTGTGGATCTTTGCGCCCCTGTATTTAAACACCTACTGGACCGACGTGTTAAACAACGTGGCCCTGTACGCGGTGCTGGGGCTGTCCCTGAACATCATCCTGGGCTACGGCGGGATGTTTCACATGGGCCATGCCGCCTTCTACGCCATCGGCGCCTACAGCACCGCCGTGATCAACATCGCCTGGGGCGTGCCCGTGCTGTGGCTGATGCCTGCGGCGGGGCTTCTGGCGGGGCTGTTTGCCCTGGTGGTGGCCCGGCCCATCATTCACCTGCGCGGCGATTATCTGCTGATCGTCACCATCGGCATGGTGGAGATCGTGCGCATCGCGCTCGTAAACAACGTCTTCGGCATCACCGGCGGCGCCAACGGGATCTTCGGCATCTCCATGCCGAGCCTGTTCGGCCACAGCATAAACGGCATCACCCGGCCCGCCCATTTTTTCTACCTGGTCACGGGTTTTCTGGCGGCCACCATCGTGCTGTTCTATTTTCTGGAGCACTCCCGCTTCGGCCGGGCGCTCAAGTTCCTCTGCTCGGACGAGGTGGCAGCCGAGGGCTCGGGCATCGACACCGCGGGCTACAAACTCGCCGCCTTCGTGATCGGCGCGGTCTGGGCCGGCATGACAGGCACGCTCTACGCCTCCAAGATCACCTTTATCTCGCCCGAGTCCTTCTCCTTCTGGGAGTCGGTGGTGATGTTTATGATCGTCATCCTGGGCGGCTCGGGCAGCATCCCGGGCGTGCTTTTGGGCGCGTTTCTGATCATCGGGCTGCCCGAGATTTTCCAGGGCCTGCAGCAGTACCGGCTTTTGATTTTCGGCATCGCGCTGGTGGCGATGATGATTTTCCGGCCCCAGGGCTTTCTGCCGCCCAGGCCGCGCAAGTATCCGGTGGAATCTCTGGATGAGAGCGAGGTGGCCCTGTGAGCCTTTTGTCCATCCATAACGCCACCAA
>CAZWNV010000104.1:0-10553 GCA_964635265.1 uncultured Desulfobacteraceae bacterium
AAAATCTCGGTCAGCCCGTAGGTGGCGGTGGCCGCAATGTGAAGGCGCGTCTCCAGTTCATCGCGGGTGGCCTCGGACCAGGGTTCGGATCCGAACAGCCCGCATTTGAGCGCAAGGCTCTTGGAATCCACGTCCATCTCTTCCATGGCCCGGCAAAGGCCCAGGGCCACGCTTGGCGTGGATACAAGGGTCGTTGTCCGGAAATCGCGCATGATTTTGACCTGCTGGTAAAACCGGCCCGCAGAAATGGGGATCACGGAGGCCCCGATTTTTTCCGCCCCCACCTGCACCCCGAAGGGGCCGGTGATAATCCCGAAGGTCAGGGCGATCTGGACCACGTCATCTTTTCCCACCCCTGCGGCCGTGAGGTTGCGGGCCATGAGCTCGGCCCAGCTTTGAATATCATTTTCCGTAAAGCCGATAACCACCGGATCGTCAAAATTAAAGGAGGCGGTATGCAGACGCACCACCTCGCGCAGGGGCACGGCAAACATTTCATAGGGATAGTTGCGGCTCAGATCGCGCCGTGTAATAAAGGGGAGCCTGCGGATATCGGCGACGGACTGCAGGTCCTCCGGCATAAAATCGACTTCCCGGAATATTTTCCGGTAATGCCGAACGTTTTTGTAGACCCGGTTCAGGGTGGCCTGCAGGTTCTCCAGCTGCACCTGCTCGATTTCCTGCCGGTCCATGCATTCCAGGCGTTCGTTCCAGTAGGCCATAGGTTCTGTCCTCACCCCAGAGTTATCACCATGGTGTGTCCTGTGCCATCATTCCCATATTTCCCGTTGCTCCCGCCCCAGGTAGGCCCGCTTGACATCCTGGTTGGCCAGGAGCTGTTCGGCGGATTCCTCGAGCACGATTTTCCCGGTCTCCAGCACGTAGCCCCGATCCGCGATACGAAGAGCAGCCCGGGCATTCTGCTCAATCAGAAGCACTGTCAGGTTCCGCTCCTCCTGCAGGCGCGCGATCAGCTGGAAGATCTCTTTCACAATCATGGGAGCCAGCCCCATGGAGGGTTCATCCAGCAGCAAAAGCCGGGGCCTTGCCATAAGCGCCATGGCAATGGCAAGCATCTGCTGCTCTCCGCCGCTCAAGGTGCCCGCGTATTGGTGGCGCCGCTGCTGCAGAATGGGGAACAGGCGGAAAACCGCCTCAATGTCGGTTTTCAGTGCCTTTTTCCCGTAGCGCTTGCTTATCAGGTGGCCGCCCAGCTCCAGGTTGTCATGGACGGCCATGGGCTGAAAAATCTGGCGTCCCTCGGGCACATGCGCCAAGCCGAGCTCCACCATCTTCTCCGGGCCAAGGCGGGTGATTTCCTGGCCGTTGAAATAAATCCGGCCGGAACCGAGCGGATGCAGACCGCTTATTGTCCGGAGCATTGTGGTTTTGCCCGCACCATTGGCGCCCAGCATGGAGACGATCTCGCCCTCATTGACATGAATGGAGACATTTTTGAGCACATGCACCATGCCGTAGTAGCTGTTGATATTTACCAGACGAAGCATATAGCCTGCAGCACGTGATTACGGGAGACCTGTCGGTTATTCCCCCAGATAAGCGGCGATCACATCGGGATTCTCCTGCACTTCCTCGGGGGTGCCATCGCCAATGATCCTGCCGAAATTAATGACCAGCACGCGGTCGGAGATCTCCATCACCAGTTCCATATCATGCTCCACGAGAACCACGGTGATCCGCCGACTGCGGATTTTTTCAATCATCTCTCCCATGGCCAGGGTTTCCCGGCTGTTCAGACCGGCCGCCGGCTCATCAAGCAGGAGAAGCTCAGGCTCGAGGGCAAGCGCCCGGGCTATTTCCAGCATCCGCTGGCTGCCCAGGGGGAGGCTGCCGGCCGTGTCCCGGGCGTGCGCGCCAAGACCGATAAAATGGAGCCAATCGGCTGCCTCCCGGCGGATGCGCTTTTCCTCCCTGCGCAGTAGAGGGGGAAGAAGGGCTGAAGCCATCATCCCGGAGCGGGAACGCAGGTGACGGCCGACCATGACATTTTCCAGAACACTCATCCGGGGAAACAGCCGAACATTCTGAAAGGTCCGGGCAATACCAAGGGAGGCCACATGATGCGGTTTCAGCCGCTTCATCGGCCGGCCCGCATAAACGATGGAGCCTGCCGTCGGGGCCAGAAAGCCGGTTATCATGTTAAAAACCGTGGTCTTGCCCGCGCCGTTGGGGCCTATCACCGATGTGACGGAACCGCTGTCAATTCCTGCACTAATCCCGTCCACGGCAACCACGCCGCCAAAAACCTTGCGCAGGTTTTCAAGTTCCAGGATTTTGCCTGCCGTCCGGGACTCCGCCGTTTCCATGGCTACCGCCTGACTATCTGCCGGCCCCTTCGGGCCGCACTACCCAATCCGTCAAACACCCCCTGGGGCAAAAAAAGCATGATGATCAGCAGAACAGCGCCGTAGATCAGGATATCATAATCCGATTTATAGGCAATGCCGAGGCCGTGCAGGTAATCGCTTGCAAAGGAGAGAAGCTCGGGCAGAAGCGAGAGAAGAACCGCGCCCGTAAACGCACCCCACAGCTTGTGCATGCCGCCGACCGCCACCATGGTCACGAGGAGCACCGAGTGCATGACGCCAAAGGGGCCGGGATCAATATAGTTGACATAATAGGCATAGAGACTGCCGCTTATCGATGCGTACACCGCGCTTAATACAAACACCTGGATCTTATAGCCGGCAGTCGAGACCCCGAGGGAGGCGGCTGCGTCCTCGCTTCCGTGAAGCGCCCGCAGACCCCTGCCAACGCGGGAATTGATCAGGTTGAAACCAAGATAGAGCCCCAGCACGACAGCCGCCCAGCTGAAATAGAAAAACCGGATATCCGAATCCAGGGGGAATCCGAAAACGCAAAGACGGGGAATGTTTAAAATCCCTGATGGCCCGCCCGTGAGATCAACCGTAGCCACAGCAAGGATATGCACAATAGAGGCAAAGCCCAGGGTGGCCATGGCCAGATAATGCCCCTTCAGCCGCAGGGTGGGCACGCCCACGAGTGCAGCAACAACAGCGGTGATGCCCGCGCCAGCAAGCATGGCGCCCCAGGGGGACCAGCCCAGCTTTACGGTAAAGATGCCGGCGGCATAGGCCCCGATCGCGACAAAGGCGCCGTGGCCGAGGGAAATCTGACCGGCATAGCCCATCAGCAGGCACAGACCGATGCAGGCAAGGCAGTTAAACGCCGTAAAAATCAGCACCCCAAGGTAGTATTCATTCCCGATTGCCGCGGGAGTCGCCAGCACTACCAGGATTAGCGCAATCAATCCGCCGAGGTCGCGTCTTTGCATACTAGAACTCTTTCAGACGCATGGCTTCCGAGCTTCCGAAAATCCCGCTGGGCCGGATGAAAAGAACGATCAGCAGAATCATAAGGGCCATGGCGTCCATGTAATGCGAGGAGATGTAGCCTGCACCCAGGGCTTCGATAATGCCCAGCAGGAGACCGGCCACAACTGCGCCCATACTGTTGCCGAGTCCGCCCAGAACCGCAACGCCAAAGCCTTTCAGGCCCAACAGGGCCCCGCGGGCATAGTCCATCTGAATGATCGGTGTGACAATGATGCCGGCAATAGCGCCAATGCCGGCGGACAAGGCAAATGAGAGCATCACCATTTTGCGGTCGTCAATGCCGGCAAGGCGGGCTGCGTCCCGGTTGATGGCACATGCCCGGATGCACTTGCCCGTCATGGTGTAATTGAAAAAAATCACGAGCCCGATCACCACGAGCAGAAGGATGCCGACAATCCATAATGTCTGGGGCAGAATAAAGGCCCCCAGAAATTCAATCGGCGGAGCCTGGGTAAAATGCGTCATGAAATGCGAGCCCTTGCCCCATATACACATGGCGCCGCCCTTTAACAGGATGGAGACCGCAATCGTTATAATGATAAGCCGCAGCACGGAAGGTTCGCGCACGGGGTTGATGGTAAGGCGCTCCATGAGAATACCGACAGCCGTCACTGCTGCTACGGTCACAGCAAAAGCCACCAGGATGGAAAGATCGAGCGTCATGGTGAGAGTGACCATCAGAAGCCCGCCCAGCACAACGAATTCTCCCTGGGCGAAATTGATGATGCCGGTGGCATTGTAGATAATATTAAAGCCCATGGCCACCATGGCATAAATCGCGCCCCGCTGCACGCCCATGACCATAAACTGGATGATATCGCTCAAGCCTCCGGGCTGGCTCATTTGGCTCCACTATCTGCGCAAGAATTTGGGGAAATCTCTGTGCCGGCACACACTTTGACACAGGCGGCCATATTTAAATAAAACATATCCGCTGTCAATGACTTATCCTCCATCGGCAGCGGATACGAAAATTATGCGAACACCCGGGATTTACCGCCAGCTTGTCCCGGGAATTGCCTGACTGCGGATTTTCAGCGCCCTTAGTCTTTCAGTACAACAAAGCGGCCGTCTTTCACTGTCAGCAGTTCAAAGGCGGATTTGTCCAGGCCGCAGTGATCGTCCGGCGCAAATTCGAAGATACCGGTAACCCCAACAAAACTGGTCTTCTCCAGTTCATCCCGGATGGCGGCCGGGTCGTCGCCCACCTTTTTCAGGGCCCGGGCGATCAAATGCAGGGCATCCCATGCATGGCCGCCAAAAGTGCTGACATGGTCGTCAAAACGGTTTTCATAGCTCGTTTTATAGGCCATGAGCACCTCTTTTTGCGGGTGGTCCTCCGAGAGGCTCTTTGCCGCCATAATCCGGCCTGCCGGAAAGATGGAGCCCTCCGCTGCCTCCCCGGCGGCATCGGCATACTTGATATTGGCGAATCCGTGACTCTGGTACAGGGGAAGCTGAAACTGCAGCTGCTGCATGTTTCGGGGCACAATGGACTGGGCCGGCACAATGGACCAGTTGACCACGGCCTGGGCGCCGGAATTGCGGATGCGGATCAGCTGGGCGGTCATATCGGTAGCCCCCGGAGCATAGGTTTCATCGGCGGCAATCTCTATGCCGTAGCTGTCTGTAAGGGCCTTCAATTGCTCCCGGCCGGCGGCCCCAAAGCCGGTGGTACCCGTCAGAATACCGATTCTGGAGATTTTTTGCCCCTGCATGTGCTCATATATTTTGCGCACGGCGTCCGAGTCGTTCTGTCCCATCTTGAACACATATCGCCGCTTCTCCGGCGGATTGGTGATCTTTGCAGCCGCCGCGCAGGAAAGCATGGGCACTTTTTCCTTTTCCACCACCGGAATGGCGGCAAGTGTGGTGCCGCTCCGGGAAGGCCCGATTATGGCACAGACATTGTCCTTTTTGATAAGCTTTTTGACGGCATTTACCGCGCGCGTGTTCTCGCCCTGCGTATCTTCGATATGAAGAACGATTTCATGGCCGTCTATCCCGCCTTCCGCGTTCATTTTCTCGGCCACCATTTTCACGGTATTGCGCTCCGGCTCGCCCAGCCAGGAGGCCTTGCCGGTAACCGCAAACACGCAGCCGACATGGTAAGGTTCCGCCCCGGCATAAACCACGGCTGCGGGCAGGAACAACACAATCGCCAGTATTACGGTAAAAATGGACTTTTTCACAACCTGCCTCCCTCGTCTTTGATCGTTTTGGTCTCTTGCGCTTATCGCGTCCGGATAACGTCCGGATAAAACCCCTTATACGCGCAGCACTTTTTCCTCGTCAACCAGGCGGATAGCGTTTTGCTGAAGCACCTCCGCGGCCCGGTCCAGGTCATCGAAACGAAAAATCAGGATCGCCTCCTCCATTTTCTTCTCCACCACCACATACATGTATTCCACGTTCAGCTCCGCCTGCTCAATAACCCCCAGAAGCCTGCCGAGAGAGCCGGGAGTATCGGGAATGGCAACAGCAATCACCTCGGATATCCGAACCGTAAACCCCTGCTCCTTCAAGGCCTGCCGGGCCCTTTCCACATCCGTTACAACAAGACGCAGAATTCCGAAATCCGAGGTGTCCGCAAGGGACATGGCCCGTATATTGATGCCCTCTTTTCCGATGGTGGTGGTAATCCGGGCCAGCCGGCCGGACCGGTTTTCCATGAAGATGGAAAGCTGCCTGATTCTCATATCCGTCCTGTCTGCCTTGGGGTATTGTTTACAGGGGGAAAGGCGGCATATTCAGGCCGGCGGTCTCCTCCAGCCCGAGCATCAGGTTCATGTTCTGTACCGCCTGCCCGGCTGCTCCCTTTACCAGATTGTCAATAACCGACATAATAATCAGCCGGTTCTTGGAGCGGTCAACCACAAAACCGATATCACAGTAATTGGTGTTGCGCACGTTTCGGGTGTCCGGGAAATGTCCCCTGTCCAGAATCCGGATGAATTTGCAGTCCGAGTAATAGTCCACAATCCGGTTGTGGATATCGGTATGGCCCACCTGTTTTGCCGGGCGCGCATAAATGGTTGTCTCCATTCCCCGGGTCATGGGTACCAGGTGCGGGACAAAGATAATACTGACAGGCTCGCCCGCCGCAATGGAGAGCACCTCCTCCATTTCCGGCTGATGCCGGTGTCCCTCTACCTTATAGGGCCTGAAGGACTCATTGGCCTCACAGAAGTGCGTTGTCAGGGAAAGCGATCGCCCGGCCCCGCTTACCCCGGACTTGGAGTCGGCAATGATGGAATCCAGTTCCACTATTCCCTGCTGGAGCAACGGCACCAGGGGCAGGAGAACGCTTGTGGGATAGCAGCCGGGATTGCCCACCAGCCGGGCGCCCTTGATTTCCTCTGTGTTGACCTCGCAGAGGCCGTAAACCGCCTGCTCCAGCAGATCTTTCGCTGAATGGGGCTGGTAATGGGCCTCATAAAGCCCCGGATCCGCAAAACGAAAGTCCGCGGACAGATCCACGACCTTTTTGCCCCTGCGGATCAACTCGGGCACCATCTCCATGGGAAGCTTATGCGGCAGGGCAATAAAAACAATGTCGGTACGGTCGCATACGGACTCGTAGTCAAACTCCTCGCAGACCAGATCCACCCATCCGGTCATGGCCGGATAAATGCGGTCAAAAGCAACCCCCGCATAACTCCTGGAGGTCAGTACGGTAAGCGTAACCTTGGGGTGTCCGGATAAAATGCGAACCAGCTCGGCCCCTGCATATCCATTCGCCCCTATGACGCCGGCCCTTATCATGATCTCCGCTGTATCCTTCCTATACGAGTCTGATGCACTTGCGACAAACCTTTTTCGGGGCAGGTATCGGGCTTTTCGGCAAGCCCTGAAAATGAATAAACGCTACCAAATTATGCGGCGGCATTCAAGGCTTTTCCCCCGGCGGTTCCGCCGGTTGTTCCGCCGGGATTCGCGCGGGTGCAGACCGGGCGGGCGGAAAGAGGGCCGCAGGTTGCACGGCAGAGCAAAAAGGCAGCAGCTTGCAGGGGATGGCCATCCACTTCAGTGGATCCAGGAAACAGCCGCTGCTTAACTGATTGAACAGCTTCCAGCTCCAGTGCCGACGCTCCGGAAGCTGGTCCGCCCATGCCATGGATATATGCAGATGGGCCGGAAGCGGAATTCGGGGATTTTCCACCGGCGCGATGCGGGCAAACATTCGGCCATCGGCGATGCGATCCCCCACGCAAAGCCCCTCTTCGGGACGGATGTGGGCATAGACGGTCAAAAGTTCTCTGCCCTCGGCCTCTGCCACCGCACGGCTGGCAATAACCGTGCGGCCCAGGAAGTCATCCATGATGTGCACCACATTGGCCTCGCCGGCCATGGGGACAAAAACCTCCGAATCCAGGCGGAAACCCTCGCCTGACCCGGTTTCCAGAAAACACAGATCAATGCCCTCATGCCGGGCGTGCCTATGGCCGGGCCGCCCCCACCACTTGTCCCGGCTCGCGAAAAGCATGCCCGGATAAAAAACAAAGCGCTCCGGCCCCAGGGCATCCAGACGATTGCCCTGAACCAGCGCAGCAATAAAAGCATCATCCGGCAAATCCGGAATCCGCATGCCTACACACTCCAATTCCGCTCTCCCTATCCAGCGACCATGCACAAACCAAGAATAATTATTCCTTTCGCATACATTCCGGCGAGATGCAATTGTTAACAGGATGTATTCCCCCCGGGCGAGGCCCGGGACCGAGCCTGTCAGTAACTTCCAGGGTCTGCGGTCGGCTGAAGGCACTGAGGCACTCAGGGGTAAGTTAATGATAGCGGGGGAAGGCGGTTTTCGGGCGACATTTAGGGAATTTTGGGGAAAACGAAAAAGGGGAAAGGCGAGCGCAGTTGCCCGGTTTCTATAACGGACTTCAGCGATGCAGCACAATAGGGGTGCGGGGGGCAAAGACGAATCGGATCATGGCCCGGTTTTCCGTGTACTCGTCCAGTTCAAGATCGGAGGAAAGGTCGCGGAAAGCATAATCAAGTTCCACAGCCATCCAGGAGAACACTTGGCAGGCAAGGCCGGCGCCGGCACTCCAGACCTCGTCCTCGCGTTCCGGCCCCACTTCAGTATAGGTATTATTGAAGTAGCCTACAGAAAGACGGCCGACAAGTCTTCTGCTCAGTTGATAATCCATTATGCCCCTTACACTGTAATACTCCCGAAACCCAAGGTTTTCCGCTTCGTCATCGGTCTGATCGTAGCCCGCTTCGCCGATAAGGGAAAAAGTCTGATGCTCGCTCCATCTGTAGGAGGTTTCAACAGTCGCACTCGGCCCGGATTCATTTTCACCATCATCGTTGTCCTGGAAATAATACCCGAATCTTGCGGATACGTGGGAGCGCGGCGAAGGTTCCCAGGAAAAACCCGCCGCGGGGGTGTATACCTGGTAGTCCTCGCCCTCATCCTCGCCTTCAGCATCGCTTTCGTAGTCTGTTACCTCATGAGCATACTCAACATAGGCATCCAGATGCGGTCCAAAGCGTCGGATAAGCCGCAGCCTTGCGTAAGCATCATCGTAATCCGCGGACTCATCGTAATCCCGGATTGTGTAGCTGAGTTCCGTTTCCGTGCCCCAGCGCTCTTGGACGGGCCAGTAGGTAAGAATCAAGCTGGGACGCTGATAGTCCCGGTCCTCCAGAGCTTCGTCATCGTTGTCCTCGAAGAAGTATTCATACCCTACTTCCAGCGTGTCTTCCGGTCCGAAATCGTGAATGAGGAAGAGTTGTGTGCTGTTGGTCGAATAGGACTCCCTTCTCCGGCGCACGGTTGTATCTACATCCGCTCCCGGGTCTTCCAGGCTATACAGAGGGCCTTCAAGCGGATCTTCGGTGTAGAGGTAATCGTCGGAAAATTCTATGCGGGTATTGCGGCTGATCTCCTGCATGGCATCCAATGAAGCGTCATGCCGCATGCTGTTGTTGTCTGAAAAACGCGAGTACATGGAATAGCTCGGCGTATAGGAGAGTGTCGCCTCGCTTATCCGCCCCTGCGCGTGCAGATCCATGCCCGGGCTGATGGTGGTGATAAAATCATGCTCTTCATTATAAGGTGTAAGATCGACGTTGTCCGTATACACAGTTTCCGTGCTTAGATGCGGATGGAAAGTGACAACCGCTGCAGCGCTGCCGGCAGCCAAGGCGAAAACCAGGGCAGTTGCTGTTGCGTAGAGGCTTATCGCAGTAATCGAATTTTTCATTTTCGACTTGCAGAAATTGGATAGGGTGCCGCGCAATCAGACCTATACGGAAAAGCTGCTTTAGCATAGCCGGAGAACTACTCTGTTGCAACCAAAATTTTCTGCAAAAACAAAAAAAATTCCCCGCTAGGCCCTTTCTTCGGCAAAACGGAAATAGCGACGGGCTTCCGAGGAGTTGCCCGTAGCCTCGTAAATTCTTCCGATCCTGTCGTAATACTCGCTGCGGTTGTCCGGGTCCTCAAGCAGCAGGGACAAAAACATCTCCAGCAGCCGGTTGGAGGTGTCCCCGGACTGAAACGAGAGCTCGGCAAAACGCCGCTTGATAAAGGGATCCACCCGGGCCCCGCAGCTGCTGCACCCGTTTACGATCTGGCCGTACAGGCCGAGTGCCGCCTCTGTCTCGCCCAGGGCCTCATAGGTTTTGGCCAGCGCCCGGACAGCCAGTTCCGATCCCTCAAACCGGCGGGTGCATTCCAGGAACACGTCCCTTGCCGCCTCGTAGCTGCCTGCCTGGTAGTACGTTTCGCCAAGCAGCATCTGCACGGTACTGCTTTGCCCCAGCTCTTCCGGACGGCTGGAGAGCATGCGGGCAGCCGCTTCATAATTGCCGGCCTCCCAGTAAATATCGCAAAGCAGCTGACAGCCCCGAAGCGATTCCGGATTCTCCTGCATGTAGGTCTCCATGACCTTTGCTGCCTGATCCGGCTGCCCCAGATGCATGTAGGCGGTGGCAAGCTCAAGCGGGATCCAGGTGTCCGGTGCAGGGTTTTTGGCCGCAGCCGCTTCGAACTGCCGGGCAGCAGTAGGAAAGTCCCCCTGATTCAAGGCGATATAGCCCTCCCTGAACTCCTCCCCATAGGCTTCGTATGCGGACTGCACTTCTTCCGGCAGCGCGCTCACAAGAACCTGGAAGTAGTGCTCGGCATCAAAGGGCTCTTCGGGACCACTTTCCGCC
>CAZWNV010000105.1:0-10529 GCA_964635265.1 uncultured Desulfobacteraceae bacterium
ATCCCATGGAAATATAGACATCCGGACATTCCCGGGCCCATTCCGGATGCGGGCGCGGCATGTTACCGCCCATGGGAACGATGGTCATGGACTCGATGCCGCCGCCGATGGCAACCTCGGACCAGCCGGATTTAATCCGCATGGCCTGAAGGGCAATCGCCTCGAGGCCCGAGGAGCAGAAGCGGTTGACGGTGGCGCCGGTGGTGGCATCCGGGAATTTGCACATCTGGGCCATAACCCGGCCGATGTTCATCCCCTGCTCGGCCTCCGGAAAGGAGCAGCCGATCATCAGGTCCTCCACATCCTGTTTTTCCACGTTCGGCGTTTTTTCCATAAGGGCTTCGACCACTGTCTTCAAGAGATCCTCCGGCCGGGTCTGGGCGAACGCCCCCTTATTCCGCCTGCAGCCGGGTGTTCTAAGCGAGTTGACGACATATGCTTCTTTCATATCTATATCCTCCTGGAATTGATTGGTTGGTATCGGTTTCTCTTACAGCATCAGCGGCTTGCCGGTGTTCATCATGTGCTCGGCCATCTTCTGGGTATTCTCTGTTTTCCAGAGCTCCACAAAGGCCTCGCGCTCCAGGCCCATCAGATACTCCTCGCTGACACGGGTACCCTGGGGGACGTCGCCGCCTGCCATGCAATGGGCGATCCATCTGGCAATGTGCTCCATATGCGGCGTAATATAACCGCCAACCCGCATGTTCAGAAGGTTCGAGAGCACCATGCCGTGGGCCTCGCGGCCGAATACCGGAAGTTTTTTCTTTCTCGCCGGTACGTAGCCGTCATCGACCATCTTTAAGACATCCTTCTTGGCCTCGCCGATCAGGAGGTCCTTGTTGAAGACGATCCGGTCGGTGGCCCTCAGAAAACCGTTGTTCCTGGCCTCGGCCGCTGAATTGGAGACTTTTGCCTGGGCCACGTTCATGAAGGCCGTGATAAAAAAGCCCGCATAATCCGTCAAAGAGGCAGATGCCGGCTTGGACTCGATAAAATTGCGCCACAGGTGAATCATGCCGCAGCCGCCGGGCACAAGGCCCGCCCCGATTTCCACGAGACCCATGAACAGATCGGCACAGGCCACGATTTTGTCCGCGGACAGGCAAACCTCGCAGCCGCCGCCCAGCGCCAGGCCATGGGGTGCTGCCACAACAGGATAGGGCGCATATTTGCTGCCCAGCATGCCCGTGTGCACATTTTTGATAAACTGATCGATCTCCGAGAAGCGGCCGTCTTTTGCGCAGCTCAGCATGTAGGACAGGTCGCCGCCCGCGGAAAAGGGCGCCGGCATGCCGGATGCCTGGTTGCCGATGACGAGGCCCACGCCGTTTTCCCTTACATACTGGTTGGCTTCGGCCATGAACTCGACCATTTCATTGTTGATCGCGTTCATCTTCGAGTGAAATTCCAGGTTGAAAACCCCGTCGCCGAGGTCGATGAGCGAGCAGGAAGGAACGGATTTGACGACCTTGTTGTTCGCCTTGAGGTCGGCCAGGTTGATCTGCTTCTCGTTTTTGGGCACAGGCTTGTAGCTGCTCGTGGCAAAATCGAAAAACATCTTCGTGCCGCCCTCTAGCTTGTAGAAAGTGGTGGCGCCGGCGTTTAGCATGTCCTTGATTTTCTGTGGGACGCTCAGCCCGTCGGCTTCCATTTTCTCCACGGACTCTTTTACGCCGATGGCATCCCAGGTCTCAAAGGGGCCCAACTCCCAGTTAAAGCCCCATCTCATGGCATTGTCGATGTCCACGATGGTATCGGCGATTTCCGGAATCCGGCTTGCCGCATAGATCAGGCCGTCGGAGGTGACGTCCCATGCATACTTGGCGCCTTTGTCGTCGCCATAGACGATTGCCCGGATTTTCTCCGGCAGGGTCTCCTTTTTCTTCGCCTCCTCGAGGCAGGGAAAATCCGGCTTGCCGTACTCCTCATATTCCAGGGTCTGGGGATTGATCACCTTTCGGATCTGCTTGAATTCAGGGGTGACTTCCTTGGTGTAGAAACCGGCCTTGGTTTTGTTGCCGAGAAGGTTTTTCTCCTCCACCATGGTTTTCACAAAATCAGGCATGGCCATGGTGGCGCGGTTTTCATCGTGGGGGCAGTTGTTGTAGCAGTTGTCGGCAACGTGCTTCATGGTGTCCAGGCCGACGAGGTCCGAAGTCTTGAAAACCGCGGTCTTGGGGCGCCCCGTGGGAGGGCCGAATATGGCGTCCACATCCGGGATGCTGAGTCCGTGCTCCAGCATGGCCTGCATGGCCTTGCCGATATTCTGCACACCGATGCGGTTGCCGACGAAATTGGGGGTGTCCTTGGCCCATACAATGCCCTTGCCCAAAAACCGCTCCCCGAAATCCGCCATGAAGTTGAGCACTTCGGGCAGGGTGTCGGGGCCGGGGATGATCTCGAGAAGGTGCATGTGCCGGACGGGGTTGAAAAAGTGCGTGCCCAGGAAATGCTGGCACATGTCCGTGCTCAGGTCCTTCGACATCTGGTTCAGCGGAATGCCGGATGTGTTGGAGCTGATGATCGAACCCGCCTTTCGCACGCCGTCGATCTTTTTGAACAGATCCTGCTTGATCTCCAGCTTTTCCACAACGACCTCGACGATCCAGTCGCAGTCTTTGAGCTTGTCAATATCATCTTCCAGGTTGCCGATGCTAATTAATTCGGCATCATTTTTCTTATCCATGAACAGCGGGGGCTTTGCCTTGATCGCGGCATCCAGCCCTCCCTGGACGATCCGGTTTCTCGCTTTTGGATCGTTTTTTTCCTCTTCCTTGAGATCAAAAGGCACAATATCCAAAAGTAGGGTTGGGATCCCGGCACTGGCAAGGAGGGCGGCAATCCCGCCGCCCATAATACCGGAACCGATTACGGCCGCCTTTTCCATTCTTCTCATAATAACCTCCTGAGTAAAATTAAACTAAACAAATATATTCGGTGGAAACACTACCGGCAGAAATCAAAATGAAAACGATACAAAAGGCCCTGAAATGTGTCAAGGAATTTCTGGAACCCCTGGAGGTCTGTTTTCAAAAAAAATCAAGTTATTACTTGCCTACCACTGTTCACAATCGCGGCAGAAGGGATCCGGCGTACGGCTGCTGCATGCAAACCTGCATGGTTATGGTAATAAAGTGGACGAATGCTACATAAAAACTCAAACCCCGGAGAGAAAAGACGCGTTGCGGGAAATGCTTATGGATTTGATTTACATGTCCTGACCATTATGATAGAAAAATTGATTTATGCAAAAAGGAGGGGTAGACGCATGCGTTTTTCCAGAACCGTCCTGCTGAGCTGTCTGCTGTTTTCCGCGGCAGCCGCGGCTCCGGGCTACTGCCCGGCCGCATCCGATACCGCCTCCCCCGATGCGGCGGCCATCATTTCCAGGCTGGAGTCGCGCTACGGCGGAGCCGACATCGCTGCGGAATTTTCCCAGGAATCCACCCTCAAGGTTCTGGATATCACCGACACCGCCACCGGAAAGGTCTGGTTCAAACATCCGGGGATGATGCGCTGGGAGTATGAAAGCCCGGATCCCCATGCCATCATCACCGACGGCGAAACCCTGTGGGTCTACCGGCCGCAGGACCAGCAGGTGGTGGTGGGAGATGCCCTGCACTATTTCGGAAACGGCAAGGGGGCAAGCTTTTTGTCCAATATTTCGCTTATCAAAGAACAGTTCCGGGTGGAGAAAACCACGTCCGAAAAGCCCGGCTTCTATTCGCTGAAACTCATACCGGAGAAAAAAAAGCTGGACCTCAAGCAGATCGTTCTGCACGTGGACAAGGAGGACTACCTGGTACGCCGGGTGATTACCGAAAACATCCACGGCGATGTCACGCGCATCACCTTTCAAGACATCCGCTTTCCGGAAAAGCTCTCTGATTCCAGGTTTGCCTTCGACATCCCGGCCGGGGCGGACGTAATCCAAATGCAGCAGTGATGCCCCCCCTGCCGAAAACAAAACCATACAGGGAACCGGTTATGGCGGAAGATATAATACAGCGCATCGAAAAACTCAAACGGGAGAAAAACGCCGTTATCCTGGCGCACAACTACCAGCCCCCCCATATCCAGGATATCGCCGACATGTGCGGGGATTCGCTGGAACTCAGCATTCGCGCCTCCAGGACAGAGGCCGGCATCATTGTATTCTGCGGTGTCCAGTTCATGGCAGAAACCGCATCTGTGCTCTGCCCCCAAAAAACGGTTATTCTGCCGGCCGAAGGAGCGGGATGCCCCATGGCGGACATGATCACGGACATCCAGCTCGCCAATTGGCGGAAAAAATCCGCGGGGATCCCGGTGATCGCCTACGTCAACTCCTCGGCGGCGGTAAAGGCCCTGGCAGACATCTGCTGCACCTCCGCCAATTCCATTAAAGTGGCCGAGAGCCTCTTTGCCGATGAAGTGCTGCTGGTGCCGGACCGCAACCTGGCCCGCTACACGGACGCGAACTCCGCCAAAAGCGTACACGCGTGGAACGGCTACTGCCCCTATCATGAACGCCTGAGCCTGGAGACCGTCGAGAGACGACGCGGGCAGTATCCGGACGCCCTGTTCATGGCGCACCCTGAATGCCGCCCAGAGGTGCTTGAGACGGCGGACCAGGTGGCCAGCACATCCGGCATGCTGGCCTTCGCCCGATCTTCGGAAGCGAAAAGCTTTATCGTGGGAACCGAGGTGGGACTGCTCCACCCGCTGCGCAAGGCATGCCCGGACAAGCTCTTTGTCGCTGCATCCGAAAGGATGGAGTGCGTGGACATGAAAAAAATCAGCCTGGAGGCCGTAGCCGCCAGCCTGGAAAACCTCTCCGGCGTCGTCAGGGTCCCGGAACATGTCCGGGAACCCGCCATGCGGGCCGTGCAAAACATGATCGAACTCTAGCCCGCCTACTGCATCTCGGCAATCACCTCGTCCGGGATGTCCGCGTTGGTGTAGACCTTCTGCACGTCGTCATTGTCGTCCAGGGCGTCCATCAGTTTGTACATCTGCTCGGCTTCCTTGCCGGTCAGGTTGATATAGGACTGGGGAAGCATCGTGACCTCCGCGTTTTCATAGGGGATCTCCGCCTCTTTTAACGCGGCTTTCACGTCCTCGAACGCCTCGGGGGGCGTTATGATCTCAAAGTTCTCGTCCTCCTCCCGCATGTCTTCGGCACCGGCTTCCAGGGCCACCGTCATGAGCGTCTCCTCGTCCACATCGGTTTTTTTCACCGCCATCCAGCCCTTTTTGTCAAACATCCAGTCCACGCAGCCGTTCTCTCCCAGCTTACCCCCGTGCTTGCTGAAAATGTGGCGCACATCGGAGACCGTGCGGTTCTTGTTGTCCGTCATGGAGTCCACCAGGACAGCGGCGCCGCCCGGGCCGTAGCCCTCGTAGGTGGTCTCCTCATAGTTGACCCCTTCGAGTTCGCCGGTTCCTTTTTTAATGGCCCGCTCCACCTTGTCCTTGGGCAGGTTGTTGCTCTTGGCGCTTTGAATCGCCGCCCGCAGCCGCGGGTTCGCATTGGGGTCACCGCCGCCCATGCGGGCGGCCACTATAATTTCCTTGGTCAGCTTGGTAAAAATCTTGCCGCGCTTGGCATCCTCCGCGCCTTTTTTGTGCTTGATATTGGCCCACTTGCTGTGTCCTGCCATGAATATGCCTCCTATTTTTTTCCCATGCCGATCACATAGGTTTCCCTGCTTTCCTTGCGCGTACTTTCCGGCTTATATACCCTGCAGGAGGCAAAAAGGGCTTTTACCTCCCGAATAAAATATTCGAAATCCTCCCCCTGAAATATCTTGCAGACGAAGGCCCCGCCCGGCTGCAGGACTTCGCCTGCGATTGTCAGGGCGGCCCGGCTCAGGTGATAGGATCGCGCCGCATCCACATCCTTTTTGCCGCTTGTGGCGGGTGCCATGTCACTTAATACCACATCCAGTCCGCTGCCGCATACTTCCCGAATGCGGCCGGCATCCTCTGCGAGCGCTGCAGCATCTTCCGCCAGGACCGCTGCATGCGCCGGCAGATTCTCCTTTACCGGTTTCTGGTCAATCCCCGTGACCCCGCCTCTGCTGCCGGTGATCCGGGCCGCATACTGCAGCCAGGATCCGGGAGCACAGCCCAGATCGAGCACCTGTTGACCCTTCCGCAATATACCGAATTTTTTCTGGATCGCCTCCAGTTTGTATACGGAGCGGGCGGGGAAATGCTCCTTTCGCGCCCGTTTGGCATAATAGTCGGGCTGCTGCCGGTTTTTGCCGCTGCGGCGCTTCATGGCCGAAATCCCCCTGCACGCCACCAACATAAAACATCTGCGGGCGCTGTCAAAACAAAAACTCCATCATTTCCGATAGTTGGCTGATACCGAGAAGTTCTATGCCCTCTGCGTCGGAGACCGCTTTCAGGCTGCTTTTGGGCACGATGCAGCGGGTAAACCCCATTTTCCGGAGCTCGCTGATCCGGGGCTCGAGCTGAGAGATGCCGCGCACTTCCCCGGCGAGCCCGACCTCGCCGAGCACCATCATTTTCTCGGGCAGCGGCCGATCCAGAAAGCTCGAGGCAACGGCAGCGGCAATGCCGAGATCCACGGCCGGCTCAGACACCTTGACACCGCCGGCCACGTTCATGAAGATATCATGGCCGGCCATATCCAGGCCCAGCTTTTTCTCCATCACCGCCACCAGCAGGGAGACCCGGTTGTGATCCAGCCCCAGAACCGTGCGCCGCGGCGTGCCGAATCCCGCGCTGGAAATAAGGGCCTGCAGCTCGACCAGTATGGGCCGGCTGCCCTCCATGCAGGCCGTCACCGCGGAGCCGGCGGCATTCTCGGCCCGCTCGGCCAAAAAAACCGCGGAGGGATTGGGCACCTCGGCAAGCCCGGCGGCCTTCATCTCGAAAACCCCGATCTCGTTCGTAGAGCCGAAGCGGTTTTTCACTGCCCGCAGAATCCGGAACACGTGGTTCTGGTCGCCTTCAAAATAGAGTACCGTATCCACCATGTGCTCCATCAGCCTGGGGCCCGCAATTGCACCCTCCTTGGTGACATGGCCGACAAGGAATGCCGGCACACCGCTTTGCTTGGCCATGACCATGAGCTTCATGGTGGCCTCCCGCACCTGGCTGACACTGCCCGGGGCGGAGGAGACATCCGGGGAAAACATGGTCTGGATGGAGTCGATCACCAGAACCACGGGTTTTACCGAATCCACAGTGGAAAGGATGGACTCGACATTGATATCCGAGGCTACCAGCATATTGGCGGAAACGGCATCCAGGCGCTGGCTGCGCATCTTGAGCTGCCGCAGGGATTCCTCGCCCGATACATACAGCACGGTTTTCCCCTGCCGGGCCAGGCCGTTTAACACCTGCAGCATGAGCGTGGATTTGCCGATCCCCGGGTCGCCGCCGATCAGAACGAGGCTGCCGTCAATTATGCCCCCGCCCAGCACGCGGTCAAACTCCCGGATGCCGGTGAGCACCCGGGGTTCTTCTTCCAGGGGTACCGCATCAATGGGAACCGGCGTCGCTTGCGCGGATGAAAATCCGCTGCCCTTGCCGCCGCGCCCTGTCCCGGCAGGTTTCTCCTCCACGAGGGTGTCCCAGCCGCCGCATTCGGGGCATCGTCCCATCCATCGGGGAGTCTGGTGGCCGCATTCCTGACAGCAGTATATAACTCGATTGTCTTTTTTCATAAAACCCCGTTCCGGGATCGCTGGGGCTCTCCGTCCCGGCCTTCCGGCAATACGGATGAAAAACAGCTTTGCAACAGCGGCGGAAACCGGTTACAATGATCGGCGGAAAAAGTCCTTCTACCACGTTTCTATAATCCATTGCAAGCACGCGGGGAACCCGGATGGACAAACACAACGGGATGCTGCAGGAAAACGCACAGCCCGGCGGAGGTGAGTTGTGAAAACGATATCGGCCTTACTCCCGAGTCCCTGGATTGTTATCGGAGGGATCTGTCTCTGCATTTTCTCTCTGGCGGACACCGTCCCTGCCCGGCAGGGGCCGCCCGAGCCCTTCGGCCGGCTCGAGAAACGCCTGGTCAAGCATGGTTTTGACAGGGAGCTGATCACGAAAATGTTCCGCGACCCCGCCCTGCAGTTCGACATCGAGACGGTCTCCGCCTATTTCCGGCACAGGGAGGCGGCACTCGATTATGACCAGTTCCTCTCCGCCCGCTCGATTCAATCCGCCCGCAATTATATGAAGGCCCACGATGAGACACTTTCCAGGGTGGAGAACAGCTACGGAGTGGATCAACGAATCATTACGGCCATCATCCTGGTGGAGACCCGGCTCGGCAAATACGTGGGCGACCGATCGGTCTTCAACACGCTGGCCACAATGGCCGCCCTGGAAGACGAAAAAGCTCGGGAGCATTTCTGGAAAAACCGGCCGGAGGACATCCCTATTCAAAAAAAGCGGTTCGAGAAGAAGGCAGCCCGCAAATCCCGCTGGGCGTACCGGGAACTGCAGGCCTTTATCGAGCACATCAAAAAAGAGGGGGCAAATCCCCACAGCATCATCGGCTCCTACGCCGGGGCCCTGGGTATTGCCCAGTTCATGCCCAGCAACATCCTGGCCTATGCAAAAGACGGCAACAGCGACGGCCGCATCGACCTGTTTGATCATGCAGATGCCATTGCCAGCATTGCCAACTACCTCAACGAGCACGGCTGGGAACCCGGCCTGGACAAAAAACAGACGAAGGAAGTTATTTACAGCTACAACCACAGCAGCTATTACGTGGATACCATCCTTGCCATCGCGGAAAAACTGAAAGGCTGACCATGGGACTCAAGGCTGCGGCCACATTCGTTCTGCTCTGCGTGCCCTTCCTGCTGCTCACGGTCTGGGCGCTCGTGGACATATCCATAAAGGATTTCAAAACCTTGAAAGAAAAGGTCATATGGTACCTGATCGCCCTCGTGCCCTTTATCGGCTGGCTGGTCTATCTGCTTTTCGGCTTTCGGCGAGGGGTGAGATCCACTGACTTTGCACGGTAAAATTATAATTGACAAACCCGGATCGAATCAATAAGGTTGGCCTCGACCAAGCATTCGCGAGACTGCAGTCCCCGGCAGCCCCGCGCCACTCTGGTCCCATCGTCTAGCGGCCTAGGACGCCGGCCTCTCACGCCGGAAACGCGGGTTCGAGTCCCGCTGGGACCACCACAAAATCAAATAGTTATAAAATTAGATTTTTGCGCCAGGGGAGTTGACGGCTCCCCTGACGGCTTTTCGTTTTTTAACCACTCTTTTGAACTTGCTTCTCATCCGAGGGAAAAGACAGAACCTTTCCCTTTTCCAGAGATAAACTCTCCAGAGCTTCCCTTGCTTTCTCAAGACCAAGCGACTTCAAATAATTTTCAGTCGTCGAAGGGCTTTGATGCCGCAGTATCATTTGAATAACTGCGACATCGTAGCCCAGATTAAAAAGTCTTGATGCTGACAGATGTCGAATGGCATGAAAACCGAAGCGTGGCACTTTGGCTGCCTTACACATGCTTTTCATAAAACTGTGCCGGTGTGTAAAACGTTGACCGTAATTCTCCCGCCCCTTCTGATTTTTATCCAGACAGACAAAAACATAAGGACTTTGCTGAATCGGTCTATGTTCCCACCACCATCTTAGAGCTGTTCTCAGCTCTTTGGTCATAGGCAGCACATCATACTCAAATGTTCCACCCATTCTTTTGCGTGTCGCAAGCCTGACCCGGTTATTGACAAAGTCTATATCGTTCCAGGTCAATCTGAATATTTCACCACGACGAGCGGCTAGATGAAGAAACGCCAATAGCATCACCTTATCTTGACCTTCAGCCACCTCATAGACTTTCAAAAAATCTTCCTCCGGCGGCACGTACCGGGGTTTTCGTATCTCCGGCATCTTATCAACCCTGCAGGGGTTTCTATCCGGCAGTGGCGGGTCCATATATTCCTTGCCCCAATTCCAAGCTGCCACAAGATTTTTACGATCTTTGTTTACCGAATACCCGGAACGATGCTCTCTTTGATCAAGTATATAATCCAAAACCATTTTGGACGTGAGGTTTTCTACCGGCAAATCTGGACCAACTTGTTTCAAGAAGAGCTTAAACATTGCCTTTTTTTCTTTGTACGTTTTTTCTGAAAACTTGATTTTCGCATAATCCAGATAAGCTGCAGACCAGTCAAACAAGCAAACCGTGCCTGTCTTTTCTACCCACTCTGCTAACGGTTTTTTCTGCATTTCGACTTCCCAGTCTATCGCCTCCTTCTTCGTTTGAAATGTTTTCTCTTTCCTCTGTCCGTACTTCCGCACTTGGGCTTTCCATTTCTTTCCAGCTTTGTATGGCATGCGCTATCTCCTTCTCAAAGAACTTGTAATGGCGGCCCAAGCGCATTCCACCTAACTCCCGATAATACTTTCTTACCGTCTTGATATCAACATCAAGATAGTTGGCGACGTCTTGGGCACTTAAAACTCTTCCCAATTCACTGCTATAATAGCAAATAACGGTTGGCATTAATATTGCTATGCGGCCAACA
>CAZWNV010000106.1:0-10320 GCA_964635265.1 uncultured Desulfobacteraceae bacterium
CTTCTCATTCACATGCTCAATAATCTTATACGGAATCCGGTTCAACGGCAGCACGGTCTCCGCCGCGCCCAGGTTGATGGCCTCCTTGGGCATGCCGAAGACCACGCAGCTGGCCTCGTCCTGGGCGATGGTGCGGGCCTGGCTGCTGCGCATCTGCAAAAGCCCGGAGGCGCCGTCCTTGCCCATGCCGGTGAGAATCACGCCGATGGCGTTGCGACCGGCCGCCTTGGCAAAGGACTTGAACAGCACCTCCACGCTTGGCCGGTGCCCGCAGACCAGGGGGCCGGAACGGGTCTCCACGTAAAACCGGGCGCCGCTGCGGCGCAGCAGCAGATGATAATTGCCCGGGGCAATAAGAGCCACCCCGGGCATAACGGAATCATTGTTTCTTGCCTCCCGCACTTCCAGCCCGCATAACTGGTTCAAGCGGTCGGCCAGGGAGGCGGTGAACTGCTCCGGCATGTGCTGGACAATCACGATCCCGGGCGAATCCGTGGGCATGTGGCACAAAAGGTCCTGTATCGCCTGGGTCCCGCCGGTGGAGGCCCCCACGGCGATAACCGTTTCGGTCATCCGGGTCTGCGTGATCTGCACCTGGGGGCGGCCCGCGGCGGCTTCGACCTGTGCGCCGGTCTTGTTCAGCCGGGCGTGGGCCGCGGCCCGGATCTTCTCGATCAGGGCATCGGACATGTCATTGACCGACAGTGCGGAACCCGGCTTGCACATCACATCAACAGCGCCCGCGTTGATTGCCTCAAGCGCCAGGTCCCCTCCCGTGGGGGTCAGCGAGGAAACAATGATCACCGGCAGCGGATAGTGCTTCATCAGTTTCTTGAGAAAGGAGAGCCCGTCCATCCGGGGCATCTCCATGTCCAGCAGCACGACATCGGGCTGGAACTGCACGATTTTATCCCGTGCCGCATACGGATCCGGCGCTGTGGCAACAATCCGGATATCGGTAGCCCGGGCCAGCTCCCGTGACAATACCTGCCGCACAATGGCGGAATCATCAACGATTACGACTTTTATCATAACACCCCGCCCTGCTCTCCCGCAGAGTCCCTGCCTGTTTCGTTATTCCATCACCAGCCTTGCCAGCAGAGGCGATTCATCCACCAGAAAAGCGGTATGCTGATCCTGTTCCAGAAGCTGCTGCCACTTTGTCTCGGAAACACCCCTGGTTTCCGGAATGGAGAGGTCAAATACGGCCTGCGTGCCGAATTTTTCCGCCAGGAAATAGCCGCAGGATACGTTCAAAACCTCTTTGAGGGCATTTTCCCCTGCCTGCTCCGGGAGCTCGCCTTCTTCCGCGCCCAGAATGTTTTCCGCGAGCTCGCTGCAGAAATCCAGGGGAGCCACGACTTCCATCCTTCCCCTGTCGGAGGCGCTTTCGAATGCGATCTCCGCCTGAGCGCAGTTCCCGGGTTCCCGCGGCACCCCGTCCGGCTCGTCTTCGACGAACATAAACGCAAAGCCTTCAAAGACCGAAGAAAACACCTTGAGCAACAGTTCATTGTCGTCTGCCTGCATTGCCTGTATCCTTTACATTGCTAGTGCAGAAGCTCCTTGACCACCCGGGCGAATTCCTCCGGGATGAAAGGCTTCTGCAGATATGCACCGATCCCCATTTCCTTTAAGGAATCAATGCGCTCCTGGCTGCGTTCCGTGGAAATAATGACCACCGGAATCGATGCCATCAGATCCTTTTTGCCCATCTCCGCTATCATCTCCATGCCGTTCATCTCCGGCATATTGATATCGGCAAAAACAATGTCGATCCACTGCTCGTCGAGCTTTTCCAATCCCTGCCGCCCGTTTTCCGCGTAATGGTATTCACTGATCTCCAGATCCGAAATGGCCAGCGTTTTGGCGATCATCTTCCGGATAATGATGGAATCATCGACGATTAATACGTTATAGCCCATAGTCAGCCGCCTTCATATTTCCCTTGTTGCCTGCCGCAGCCCCCGGCCGGGCCCGCTCGAAAGCGTTTACCCGAGAATCTCTTCCAGCTCCCGCATCCGGTCCAGCGTCTTGCTGGCTGTTACCTCGATATGCGTCTTCTTCAGGCCCACCGCCCGGATCGTTGCAGGAGATACATTATACTGCAGCCCGTATATGCCGGTACCGATCCCTTCGGACAAAGAAAGCATATCCGCCAGGTGAATCAGGTAGACAAGCTCCTGATGCGCCTCGGCCTGCTCGGGTTCATGGTGCCAGCGGACCCCTTCCACGATCTGCGGGCCCAATTGCCAGTTGGCCAGCACCCTTGCCCCTGCTTCGGCATGGTCCATGCCCAGGATCGCTTTTTCCGCCTGCTCAAAAGAGGTGCTCTGCTCCTCCAGCACCCGGTTGAAGCGTTTCTGTTCCTCATGCAGGAAGGGATCAAGCAGGATCAGGCCCAGGTCATGGAGCAGGCCAACGGTAAAGACCGTATCCACATCCCGCATCTCCAGGAGCACCGCCAGCTCCTGTGCTGCAACCGCCGTCCATATGCAGTGGCGCAGCAGCTCCCGTGCCTGGAGCCCGTAGCCCGGGAGTTCCGTGACAAGCCTGTCGGATACGGACAGGGAAAGAACCAGCTCAAATATCCGGCGGGTTCCCAGCCTGACCAGTGCGGCCTGCAGCGAGCCCACCTCCCGGGCGGGTCCGAAATATACCGAGTTGGCCATCCGCAGCACATTGGCGGTGAGCCCCGGGTCATACTGGACCAGCCCCTTGATGGTTTGAAAATCCACTTCCGGGTCATTGAGATAGCCCAGGAGGTTGCGGCACAGGGGGGGCATCTCGGGGAATCGGTCGATATGCTGCGCAATCTGTTTACGGTAAGTCATAGTGTTGCAGCTTGCCTCCTGATTTGATTGAGAACCGGCCGGTGCCCACATCCAGGCTTACCGTGCGGGAGACGTTGCCGCCCACTTCCTGGACGTTCATGAGCAGCCCGTTTTTCCAGAGGATCTTTCGCAGTACCGTGAAATTGCGCTCCCCGATTTTAAACACCCCCTGATTGTCCAGCACCTTGGCTCCCCCGGCCACGTTGACAACCGCTCTTGCCTTTCTCAGGCCCTGCTCATAAAGGCTGCCGAGCATGGCCTGCATCCCGGTGTCCACGAACATGTAGGGCCGGACCCTGGCCTTTTCCTTGTCCACCTTGGAAAGCGGCAGCATGCAGTGAATCATTCCGCCCAGCCGGAGCACCGGATCATAGATCGCCACCCCGATACAGGAGCCGAGCGAATAGGTGATCAAGGTATCCGCCGGATTGTCGGTGATTTTCATATCCGCAATGTCAACAACACGCAGTCCCATGATTTTCCTTGCTTATTGCTTTTTATAGACAGAAGGCCGCACGGACTGAAAGCCGCTTGTCAAACCGGACAGGCTCTCGGCATGGCCGACCATTAAATAGCCGCCGGGCTTTAGCAGGCGGTGCATTTCATCGAGCAGGCGCTGTCTGACCGCGTTGTCAAAATAAATCATGACATTGCGGCAGAAGATCACATCCAGGGGCCCGCGCATGGGAAAGGGCGGAGCCGAGAGATTGAGCCAGGTGAACGTGATCATGTCCTTGATGTGTTTTTTTACCCGGTAAACCTTGCCGCCCTTTGTCCGAACCGGGGAAAAATGCTTCTGTACCAGGCCCCTGGAAATTTTCTCCAGTTTCTTTTCTTCATACGCCCCTTCTCTGGCAACTTCGAGCACGGAGGTGGAAATATCGGTAGCCAGAAGTTTTACATCCCGCAGATCCTGCAGGGCTTCGGTCAGGGTCAGGGCGATGGTGTAGGGCTCCTCTCCCGTGGACGCTGCCGCGCACCACAGGCGGAACCGTCTCTGCCCCGCCGCCTCCCACTTCTGCGCGACTTCGGAGAGAATATCAAAATGATCGGCTTCCCGGTAAAAAAAGGTCACATTGGTGGAGATGGCATCCAGCAGCTGCGAGAGCTCGGCCTGGCTCTTATCCTTCTGCACATAGCTATAATACTGCTCGTAATCATGGATATCGAGCGCCCTCATGCGCTTGCCGAGCCGGGCCGAGACCAGCGCCTGCTTGTGCTCGGCCAGATGGATGCCGGCCTCTTTGTATATCAGCTCGGCAAACTGCCGGAAGGTTTTGTGATCCAATGTGCTCTGCCCGTTCATGCCGCGGTCCCTTATCCCACACTCCTGGCCAGGTTCGCCATTTCCCCCTCTGTCATGATCCTGTCAATATCGAGCAGGATCTTTACCGCGTCTTCCGTCTTGGCTATGCCCAAAACAAAGGAGGTCTCCACCTGGGTCCCGAAAGCAGGGGCGGGCTCGATCTGGTCCGCGGAAATCTCGAGCACCTCGGAGACCTCATCCACCACGATCCCCATCGTTATCGAGCTCTCCTCCTTGCTTACCTGGACCACGATGATACAGGTCTTGCGCGAGACCTCCGCCTCCTCCATGGCAAAGCGCAGCCGCAGATCAATCACGGGGATCACCTTGCCCCGCAGGTTGATGACGCCCCTTACATAATCCGGCGTCCGCGGTATCCGGGTGATCGACTGCATGCCGATGATTTCCTGAACCTTTAAGATCCCCAGGCCGTAGGACTCCTCGCCCAAAAGAAAGGTCAGGTATTTGCCCTCCAGGTGGGCGAGGTTTCCCTGCTGCTCACGGCTTTTCTGTGCTGCTTCGCTCATTTTCTCACTCCCTTGCCTTTTTCGCCCCGCGGCCGACGCGTCGCAGGCGCCTATTTCAAAATTCAGGCACCCCAGCCCCTCAGTGCCTTAGTGCCTTCTTCTTACCCCATCGCCATCTTGACCAGGCCGCTCACGTCAATGATCAGCCCGGGCGTGCCGTCCGGCATGATACTCGCCCCGGCAATGCCCTCGACATCCTTTAGCCCCTCGCCCAGGTTCTTGATCACCGTCTGGTTCTGCCCCAGCAGTTCATCCACCATCAGGGCCACCTGGCGGCCGGCATCCTCCACCACCACCACCAGTGCGCCGGTGGGGTCCGTCTGCGCCTTCGGCACATCAAACAGATCGTAGAGCCGGAACATGGGCAGCAGCCGGTTTCTGAAGGGCACGGTCTCTCCTTTTCCGGAAACCGTGGAAATCATCTCGCTTGTGGGCTGAAAGGACTCCATAATCGAGAGAAGCGGCAGGATGTAGCGCTCCTCGCCGACCCGCAAGATCATGCCGTCAATAATGGCCATGGTCAGCGGCAGCACGAGGGTGAACGTGGAGCCCTCCCCCTTTTTCGATGCGATGCGCACGTTGCCCCGCATGCTCTCGATGTTGCTCTTGACCACGTCCATGCCCACGCCCCGGCCGGACACGTCCGTCACCTGGGCCGCCGTGGAAAAGCCCGGCTCAAAAATCAGGGCAAAAATCTCTTCGTCGCTCATGCTCTCGGTGCTGCTGACAATGCCCCGCTCCACGGCCTTGGCGGCAATGGCGTCCCTGTCCAGGCCGCGCCCGTCGTCTTTGATGTCGATATGGATATTGCCGCCCTGGTGGTAGGCCTTGAGCACAATCGTCGCGGTGGGGGGCTTTCCGGCTGCCTCGCGCTCCTGCGCGGAGGACTCGATGCCGTGATCCACGGCGTTTCGTACCATGTGTACGAGGGGATCGCCCAGCTTTTCCACCATGGCCTTGTCCAGCTCGGTCTCGCGGCCCTCCATTGCCAGCTCGATCTTCTTGCCGGATTTTTTGGCCAGATCCCGCACCAGGCGCCCCATCTTGCGGAAGGTATTGTCGATCGGAATCAGCCGCATGGACATCCCCATATCCTGCAGGCTCCTGGTGATCTTGGTGAGCTGGCCGAGGTTTCTGTCCAGCTCCCGGTTCTCCCCCTCGCGGCGACCGGCTTCCTGGCTTACAATGGATTCCACGATGACCAGCTCACCAATGGTCTCCAGGAGCAGGTCAATCCGGTCCGCATCGATTTTCATGGTCTGCTTGACGGCCTTGCCGGCCTGCTGCTGGCCGCCGCCGTTTCCGGACGGCGCCTTGGCGGCCGCGTCGCCGCCGCCCGGCGCGGAGGGTGCATCCACGGACTCCGGTGCCGATTTTTTTTCCGGATCCGCGCTGTCCGGCTCCTGCCGGCTGTCATCGGCGGAAGCCGCTTGCGGCTGGGAGGCATCAGGCGCCGCCTCTCCCGCCATGGCCCTTTTCAACTGCTCGAAAACCTTCGGCATCTCCGGATTCGGGACAAACATTTCCCCCGCGGCCACGGCATTTTCCAGATCCCTGGTCATGGTTTTTAACAGATCGAGGGCATTGAACGTGGCATCCACCACCAGGCCGTCGAAATCCAGGTGCTTTCTGCGCACCTCGTCCAGCAGGTTCTCGGCCTTGTGCGCCAGCTTGGAAATGGGCGTGAGCCCCAGAAAGGAAGTGGTGCCCTTGATGGTATGAAAGGCCCGGAAAATGGAGGCAATGGCCTCTTCGTTTTCCGGGTCGTTCTCCAGGGTCAGCAGGTTCTCGTCCGAGATCTCGAAGTGCTCATTGGCCTCGGAAATAAAATCCGCCGTAATCTCCGGGTCATCAATTTCCACCGGCGCTAGCAGCTCCTCCTGTTCGGCATCGCTCGGCCCGGCGGCCTTGTCCTGCTCTTCCGGCTTTTCTTCCGCTGCCCGGGCGTCTTCGCACGCCGGGGCCTGCCCCGCCGGTTCCGGTTCCGGCTCCGGCTCCGGCCCTGACTCGGGTCCTGACTCCGGCCCGGACTCGGGCTCCGCCTTCTGCTCGGCCAGCTCCTCGAGCAGATTGTCCGCGGACGGCATCTCCGCGCCGTTTCGCAACGCAGCCACGGCCTGCTCGAACCAGTCCTTGAACTCGAGCAGGAGATCGGCCTGGAGATTGGTCTCCGCGATCTGGATATAGTCCTCCACCTGGTGGCAGACCTGCTCCATCCGGTTCAAACCGATCACCCCGGCCTCGCCCTTGGCTGTATGGAGCAGGCGCTTGATCTCCTTTAATACCTGGGGATCCGCCTGTTTTTCATAGGAGAGAACAAGCCCCTCCACCTCCGAGACCACGGTTTCCTGCTGGCTCAAATACTCCTCGAGCATCTCCGTATCCACGCCCGCCGCCAGGTCGGCCGCATTCGGACCGCCGTTTGCAGCCGCATCCGCAGCCTCCCCGGACCCGGTCTCCAGTCCGAAAGCGTGGGGAAACTCCAGTTCCGTCTCCTCCACCTCCTTTTCCGCCAGGCTCTGGATTGCGGCAATGGTCTGCTCCACCGCCGCGGAATCCGAATCGGAAAGCTCCTGCCCGTTTTGCGCGGCCTCCTGCAAGAGATCGGCGGCCATCCGGGCCGCCCGGGAGGACAGCGGGAAATGCTCCTGCAGATTCTCCGATATGCCGGAAAAGGCCCCGGAGAGCTCATCCAGGGCGGAAGGATCCGAGGCGTCGCCCATCACAAACTGCTCGGCGACTTCTTCAATGCTTGTTTTCACCGTATTTTTGACTGTTTCCGTCTGGCTCATAAACCTATCCTGTTGGATTCAAAAAACGCCGTTGGCTCTCATGGGGCGGCTGATTCCGCCCTACAGGTACTTCTGATACTTGCGCCGCACGACATCTGTCTCCGCGGGCGTGATCAGAATATCCGTGGCCCCGTATTTGCGCGCCTTCAACACAAGGCTTCTGGTCCACTCAGGGCCCGCCACGATCAGCGGCGTCTCCCGGCTAAGCGCTGAGCGCACCTTGATGGCCTTGGCCAGGCCCTGGTCGTTGACCTTATCGATCACAAGAAACACACAGCTCGGGTTGTCCCGGGAAAGGGACTGCTTGAAATTCTCATCCAGCAGCAGCCGGCTTGCCTGCACCCCGTCGTCGGTAATGCTCTGCTCCACCAGATCAAACTGCTCCGTATCCTCCCCGATAATGGAGATCACCCTTTGGGCTCCGCTGCGGCCGGTGCCCGCGGCGGCCCTGTCCGGTTTTTGTCCCGGCCCTGCTTTTTGCCCGGCCTTCGGCCGTTCCGCCTTTGCGGGATCCGCGGCTGCTCCTGCCGCAGACTGCGTTTCATCCGGGGCGGCAAGCCCCAGAAGCGCCGGCGGAAAGAACAACTCGAGCGGGCCGTAGGTTTTCTCGCCCATCCCGATCCTGGCGGAGAGGGCATAATAGCTGCCTTTGGGAAAAGGGGCGTCTGCCTCCGGGTCCACCTGACCGGCCACAAGGGACTCCACCTCGCCCTTTTTCAGCGTGAGCCCGATGCCCTCTGCCGCCTTGAGCTGCTGGGAATAGCAGCCGACCAGGATATTGACGACCTCGCCGAAGGCATCGGCCACGTCCCCCTCGAACTTGCCCTGCTTTACAGTCTGGGTGATGGACTCGGCGGGCATCATCAGCAGCACGCCGCCGAAATAAATGGCATCCTTTAAGGGCAAAAGCAGGTAGGCCGCGCCCTGGCCGCCGTCTGCGGTGTGCGCCTGGATGCGGGTCAGCACCAGCTTGCCCCGGGTCTTGGCCAAAAGCTCGCGCTTTTGCCGGAACCCGGTCTGCTCCTCGGCAAAGGAGACCGAATCGCCCAAAAACCCTTCCAGCTCCTCCCGGGCCGGCTCCAGGCCGTCGAGCAGCAGCTCGCTGACGGTTTCCGGGGAAAGAGCCGATGCTTCGGGCGGCGCTTCGGGTTCCGCCTCGACCTCCACCTCCGGTTCGGGCTCGGGTTCGGGCTCTGACGCGGGATCCGGCCCGGTTTCGGCTTTGGGCTCGGCTTTGGGCTCGGGTTCGGGCTCGGGTTCGGGCTCGGGTTCGGGCGCTGCCTCCGGCTCTGCCGGGGCTGCATCCGCTTCTTCTGCAGCAGGCGCCTCCGCTTCCGCGGCCTCTTCTGCAAGCAGGCTGTGCGGGAGAAAAAATTCCACCCGCCCCTGCTTCTTCTCATTTAGCGCCAGGTCCCCGGAAAAGGCCGAGTGCGTTTCCCCGGCCAGGGGCAGGGCCTTGGTTTTGGCCGGAACGACCTCCAGCTCTCCCTTGACAAAATGGAGCTTCCTGGCGGCAAAGGCCTCGTGGCAGACGGAATTGAGCACCCCGCTGATGATGTTGGTGATCTCGGAGAAGGCATCCAGCAGCTCGCCTTCCAGTTTGCCCTGTTTTCTTGCGGCCGCGATTTCATCTGCGGGCAGCATGATCAGCCGGCCCGCCAGTTCTATGGCAAGATCCAGGCCGATCGTCATGTACACGGGCGGGCCTTTTTCCGCCTTTTCCCCGAATGCCACCAGCGCGAGGCTTTTCTTGGGCGGCGAAAACAGCTCGGCGGGCTCGCCGGTACGGTTTGTCGCCTCCTGCACCTCCGGGCTCTCGCCGACCAGCTCGCCTGCCTCCTCGACGCTTTTCTCCAGGATATCCGGAAATATGGCTTCAAACGGATCCATGAAATCCCTTCTGCCTGCCCGTCTTGTTTATCCGCCGCTTTGCCGGCCGCTGCCGCTGCATTTGCCCTCTACCGCTTTCGCTTCATTGTTCACGCCTGCTTTTTGAGCTCCAGGCCCACCAGAAAATCCCCGTGGGATACCGAGAAGGGGACGATCACCCAGTCGGCCTCGTTTACCACGGTCAGGGTGTATTCCTCGCCGTAGACCACCGAGGGAAGCGAGAGTTCCACCTTCTCGCCCTCGCCCGCGATAAAGGGCTTCAAGGAACCGGCCAGCATGTTGGCCAGCTCGCCCATCGCGTCCTCGACATCCTCGTTTATCTCCTCCACCTCCATGCCCAAAAAATCCCCGGTCAGGCCCCGGGCCACCGCGTCCGGCGCGTGAATGGCCAGGTTTCCCTGCTTGAAGCCGGCAAAACCCACCATGGCGCTAAGGGAGTTGGTAAAACGGGAGACGTGCTCCCCAAGAGCCTCGCCCGGCGTCACATCCACCATCACCATGGTTTCAAAAATCTCCCTGGTGACCTCCACGATCTTTTCATTGAAATCCATCCATCCACTCCTTTGTCCAGCTTACAGCAGGGGGCCCAGCACTTCGTTGACCTGGTCGGCGGTAAAGGGTTTTTTCACGCAGCCGGAGGCGCCCAGATCCATCGCCTGGGCGACCATGTCCTCGGATCCGCCCTCGGTGGTGACCATGACCACCGGAATCTCCTTTATGGAGGCGTCATTGTTCTTGTTTTTCAAAAACTCCAGGCCGTCCATGTTCGGCATATTGATGTCCGAGAGGATAATGTCCGGCTTCTGCTCCGCCAGAACATCCAGGGCCGCCTGGCCGTCTCCCGCCTCCAGCACGGTGTCAAATTCCAGACCCGCCTGGCGCAGGGAACGGTTCACGATTTTTCGCATGGTTGTCGAATCATCAATAATTAAAACTGCTTGTGCCATTTTCTCTCTCCTTGCCAAATAAAT
>CAZWNV010000107.1:0-10180 GCA_964635265.1 uncultured Desulfobacteraceae bacterium
ACGCGTTCGAGCGCGACTTGGGCGCCGATCCGACCGAGGTCGACGACTCGCTCGGCAACACCCATCTGATCACCACCTATTTCACCAAAACCGGCAGCAACAACTGGGAGTACCACCAGACCGTGCCGGCAGCGGATATCAACAACGCAAGCGACAACCCCACGAACGGGCTGGCAACACTTTCCGGCGATCCGGTAAGCACCCCCTCGGCAGACCCCCCGGATCTTTTTGTCAACGGGACCCAGCTTGGCAGTGTGGATACAACCACCGGCAACCTGGCCCAGTCCTGGGCGGACGCCATTGCAGCCGCGGGCAGTACCGGGGATACCAACGTGACGACAACGGTCAACAGCGCCAGCACCGGGCAGCTTGGCAATTTTGCCGCCACTGCGGATCCCGGTGATGATAATTCCTACACCCTCGAGCTCGATGTGAACGGGACCACGACCACGATCCTCGACCAAACCGGCGGGGTGGACGGTGGTGCCGTGGATGCGGATTCGGTTGACGCGGCCCTGGCCTCCCTGGATGCCGACGGCGACGGGGTCCTGGATGGCAACTCCAACATCGAGTATTCGGGCACCGCTGCTGCCGGCAACCTGACCTTCATGACGGCGGACGGCAGTGACCTGACAATCACCGAGACGCTGGGCGGCGATGCCACAGGCGGTTTCACCGGCACCCTTGCCGGCGGCTCCCAAACCACGTACGGCAGCCTGGATGTTGCCTGTAACGCGGACCTGGAGCTGACCGGGGCGGATGCGGCAAACGCAGGGTTTACGGGCACCACCAGCGCGACCTATGATCCCACCATGGTGGAGGTCAACAACGGCAGCTTCAGTTTTAATCCGCAGGGGCAGCTGGCCGAGATCACCCGCTCGGACGGCACCACCGTCTCCCCGGAGGATTCCACCTGGCCGAACGTCCATATCTCCGCGGGCAACCTGGACTGGAACAACGGGGCGGACGCCACCCAGGATGTCACCTACGAGATGAACATCACCCAGTTTGCCACGGACTCCAAGGTGGTGACCCAGCAGGCCAACGGCTATACCTCCGGCTACCTTACCGACCTGGCCGTCGACAAGGAGGGCACGATCACCGCCACGTATTCCAACGGCGAGACCCGGGATATGGCCAGGCTGGCGCTCGGCAAGTTCTCCAATAACAACGGGCTGGAAAAGCTCGGCAAAAACCTCTACCAGGCCACCAATGACTCCGGGCCGGCAGATGTGGGCATGCCGGGCTCGGGTGTCGGAAAAATATTCTCCAACTCGCTGGAGCAGTCAACGGTTGACATAGCCGAGGAGTTTACCAAGATGATCACGACCCAGCGCTCATTCCAGGCCAATTCCAGGACCATCACCACCACGGACGAGATGTTGAACGAGGTGATCAACATGAAGCGCTGACGGGCAAGTCAAAAATTTGTCCATTTTCCTGAGGCCGGTCCATGCGACCGGCCTTTTTGTATTCGCCCGCGCCCGGCTGTTCCGGCTGCCGCGAAGACTCCCCCGGCCATGCTCTTCCGGCTTTTGGTATGGAGCTTGCAAAGGGAAAAGAGCAAAAGGAGTTCGTGCCTATGGATTTCTCGACATTTGTGGGTCTCATTGCTGCATTCGGGCTGATGCTGATTGCCATTATGAGCGGCAGCAGCATCATGGTGTTTTTTGAGCCGCAGTCGCTCATGATCGTGTTCGGCGGAACACTGGGCGCGCTGTTGGTGCACTACCCGTTCGGCGAGGTGGCACGCGCCTTTGCCGTGGCGCAGAAAACCGTTTTCTTCAAGGATACCCCGCCTACCCAGCTGATCAGTCAGCTCACCGAGTTTGCCGGCAAAGCGCGGAAAGAGGGCCTTCTTTCCCTGCAGTCCATGGCCAAGAATGTGGAGGATCCCTTCCTGGTAAAGGGCCTGCAGCTGGCTGCAGACGGTCATGAGCCGGAAACCCTGGAGCAGATGATGATCCGCGAGATCGATTATATCCGGGAGCGGCACGAGAGCGGGGCGGAGATTTTTTCTTCCCTGGGCACCTATTCTCCGGCCATCGGCATGGTGGGAACGCTTATCGGGCTGGTGCAGATGCTCCAATCCATGAATGATCCGTCCACCATCGGGCCGGCCATGGCGATTGCCCTGCTCACCACGCTCTATGGCTCTGTTCTGGCCAATGTCATTTTTTTGCCCATGTCCGGCAAGCTCAAAACCCGGTCGCAGTCCGAGCTTCTGAAAAAAGAGCTGATTGTGGAAGGCATGAATTCCATACTGGCCGGGGAAAACCCCCGGGTCATGGAGCAGAAGCTTCATGTCTACCTGCAGCCCAAGGAGCGGGAAAGCGTGTTCAAGAAGAAATAGGGATATCCGGTAATGGCGGCAAGGCGAAGAAAAAAATCCAACAAATCCTCAGGGCCCTCGGCTCCCGCCTGGATGGTGACCTACAGCGACATGGTCACCCTGCTGCTGACCTTTTTCGTACTCATGCTGTCCATGGCGGAGATGAACAAGGTCAAGTTTGAACGCGCGGCGATATCGCTGAGGGGGGCGTTCGGCGTCATGGAGACCGAACCCCGTCCCAAACCCCGAACGGACGCGGTGCTGCCCGAGATGGGAGCGATTTCCTACGACATGCTCCAGCGCGTCTACGATGAGATGCTGCGGGACCTGAAACAGCTGGATCTGAAAGAGGATATTGAACTGGTAAAAAACCGGGGCGCCATTGTTTTGCGGGTGAAGGAGAAGATCCTTTTCGCCTCGGGCTCTTCGCGCCTCAAGCAGGAAGCCGCCCCGGTCCTGCGCAAGGTGGCGGACCTGGTGGAGCCGCTGCCGTTTCACATGCGCATCGAGGGGCATACGGATTCCGTGCCCTATGGGCCCGCAGATGCCACAAACTGGGATCTGTCCGTGCAGCGGGCGGTTACCGTGCTCAAGTTCTTTGCCAAAAACCAGCTGCTTGCCCTCGACCGCCTCTCGGCCGTGGGCTACGGGGACCAGAAACCCCTGGTCCCCAATGATTCCGAAAAAAACAGGGCGTTGAACCGGCGTGTGGAGTTTGTTTTGGAATCCGCCGGGGAGTATGAGGATTCACTGCCGTATCTGATTGATTCCAGCCGGCAGCTGCCCTTTTAACCGCTTTTTTACCATCAGCACGAGACAAAAAGGAGAGTCGGGAGATGGCCAAGGATACGGATAAGGAAAAAGGCAAAGAAAAAGAAACCCAGGAGAAGCAGGGGAAAAGCAAAAACAAAATTTTTCTCATCGGCCTGCCGGTCCTGGTGGTGCTGATTTTTGCGGGCGCGGCAGGCGCGTATTTTCTGGGCGCATTCGGCGGTTCAGGAGGATCTGCGGCAAAAGCGGATGCCGCCCGGGTGGAGACGGAGAAAAAGAAAGACCTGGGGCCCCTGCTGGAGATGGAGGATCTGGTCGTCAACATTATGCACAAGGACAGCACCCGCTTTCTCAAGGTGGGCATTACCCTCGAGGCGGCGGACAAGGAGAGCAAAAAGGCCATTGAGCGGCGCATGCCGCAGATCACGGATGCTGTGCTGCTGCTGGTGGGCAACAGGACCTTTGACGACATCAAGGATCTGCAGGGGAAAATGCAGCTGAAGGCCGATCTGCTGGCCCGCATCCAGGAGCTCTCCGGCAAGGGAAAAGTTGCGGATATCTATTTTACGGATTTTGTCGTCCAATAACAGGAGCTGGCTGTGGAACGGATTTTAAACCAGGACGAGATTGACGAGCTGCTGGCCGCCTTTGACGAGGGCGAGATCGATGCCCGCCTGGGCTCTGAGGCGACGGAGGAGGGGAAGCAGTCCGCTTCTGCTGCGGCATCGCGGCCCAAAAGCGTCACGAGCATCGATCTGACCAAGGGGCAGAACTACAGCAAGTGGCGGATTGCCAACCTGGACATCGTGTTCAACTCCTTCGCCCGCTATTATTCCATTGCGCTGACAAACAGCCTGCAGCAGGGGGCAACGCTTACCAAGGGAGAGGTGGAATCCCGCTTTTTTGAGGATTTCTTGTACAGCCTGCAGAATCCCGGGGTACTGGGTGCCTTCTCCCTGGATCCCCTCAAGGGCTCCGGTCTTTTCGTGTTTGACCGCAATCTTTGTTTCGGCCTGGTGGAGGTTCTTTTCGGCATGTCGGCGGCAAGCGATTTTGTTCTTCCGGACAGGGAAGTCACGGCCATTGAGGCCAACATCCTCCGTTCCCTGCTCAGCGAGGCCTGCCGGGTGTTTAACCGCGCTTTTGGGGCCCTCGATACGATTACATCCAGCATTTACCGGGTGGATACCAACCCCCGGATGGTCAATATTCTGGCACCGGACACAGAGGTGATCCAGGTCAGTTTCAAGGTGGAACTTGCAGGGCTGGAGGGGGAAATCCTGCTGATTATCCCCTATTTTTCCCTGGAGCCCTACAAGGACAAACTCCGGGATGGCGGCCTGCAGCTGGATGAAGAGAAAAAGGAGAACAAGTGGGCCGGGATGCTGGAGAAAGAGCTAAAGGAGATGGAGATTCCCGTATCCGCCGTATGGGGCGAGCTGCAGCTCACCATTCAGGAAATTTTAAGCCTGGAGGCCGGCGATATCGTCGGTTTCGATTATGACGAGGATATGCCCATCGAGATCGTGGCCGGCAGAAAGACCAAGTTCCGCGGCCAGCCGGGCGTCCGCAGCGGAAAAAAGGTGGTCCGCGTGGGCAAAAAGGAACCCATAGGAGATTAGGCAATGGCAGAGACAAAAGACAATGAACAGGCAAAGGAGCAGGAAAAGGCTGCATCCACCGGCGCGGAGACCTCAAGCGGCGCTCAGGCGGAGACAAAAGGGATCGAGTTCCTGCTCGATGTTCCCCTGGAAGTCACCGTCGAGGTGGGCCGCACCCGAATGCTGGTCAAGGACTTCCTCCAGTTAAAGGAAGGCGGCGTGATTGAGCTCGACAAGCTGGCGGATGAGCCCCTGGATCTGTACGTGAATTCGCGGCTGATAGCCCGCGGCGAGGCCGTGGTGGTCAATGAGAAGTTCGGGCTGCGCCTGATCGACGTGGTCAGCACCTCGGAGCGTCTGGAGAAATTGAGGTAGAAGCTTATGGCACGCCTGCTGTTTCTCATCCTTCTGCTCTATCCCGGCGTTGTGCTTGCGGCCGAGCCCGAGCCGGTGAATCTGTTTCATTCCGGTCTCAAGCTCTTTATCGGCATGGCGATTGTCGTGGGCTTGATGCTGGCCTTTCACGTCATTCACCGCAAGGGATTCCGCTTCCTGGAAAACCGCCATGCCGGCCGTATCCGGATCATGGAGAGCCGGCCGGTGGGGGGGCGCAAAACCCTTGTCCTGGTGGAAGTAGAAGGGGAAAAACTCCTGCTCGGCCTTGGAAGTGACCGGGTGAACTGCCTCCACCATTTTGCCGGGGCAGGCGGCAGCCGGTTTGACAGAGAACTCGAGGAACAGGCGGAGGCGGAGGCGGAGGTATGAAGCGCAGTGTCTTCACTTTGGCAGCAGCCGCGGCCGCAGGGCTGCTCCTGCTATGGGCGGGCGGGGCGGCAGCCCAGGAAGTGCCGAGTGTATCCTTCAACATGGCCGAATCCGCCGGACCGCAGCAGGTTTCCACGGTTCTGCAGATCATGATGCTGCTGACCGTACTTTCCATGGCCCCCGCCATTTTGCTGATGACCACCTCCTTTATCCGGATCGTGGTGGTGCTCTCCTTTCTGCGCCAGGCCATGGGCACGCAGCAGATGCCGCCCAACCAGATTATCATCGGGCTGGCCATGTTCTTGACATTTTTTATCATGGCCCCGGTTTTCTCGCAGATCAACCAGACGGCCCTGCAGCCCTATTTGAATGAAAAAATCGGCGGTAAACAGGCGTTGACGAAAGCGGCAAGCCCCATGCGGGAGTTTATGTTCGGCCAGGTGCGGGAAGCCGACCTTCAGTTGATGACCCGTCTTTCGGAGAAGGAGGCTCCCGCGGACCGCTCGGAGGTCTCCACCCTGACCCTGATTCCCGCCTTCATGCTCTCCGAGTTAAAGCGGGCCTTTCAGATCGGCTTTATGATTTTTGTGCCTTTTCTGGTGATCGACATGATTACCGCCTCGGTTCTGATGACCATGGGCATGCTGATGCTGCCGCCAATTATCATTTCCCTGCCCTTTAAGGTGCTCCTGTTTGTCCTGGTGGACGGCTGGAACCTGATAGCGGGCTCGCTGATGCAGGGATTTTATTGAGGGACTGAGGGATTGAGGGATTGAGGGATTGAGAGGGTTGAAGCGGGGTTGGGCAATAAGGATGAATTGGGGAAATAAGACAGGAAGAAAACCATGACGGAAGAAATGGTTATCGAACTGGTGCGGCGGGCTGTGGGGGCGGTCCTCCTGGCCGCCTCGCCCATGATGGTTGCCGGGCTTGTGGTGGGGCTTGTGGTAAGCATTTTTCAGGCAGCCACCCAGATTAACGAGCAAACCATGACCTTTGCCCCGAAAATCGTGGCGGTGCTTGTTGCACTGGTTGTCGCAGCCCCCTGGATTTTGAATATAGTGCTGGGCCTTGCCCACCAGGTGTTTACCACCATGGTGATCCAGGGCGGCGGCGGATAGCCAGCCGCCGCAGGCTTTGATTGATGCCGCAGAGGAAACCACAAAGGGAAGCTGCTGCCGTGGAGCTTGAGCTGTTTACAATGCAGAACTGGTATGTGTTCCTGGTGATCCTGGCCCGGATGGCCGCCATGATCGGGGCGCTGCCCATATTCACCGCCTCCCAGGCAGCGGCCCGCCTGCGGCTGGGGCTGGCGGTAGCCATTTCCCTGCTTTTGTTCCCGGTCCTGGACATCACGCTCTCCGGTGCGCAGACAAGCGCTGCCGGCCTTGGCCTGATCGTCGTGCGCGAGGCGATTCTGGGACTTCTTTTGGGCTTTGTCATCCAGCTCCTGTTTTTTGCGGTCCAGTTCGGCGGCACGATTGTCGGCTATCAAATGGGTTTTGCCGCGGCCAATATCCTCGATCCCCAGCATCAGCAGCAGATTCCCCTGCTCTCCCAGTTCCAGAACGTTTTTGCCATACTGCTGTTTCTGGCCCTGGACGTGCACCATATGCTGCTGCGGGTCATGGTGCACTCCTACGAGATCCTGCCGGTCGGCGGGTTAGACCTCTCCGGCCGGGCCATTCCCTTTATCATGGAACTGACCGGGGCCATGTTCGCCCTGGGCCTGCAGCTCATTGCCCCTGTCATGGTCGTTCTGATGCTGTCCATGTTCATCCTGGGCATCATGTCCCGGGTGTTTTCCCAGCTGCAGGTGTTTCTGCTGTCGTTTCCGATCAATATTTCCCTTGCCCTGATTATTATCGGGCTGAGCATGGAAATGGTGCTCAGCCTCATGGAGCAGGAATTCCAGGTTCTGCAGGAGCGGCTCCTGCAGATTCTGCACATGATGTGAGGCCGTAAATGGCGGATGAGCAGCAGGAAGAGAAAACAGAGGAGCCGACAGAGAAGCGGCGCCGGGAATTCCGGGAAAAAGGCCAGGTGGCGCAGAGCCGGGAGGTCAACACCGCCATGCTCCTGACCGGCGTGCTGCTCCTGGGTTCTTTTTATGCACCCGTGTTCTGGCGGGATCTGCAGGAGCTGCTGGCGTTTTTCTGGCGGAGATGCAGCGAATTCGCCGTGGATCAGCAGTCCTTTGTCCTGATTCTGATTTTTATTCTGCAGAAGATGGCCGAACTTTTGTGGCCGCTGCTCCTTGGCTGTCTGGTGCTGGGGGTTCTCTCCGGCTACATCCAGATCGGCTGGCTGTTTACGCTAAAGCCCATGCAGCCGGATCTCAACAAACTGGACCCCATCAAGGGAATGGGCAAGCTCATCTCCATGCGGTCCTTTTTCGAGGCCGGCAAGTCCTTCGGCAAAATTATCCTGGTCGGCGTTCTTGCCTACTGGACCCTGTTTGCCCGTTTTGACAGCTTCCTGGGGCTTGCCGGGGTGAACCTGGATGCAGTGACCGGGTTTATGGCGGATGTGATGTTTGTCATCCTTTTAAAGTGTTGTCTGCTGCTGATCGTTATTGCAGTGGCGGATTATGTTTTTTCACGCTGGGAAATGGAGAAGAAAATGCGCATGACCAAGCAGGAAGTCAAGGAAGAGCACAAGGAGACAGAGGGCGATCCCCAGGTAAAGCAGAAGGTGCGCTCCATTCAGCAGGAAATGGCCAAGAAACGCATGATGGCCGAGGTGCCCGAATCCGACGTGGTGATCACCAACCCCACCCACTATGCGGTGGCGCTCCGCTACCGGCGGGATGACATGGATGCCCCCATTGTTACGGCCAAGGGCGCGGACCACCTGGCCCGGCGGATCCGCGAGGTCGCGGACGAACACGGCGTGCCCCGGGTCGAAAATCCGGTAGTCGCCCGATCCCTTTATCAGGTGGAGCCCGGAGAGCAGATTCCCGAAGACATGTTTAAGGCAGTTGCCGAAATTTTGGCTTACGTATACAGCCTGAAGCACTAGGGTGCTGCCCGGACGGCAGCCGGGCATCGCCATTCGAAGCGCAGAACCCGCTTGATTGCGGGGAAAATGCAGCCGGGCGGGAGCAGGGGCATTGCCCGGGAAAAGGCTCCTGCCTGGCAAAGGTTTTGCAGGGAAAACAGGAAAGACCCGGAAAGGACTTCGGCTTGTGGCTGTACCAGGCCTTGACCGGGGAAAAAGAAGAACGGATCGTGGCGGCAGGAACCAGACAATCGAGAGGCAATAGGTGAGGCAAGTGATCGGCGAAATGATTCCGCAGCAATGGGGCCGGTTTTTTTTCAGAAGCGACGTGGTGGTTTCCCTGGGCCTGGTGATGATCCTTCTGGTGATGATCATCCCCATGCCCCCCCTGCTGCTGGATCTTTTTCTGGCCCTCAACATCACAGTGGCCCTCATGATCCTCATCATCACGCTATACGTCCAGAAGTCGCTGGAATTCTCCATTTTTCCCACTGTTTTGCTGATTACCACGCTGTTCCGCCTCTCGCTCAACGTGGCCTCCACCCGCTTGATTTTGTTGTACGGCGATACCGGGGAATTCGCTGCGGGCAAGGTGATCCAGTCCTTCGGCAAGTTCGTGGTGGGCGGCAACTACGTGGTGGGAATCGTTGTATTTCTTATCCTGGTGGTGATCAATTTTATTGTTATCACCAAGGGTGCCGGGCGCGTTGCCGAAGTATCGGCCCGTTTTACCCTGGACGCCATGCCCGGCAAGCAGATGGCCATTGATGCGGACTTAAACGCGGGGCTGATCAATGAAGACCAGGCCCGGCAGAGGCGCGAGGAGATTACCAGCGAGGCGGATTTTTTCGGCGCCATGGACGGGGCGAGCAAATTTGTGCGCGGCGATGCCATTGCCGGTATCGTGATCACCATGATCAACATCTGCGCCGGCTTTATCATCGGCGTGGTCCAGGAGAACATGCCCCTTGCCGAAGCCGCCCGCAACTATACCACGCTGACGATCGGCGACGGGCTGGTCAGCCAGATTCCCGCGCTGATTATCTCGACGGGCGCGGGCATCCTCGTTTCCAGAAGCGGGGGGATCGGGGATTTCGGCACCCAGATCAAGCGACAGTTCAGTTTCAATGTCCGGGCCATATGGGTGGTGGCCGGTATCCTGCTGGGATTCGCCCTGATTCCCGGCCTCCCGTTTCTGCCCTTTCTGGTTCTCTCGCTTCTGCTCTTTGCCCTGGCCTACGTGGTGCAGAAAGCCCACCAGGCAACTGCCGCCGCGCCGGAGGCTGCGGCCGGTGAGGAGGAGGCCGAGGCCGGCGAGCAGGAGGAAAATTATGAGCAGCTGCTTTCGGTGGACCTTCTCGAACTCGAAGTGGGCTACGGCCTGATCCGGTTCGTGGACGCCTCCCAGGACGGCGAGCTGTTGAACCGGATCCGCTCCATTCGCAAACAGTTCGCCCTTTCCCTGGGCTTTATCATGCCGCCGGTGCATATAAAGGACAACCTGCAGCTAAAGCCCAATGAATACCGCCTGCTGCTCAAAGGCGTGTGCGTGGCCCAGGCGGAGATGATGCCCGGGCATTACATGGCCATGGATTCCGGCAATGTCACCGAGAAGATGAAGGGGGTGCAGACCCAGGAACCGGCATTCGGGCTTCCGGCCATATGGATTTCCGAGGATAAGAAGGAGCGGGCCCAGATGGCCGGCTATACC
>CAZWNV010000108.1:0-10149 GCA_964635265.1 uncultured Desulfobacteraceae bacterium
CGGCAAGTCAAGAAAAAAGAACCCCCGAAAGTTTTGCGGCCCCTGTATCGGCAGGGCGCCGCGTGCCCTGCCTGCATCCAAACATCGCCTCCGGGCTTGACATCCAAACGCGTTTCGCTATTTTCGGGTCTCCCGCAGGGAAAATCTTTTGGCAGGTGTTTTCTATGGACAATCCTGTCCATCACCCCTTTTTCCGGGGGCGTCTCCGCCCGGGAGACCGCGTTTATGGCTCGGAAACCTTCATTCAAAAGCCTTTTTCCATAAGGGATCTGGCAGAAATGCTGCACAAGCTGCTCAGGCACTGAAAAACCCGGCTGGCGCAGAAAAACCGGGCAGTCCCATGGCAGCAACGCCGGCCTGCCGGACTCCGCGCTCCAAAGACAAATTGGCAGACTTTTCCAACTACAATTTGCTTGACACCCGGAGAATCCGATGTAATTAGTGTGGAAAAAGTTGTAGAAAGCAAAACAGCAATAACTATAGCCTCACCGCTTATTGCCGGCAAACCCTTCTCCGGAACGCCATGGGGGTTTTCATGAACCCTGCCCCGTTTTCCCTTGCCAAAATCACAATGCCCCGTCTCCAGAAAGTGCTGCACCGGCAAAGGCTGTTTCGGCTGCTGAATAAAAGCCGCTCCTATCCGGGCATATGGGTGTCCGGACCGGGCGGATCGGGCAAGACGACCCTTATCGCCAGTTATATCGAACAGCACCACCTGCCCTGCCTTTGGTATCAAATTGATGAACGGGACGCAGACATTGCCACCTTTTTTTATTATCTGGGGGTTGCCGGAAAAAAGCTCGCCCCGGAAAAAAAAGACCTGCCTCACCTGAATCCCGAATACGCTCCTGGAATTGCCGCCTTCACCAGGCGGTTCTTTGAGGATCTGTTTGACAGAATGGAGAAACCGGGCGTATTTGTTCTGGATAACTACCAGGACGCCCTGCCGGACTGCCTGCTCCATGAAGTACTCTCCAGCGCCTTAAAGGTCGTCCCGGAGGACCTCAACATCATCGTTTCAAGCCGCTCCGAGCCGCCCCCTGTCCTCGCCCGGGCCAGGGCCGGCGGTCTTCTCCACGAAATCGGCTGGCCGGAGCTGCGACTCCATCCCCATGAAACAAACGAGCTGGTCCGGTTTCTGGCCCGCACGCCCCCTTCCGAGGCTTTTATGGATTTTCTGCACAAAAAAATCGACGGATGGACAGCAGGCGTCCTCCTTCTTATCAAACAGGCGGAAACCGGGGCCGTTGATCTCCAATCCTTCAGCCAATCCACGGTGCAGGAGGTGTTTGATTATTTCAGCAGCGAGTTATTTGACAAGGCAGACAGCAATACCCGCGCGTTTCTGCTCAGCACCGCGGTTCTGCCCAACATGAGCGCCGGCATGGCCGGAAAGCTGACAGGAGCGGAAAATGCAGAACAGGTTTTATTCCGGCTCTGGCAAAACCACTGGTTTACGGAACGATACCCCGGCGGAAGAGACATACGATATCAATATCATCCCATGTTTCGGGAATTCCTGTTAAGCCGCATGGTCCAGACCTATCCGGACGAGCGCATGAAAGCGCTGAAAAAAACGGCTGCCCGCCTGCTGGAGGCTGACGGCCAGATCGAGCCGGCCGTGGAACTGCTCTTTGAATCCGGAAAGCAGCGGGCGGTGCTCGGACTCATCCTCAGGCAGGCTCAGGAAATGGTAATCCAGGGACGCAAGCAGACCCTTGCACAATGGCTGCGGCGCCTTCCGGCAAAATACCGCCGCAAGCATCCGCTGGTACTTTATTGGCTGGGTATGTGCCGCCACCGCATGGATCCGGAAGAAGGCAGGGGATATTTTGAGCAGGCATTCACCATTTTGGAAGCCCAAAAAGACACCGCCGGCGTATGCGCTTCCCTATGCGGTCTGCTTGACTCCATCACCTACGGCTTCAACACCTTTAAACCGCTTGATCCCTGGATTGCCAAACTAACCCCGCTTTCCGGAGAGTATGAACACCTGCCCACCCAGGAGATCAAGGGCCTGCTAACAGCCAGTGCGATTTTTGCGATGACCTTCAGACAGCCGGACCACCCGGAATTCCCGGTCTGGAAAAGCCGGGGCCTGGATATGATGCACGGCGGGTCCCCGGAATACGTCAGGCTTCGGGTCATTATGGCTTTGTGCAGCCATCGGATATTCTCAGGCGATCTGGCAGGGGCCGGGAGTCTGCTCGAGCTGTACCGGGAACTGGTCCAATCCCCCAACGTGCCTCCATATGCCCGGATCACTCTCAAACACCTGGAGACTTTTTATTATTTCTTAACAGGCAGCTTTGACGCGTGCCGCCAAACGGCTGCAGAAGCCCTGGATCTGGCTGCAGCAACCGGGGTGCACATCTTATCGCCACTTATTTTGGGGCATGCTGCAGCCAGTGCTTTATCCTCGGGCAATCTCGCCGGCGCACGCAAGCGGCTCCTGCCAATGACCCGCTATACCAATTCTGCTGACTGGATTTTAATGTATTTCTATATACTGCGCATCTGGGAAGCTCTTTTGGAAGGGGATAAGACAAAAGCTCTTGCGAATGAAGAACTTGCCGCACCCTATATTGCCAGAACCGGAATGATGGCGACCGCTGCCATCGGCCACCTGGGTATGGCCCTTGCCCGGCATGCGGCCGGAAAGACCGCTGAAGCCGCAAACCTGCTTGATCAGGCGCTTACCCTCTGCCACCGCATGGGGACATGGCAGGTTGCGTTCGCCTGTTATCTGGCACAGGCGGAACTATCTCTTGATGCCGGGGACGACGACGCCGTCCTGCAGGCTTTGCACAAGGCAATGGCTATCGGCAAAGCCAGGGGCTATGTGAACACTTGGTTCTGGCGGCCGGATACCATTACAAGACTCTGCTGCAAGGCACTTGAAGCCGATATTGCGGTTGCCTATGTGCAGGATTTGATCCGCAGGCGAAATCTCGCTCCCGAGACCCCGCCGCTGGAAATCCCGAACTGGCCCTGGCCCGTGAAAATATACACCCTGGGGCGCTTTGCACTGGTCCGGGACGGCAGGCCACAGGATTTCACCGACAAGAATCGGGAAAAACCGGTTGCACTGCTCAAAACCATCATTGCCCTGGGCGGCCGCAACGTAAGTGAAAATCAGATTGCCGATCTTTTGTGGCCCGAAGCAGACGGAGACGCCTCGCACGGGGCCTTGAAAACAACCCTGCACCGGCTTCGCAGGATGCTTGGCTGCCATGAAGCCATCCAGAAAAATTCCGGCAGTCTCACGATAGATGCCCGATACTGCTGGGTGGATGCCTGGGTATTTGAGCGCATGCTTTCAAAAGCCGATATGCACTGGCAGTCCGCAGCCAGTGAAAAGGACCGGCAAAAGGCAGCCGCCTTTGCCCATAAGGCCCTGGGTCTGTATAAGGGGAGGCTTTTCCAATCCGAGGATGACAAGGCGATCCCCCTCCGGGATCATCTTCATCACCGCTTTCTCCAGGGCCTCGAAAAACTGGCGGCCCATCTCCGGGACAGAGAGCAATGGGAAGGGGCCATTGCTCTCTACGAAGCGGGGATCAAAATTGATGAGCTGGCAGAGCCATTTTACCGGGGGCTCATGACCTGCAACCATCAGCTTGGCCGCAGGGACAAAGCTTTGGCAGCTTACAGCCGCTGCAAAAGACTGCTGGCGGAACACCTGGAACTGCAACCCTCCGCGGAAACCGAGTTTTTGAAAAGCTCCCTGCTGCAACAATAAACGGCCCTCTTCCTTCTCCCCGGAAAATCAAAAATTTCTTGACAATTTCATTGTGATTGTGCCTTATAGTTATTATAAGTAAGTATAGTATATATACAGCGGCTGCTCCAGCGGATCACAAAAACGCCACCTGCTACTCTTGCCCCTTTGCAGCTGCCCCAGCTGAGCCTCGATTGGAAACCGTTTTGGGACTGGACTGTACTCGCCAAAGGGATTGCACAACATTTCAACAATTCAGAAAATCTGAATTTCTCGGCGCTTAGGGCTCCGCAGGCCCTGGACGAAGGAATTGACGTTTTACACACGCACTTCAAAAAAAAGGAGGTCGTATGGATGTAACACGGCGAAACTTCATCAAAATTACCGGGGCCTCAGCCGCCGGTGCGGCGGCTCTCGGACTCGGGTTTGACTTAAAACCCGTCAAATCGTATGCCCAGACGCTGAAAATCCGTCATGCCAAAGAGACCACAAGCATCTGCTGCTATTGCGCTGTGGGATGCGGATTAATCGTTCATACAGGAAAAGCGGGAGCAGGCAGGGTTATCAACATCGAGGGAGACCCCGACCACCCCATCAACGAAGGGACTTTGTGTTCCAAGGGAGCGGCCTCCAGCCAGTTGATCAACAATGAAAACCGCATTACGACGCCGCTTTACAGAAAACCCTACAGCCATCAATGGATGGAGGTATCCTGGGAGCAGGCCCTGTTAATGATCGCCAAGCGCGTCAAGGAAAGCAGGGATGCCAGCTTCCGGCACAAAAACGAGAAGGGAGAGGTGGTAAACCGCACCGAAGGCATTGCGCATATCGGCAGCTCAGCCCTGGACAACGAGGAGTGCTGGCTGATCCAGGCAATGATGCGGGCCATGGGCCTTACCTATATTGAACACCAGGCCCGTATCTGACACAGCGCCACGGTAGCGGCTCTGGCAGAGTCGTTCGGGCGCGGCGCAATGACCAATCACTGGATTGATATCAAAAACAGCGACTGCATCCTGATAATGGGTTCCAATGCAGCCGAGAACCATCCCATCTCTTTTAAATGGATCAACGAGGCCCGCAAAAAGGGCGCAACGCTTATCAATGTGGACCCCCGCTTCACGCGGACTTCCTCTCAGGCCGATTATTTCACCCAATTGCGATCCGGCACGGATATCGCCTTTCTGGGCGGAATGATCAAATATATCCTGGATAACAAAAAGTATTTCAGGGAATACGTTGCCGAGTACACCAACGCCTGCTTTATCGTGGATGACAGCTACGGCTTCCAGGACGGCCTTTTTTCCGGGTACGACCCCAAGACGCACAGCTATGACAAAAGCCAGTGGCGGTTTCAGCAGGACGCTGACGGCAATCCCAAAAAAGACAGGAGCCTGGAAGACCCGCAATGCGTTTTCCAGCTTCTGAAAAAGCACTACAGCCGCTATGATCCGGACACGGTCTCTGCCATCACCGGCACTCCGAAAAAAGACCTGCAGCACATCTATGAATTGTACGCGGCCACAGGCGAGAAGGGCAAAGCCGGAACCGTTATGTATGCCATGGGATGGACCCAGCATACGGTAGGGGTCCAGAATATCCGGGCCATGGCCATAATCCAGCTGCTGCTCGGCAATATGGGTGTTGCCGGCGGCGGTGTGAACGCCTTGAGGGGCGAATCCAATGTGCAGGGCTCCACCGACCACTGCATCCTGTTCCACATATGGCCCGGTTACTTAAAGACCCCCAGATCCTCCCAGCCTACACTGCAAGCCTACAACAAGGCCTACACGCCTCATACCGATGATCCCCTGAGCGCAAACTGGTGGAGCAATTATCCCAAGTACTCGGTGAGCCTGCTCAAGTCCTTCTTCGGGGACAAGGCCACTGCATCCAACGACTTCGGCTACAACTGGCTGCCAAAGCTCGATGACGGCAAGACCTACTCCTGGCTCGATCTCTTTGACGCAATGTATCAGGGCAAATTCAGCGGTTTCTTTGCATGGGGCCAGAACCCTGCCGGCTCCGGGGCCAACGCAAACAAAAACCGAAAGGCCATGGCCAAGCTGGACTGGATGGTCAATGTCAACCTGTTCGAGAATGAAACAGGCTCCTTCTGGCAAGGACCGGGCATGGACCCCGAAAAAATCAAAACCGAGGTCTTTTTCCTGCCCTGTGCCGGATTTGTGGAAAAAGAGGGTTCGATTACCAACAGCGGCCGATGGAGCCAGTGGCGCTACAAAGCTGCCGAGCCGCCGGGCAACGCACTGCCGGACGGGGACATTCTTTTCGGGCTGTTCAAGCGGATCCGTTGGTTGTACCGGCATGATGACAACGCGGTGTTCCCGGAGCCCATCCTGAACCTGAAGATCGATTACGAAACCCGGGGCGGATTTGACTCCCACAAGATGGCCAGGGAAATCAACGGCTATTTCCAGAAGGATGTCAGCATAAAGGGCAAATCCTTCAAAAAGGGGGATCTGGTTCCGAGCTTTGCCTACCTGCAGGATGACGGCTCCACCAGCAGCGCGAATTGGCTCTACTGCGCCTCCTACACGAACGAAGGCAACATGGCGGCCCGCCGCAAAAAGGAGAAGTCCGGCATCGGCCTGAATCCGGAGTGGGCCTGGTGCTGGCCCGTCAACCGGCGCATTATATACAACCGGGCCTCGGTGGACCTGTACGGCAAACCGTGGGACAAGCAAGACCCGGTTATCCGCTGGAACGCCGATAAGCAGACATGGGTCGGCGATGTGCCCGACGGCGGCTGGCCGCCCATGCGCAAACCGGACGGGAGCCCCAACCCGAACACCAAATACCCCTTTATCATGAAGCCTGAGGGACACGCCCGGATTTTCGGCCACGGCAGATCCGACGGACCGTTTCCGGAACACTACGAGCCCCTGGAGTGTCCTGTTGAAAAAAACCTCCTGTCGGAGCAGTTGATCAATCCGACCGCCCCGCAGTATCACACGGATCTTGACGAATACCGAAGCTGTGACCCCAGGTTTCCATTCGTGGCAACCACCTACAGGGTTTCCGAGCACTGGCAGTCCGGGGTGATGACACGCTGGCAGCCCTGGCTGCTGGAAGCCCAGCCCCAGTTATTCGTAGAGATGAGCCCGGAGCTTGCCAGGATGAAAGGCATCGAAAACGGGGAAAAGGTGCAGGTTTCCACAATCAGGGGCGAGCTCGAATGTGTGGCGATTGTTACGAAAAGGATGCGGCCTTTTACGATCCAGGGCAACGTTATCCACCAGGTAGGGCTGCCATGGCATTACGGATGGGTGCACCCCAAGGACGGCGGGGATTCCGCCAACCTGCTGACCCCGTCCACGGGCGATTCCAACACCTTGATCCCCGAAACCAAGGCCTTTATGGCCAATGTTCAAAAGCTGTAAGGAGGTGATCTGATGAGTGGCAAGGCATTTTTTATCGATACGACTTTGTGTATGGCATGCCGGGGCTGTCAGATTGCCTGCAAGCAATGGAACCAGCTGCCGGCCACCAAAACCGAGAACCGGGGCAGTTATCAAAACCCGCAAGATTTGAATTTTTACACGTATAAAGTGGTACGCTTCCAGGAGCATGAAGGGCCTGACAACAAACCGGTCTGGTATTTCTTTCCGGATCAGTGCCGGCACTGCGTGGTTCCGCCCTGCAAAGACATGGGGGACTCCGTGGCTCCGGGGGGCATCACAATAGACAGCAAGACCGGAGCTGTTCTCTACAATGACAAGCTGCGAAAGGCAAACCCGGAGGATATCCGGGGAGCATGCCCCTTTGACATCCCCCGGGCCGAAAAAAAGACGGGCTACATGGCAAAATGTACCATGTGCGTGGACAGGGTGCATAACGGGCTGCTGCCGGCATGTGTCAAAACCTGTCCGACGGGTGCAATGAATTTCGGGGATCGGGAGGAGATGATCAAGCTTGCCAAAAAGCGCAAGCAAGAGGTCATCTCCAAATACCCCAACGCAAGACTCACAGGACTGGATGATCTGCGCGTGTTTTATCTCTTAATCGATGAGCCGGCCAAATACCATCTGTATGCAGATGCGAAAACCACCCCGATGCCGATGGACCGGAATCTGGCTCTTCGAAAAATCGCCATATCCCTGAAGGAGCTTGCAAAGGAGCGGCTATTTATCAACAGGCTTGCCGGTTGATAACGTATTATAGACTTTTCCGCCGGCGGGGATGCACAGTTCTGCGGATCCCCGCCGGCGCTGAAACACATCATTGAAGGCCCGACTTAACCCCTGCGCATTTGAGGGAGGCTGTCCATGAAAAAGCTGAGCCTGTTTACCGTATTGCTGCTCCTGTTTTTTTCGCTGCCCTCCGCCTCTGCCGCCAGCAAAAAAGCGCCGCCAAAGGCGGACGATGCCTTTCCCGCCATTGCGCTTCCCATGCCGCAATCCCCCGAACACCAAAACTATCTGGGGCTCTCCGGGGATAAAAACAGTTTTGCAATCCAGAACATCCAGACAAAAGTCCTGATCATTGAAATCTTCAGCATGTATTGCCCCCATTGCCAACGCGAGGCCCCTGAAGTCAATGCACTCTACAGGAACATACGAAATAATGCGGATCTGGCGGACAGCATCAAGATAATCGGCATCGGCGTCGGCAACACCGCCTTCGAGGTGGACGTGTTCCGCAAAAAATATGACATCGCCTTCCCCTTGTTTGCCGACCCCGAGTTTACCATTTATGAACGCCTGGGTTCTGTGAGAACCCCGTATTTTTTCGTTTTGACAATCACTGAAAATGGCCCGGGAAAGGTTATTTACGCAGAGCTCGGGGGGATTGACGGGGCGAAAAATTTTCTGGAAAAAATCCTTCATTTAACCCGAAAGCCGGGGGATAAATGAAATGAAAAAGGCCGTTTTTGTATTTCTGGCGTTTTTTTTGGTATTTTCCGCGGCAAGGGCGTGGAGCCAGACCCACTCCGATGCGTTTGCGGAAAAAATCTATGACCCGGGAAAACGCAAGCCAACCGACAGCAGGCTTAAAGTGGAGTTGGGGGAGAAGGCGCCCGATTTCACCCTTCCAGCAATATCCGGAGATCATGTGACACTCAGTCAATATCGGGGGGAAAAAAATGTGGTCCTTTCTTTTGTGCCGGCCGCATGGACGCCGGTATGCTCCGACCAGTGGCCGGGCTACAACATTGTGGAGGCGCACTTTGCCGAACACGACGCGCTGCTGCTGGGGATTAGCGTTGACAATATCCCCTCGCTCCATGCCTGGACCCAACAGATGGGAACCCTCTGGTTTCCGGTACTCTCGGACTTCTGGCCGCATGGTGCGGTGGCCGAAAAGTATGGGATTCTGCGCCCGGAAGGGATTTCGGAGAGGGCCCTGTTCGTAATCGATAAAAAGGGCATTATCCGCTATATTTCCGTCTATAACATCAATAAGCGCCCCCCTCTTGAAAATCTCCTGGAAGCACTGGAAAGGCTGAAACAATGAGAGAGAGCATAAAGAATCAACTGGCCGTAATTGACCGGCTTTCAGGGCGAAAGCCCCAATATCGGGAACTCCTCGACATTTATCGACGGCTCCTGGAAATCATGCAGGAAGTCCCGCACCAACCCGGGGAGTTCTGTTTTGCGGAGGACCTGGAAAATACGAAAAGGCAGGCGGGTCTTCCCCTTTTTCAAAGGGACGCGCTTCCCATTGACCTCAGGGCATCTTCTGAGCTGCTGGCCGGTTTCATGGAGAGCCTGGGCAAAACGGGGAGAGAGGACCGCCAGGAATTAATGAACACCCTGGAAAAATTGAGAAATGATGCCGATTGGGGTGTTGGCCTGTTTCAGGCGGTCCTCGCCGAAGATCAGGAGCGATTGACGGCCTGTGCAGAGCAGACCGGGCTTGATCCCAGCGGACTGAATTTTCTGGCCGAGATTGCTCTGAGTCCCGCAATGGAAGCTCTGCGCTGCTGCCTGGCGGAGAGAATGAATCTGGAAAACTGGGATTACGGATACTGCCCGCTCTGTGGATCCGAGCCGGATATGGCCTGTTTCGGCGATTCAGGCAAAAGATTCCTCCATTGCCAGCTATGCGGCACGCAATGGCCCTTTCAAAGAATCGGCTGCCCCTTCTGCAGCAACCAGGAGCAGGAGGCACTGGGCTACCTTGAGCCGGAAGAGGAAGAAGGGCTTCGCGTATATTTCTGTACAAAATGCCGGAGGTATCTCAAAACAGTGGATACAAGAGTGTTTGAAGACCCCGCCCCCATGGCCATCGAAAACCTTGTCACCCTGCACCTGGATATGCTGGCCGAAGAAAACGGTTTTCGCTGAAAAGAAAGGCAGAACCGCAATGGTTCTGCCTCAGGCTGCATGTCTGCGTATCATCTTTTTTAAATGTTTTCCTCCTGCCCGCAGGAAGGGACAAGGGGACTAGTCATCGTCCTCATCGTC
>CAZWNV010000109.1:0-1265 GCA_964635265.1 uncultured Desulfobacteraceae bacterium
AGTTTCCAGGGCGCTGCGGAGCGAGCCTTAGAGATAGCACAAGGCGCGACAGGCCCCGGGGCAAATACCGGGGATGGCCTTATAAAACAGGTCATAGCTTTCCGTTACTTTCTGCAAAAGTGCCGTGCCAGCGGAATAAACCGCTTTCTACGAAGCCATCAATACATGGATGGCATCAGGCGGAATATGCAGCAGGACTTCCGCAGGTGCCGTTTCATGGAGCGCAAGCAGCTCCCTGCGCGGCAGCATTACCGTAAACGCGGCCGCGGGAGTGGCCACGACAACCTCCCCATAGGGGCCCAGGTCGGTTGTATCGGTTATTCTTCCCCGCAGCAGGGTTTCTCCGCCGCATTCGGGCGGTTCATTGAGAATGCGGATATCCTCGGATCGAACGGCAATGTGGCCGTTTTCGCAGGAAGGCGCCCGGGGGAGCTGAAAGGCTGTGCCGCGGACAAACGCCCGGGTATCGGCAAATGCGGCGGCAAAAATGTTGGGCATGCCGGCAAACCGGGCGACAAACGGTGTACGGGGCTGCCTGAGGATTTCCGATACAGCACCCTGCTGCTCAATGCTTCCCTTGTTTAGCACCGCAGCCCGCTGGCCCAGAAAAAGCGCCTCGGTGAAATCGTGCGTTACCATGATAAAGGTGGTGCCGGTTTCCTTGTGCAGGGATTTTAAAAGTTTTTGAATTTCTCCGCGGCTGCCCCGGTCCAGGGAGGAGAGGGGTTCATCCAGAAGCAGAATGGAGGGGTTGACAGAAAGCGCCCGAACCAGGGCCACGCGCTGTTTTTCGCCGCCGCTCAGGGTGGTTACGCTGCGGCCGCGCAGGTGCTTGATGCCGGTATGCAGCAGCAGCTCCTCCATCCGCTCCCGGCTGGGGCGATGGGATTTGCGGCAGTAGCGCAGGCCGTAGGTGATGTTCTCCATTACGGACAGGTGCGGAAACAGGGCAAGATCCTGGTATACAATGCCGATGCCGCGTTTTTCCGGGGCAAGGCCGGTGACATCGGCGCCGTCAAGTTCGATCCGCCCGCGGGTGGGGGACAGCATTCCGGCAATAGTTTCCAGGATCAGGGTTTTGCCCGCACCGGTGGGGCCGAGAAGGATGAAGCATTCTCCGGTTTCCACGGACAACTCCAGTGGGCCGAGTGTGAAGCCGGGCAACCGGATTTGCAGTTCCTGCAGTCGGATCATGGAAAAGTTGCCTCAGTGCGACAGGTCCAGGGATGTTGCGGGCTTGTCCCGGCGGCGGCCGGCGGTGGAAG